>JARVKD010000002.1 GCA_029775875.1 Nitrososphaeria archaeon
TTACAACAGATTCATTAGAGCAAGCTGAGAGAAAGGTAAAGAATGCCTTCACTGGAGGGCTACCAACAGTAAAGGAGCAGAGAGAGAAAGGCGGGAATCCAGACATATGCCCTGTATACTTTTACGAATATTTCTTGTTCGACTGGGATGATAAATCGTTATCTGAAACTTACAATAATTGTAAAAATGGTTGCTTACTTTGTGGTGAGCATAAGCAAAAATTGGCAGATAAAGTCAAAGCTTTTCTTTCTGATCATCAAAGGAAAAGAGAAAAAGCGAAGAGAATAATAGACAAATTCATCCTAAGAGATTAGAATGCTATATAACAATCCTTAAAAAACTGTCTTAATCAAATTGAGTTGAAATTGAAGCCCTTGCATGCTTTGGAGAGAAAACTCCTTTTATCACTGATAAGAAATGGTGGGGGCTTGCTTGAGGATGTAGCCTCTAGAGTTAATATGAGTATGGATCAGGCAAGAAGGGCTGTAGAATGGCTAAGATCAAAGGAAATGATAAAAATTGAAGAAAAGGTTCACCATAAAATCGAAATTTTAGAAGAAGGTAAGAGGGCGATAGAGCAAGGCCTTCCAGAGAGGCGTTTGATAGAAATTTTGAAAAAGTTGAATGGAGAGGCTAAGCTTGATGAACTTAGCAAAGCCTTAAACTCAACCCCTCAAGAGTTCTCTGCTGCTTTTGGTTATGCTAGATCGAAGGGCTGGATAAGCACATCAAGTATTGAAGGCAAGGTAATCGTGAAGCTTTTAAAATCTGATCAAAGCACATTGGAAGAGTCTTTACTGAAAGAAATCAGTGAGAAAGGATTATTTTTTGAAGAATTATCAGAGGAAGATAAAAAAGTTGTAAACGAGTTGATGAAAAGGCCTAACTATCTCATGAAGAAGCCTATCAAGATCGTGAATATTTCTCTTACAGAGCTTGGTAGGAAGACTGCTGAGACCATAAAGGAAGTTAAAGAAATAGACTATCTAACTCCTGACTTGATAATAAGTGGAAAGTGGAGACAGCGTAGGCTTCGCTCTCTCGATGTTGAAGCAGTAGCACCAACCATTTATCCTGGCAAAAAGCATCCTGTACAACTTTTCATAGACGAAGTTAGAGAAGCCTTTATCTCATTAGGTTTTGAGGAAATACTAGGCCCAATTATTCAACCAGCCTTCTGGAATTTTGATGCTTTGTTTGTACCACAGGATCATCCTGCTAGAGATATGCAAGACACTTTTTATGTATCTAAAGTGAAAGAGCCTAGCATATCAAGCCCAAGCTTGATAGAAAAAGTATCAAGAACTCATACTAATGGCTGGAATACAGGCTCTAAAGGGTGGGGGTACAATTGGGTTTTGGATGAAGCAAAGAGACTTGTTTTAAGGACTCACACAACTGCTGTGACTGTTAAGTACCTTGCAGATCATAAAGTATCTGAAGCAAAAGTATTCTCTGTAGATAAAGTATTCAGAAACGAGAAGCTTGATCCAAAGCATCTTGCTGAGCTTCATCAGATAGAGGGAATAGTTGTTGGCAAAAGGGTTACTTTACGTGATCTTATGGGAATTCTTAGTGAGTTCTATAAAATACTTGGTCTGAAGAAGGTAAAGTTCTGGCCTACCTATTTTCCATACACAGAACCATCTTTACAATCTATAGTTCATGTGGAGGGCTTTGGTTGGATGGAATTATGTGGCATGGGTATATTCAGGCCTGAAGTGACTTTACCATTAGGTGTAAAGAACCCAGTACTAGCATGGGGAGGAGGCTTAGAGCGAATAATAATGGCTAGATTAAGAATAGATGACATAAGAGAGCTTTATGAAAATAACTTAGGCTGGCTTAGGAAGGTGCCTCTATGCCTGTAATAACATTATATTATGATAAATTAAAGAGTTTGATAAAGGGAGAATTATCTACAAAGGATTTAATAGATAAAATCCCATATCTTGGCGTTACCCTTGAAGAGGCTACAGATGATTATGTAAAGATAGAATACAATCCAAACAGGCCTGACTTCTCAACCATCTATGGAATAGCCAGATCTTTAAATGGCATACTAGGCTTTGAGAGAGGTGCACCGAATTATGCAATAAATGAAGGAGAAGTTGAGATCATCGTTGATGAATCAACGCAGCATGTTAGACCATTTATCGTTAGTCTTGTTGCTAGAGGGATAACCCTTAATGATGAACTAATCCAAGAGATAATCTCCATGCAAGAAGACCTACATGAAGGTATAGGAAGGCGTAGAAGAAAGATGTCCATTGGAATTCATAACTTCGATGTATTAAAGCCTCCTATAAAATACACAACAGTCCATCCAGATTTCAAATTCATTCCATTAGGAGAAAAAGAAGAGATGAGCATGAAAGAAATCTTAGAAAAAACAGATGTTGGAAGAGAATATGGGCATATAGTGTCTAGTTTTGACAGATATCCTTTGATAATGGATAGTTTAGATCATGTTTTGTCATTTCCTCCAATAATAAATGGAGAATTGACTAGATTAACTCCAGAAACGAAGAATTTGCTCATTGAGATAACAGCCACTGACCTAAAAGCTGATGAAGATTCTCTAGCTATAATAGCTGCAGCTTTGAGCGATATTGGCGCTAAGATTGAATCTGTGAAAATAAGGCTTGGTAATTCAGCCAAAATCACTCCTGATATGAGCCTTCAACAGATGGAAGTTGATAGAAAATTGGCAAACGATCTCCTAGGATTAAGGCTCAATGATGAAGAAATTCATGAAAGTTTAGAGAGAAGCAGAATAAGCGTAGCATCAAAGGATGGAAAGCTAACGGCATTAATACCAAGATATCGAGTTGATATACTACATCAAGTTGATTTAGTTGAAGAGATAGCTTATGGCTATGGATTTGAAAAGCTTACTCCAACTTTACCAGAATTCAAAAAGGCTGGAAAGTATCATGACGATCTAAAATTAATAGGCTTGGCTAGAGATGCTATGATAGGCTTAGGCTGCATAGAGGTCATGAATTATCACTTGATAAGTGAAAAAGCCCTTTATGAGTTTACAAGAAGAAAGGCTAAAACCATAGTCAAGGTCGAGAATCCAAAATCCATTGAGTATGAATTTCTTAGAGATAATATATTCCCATCTTTGCTTATAGTATTATCAAAGAACTTACATGAGGAGTATCCACAAAGAATATTCGAAATATCGAAAGTATACTCTAAGGATTTAAGAACTCCTAATGGCATCAGAGAGGATTATCATCTTGCTACAGCAGTATCTCATTCTACAGCCAACTATACAGAAGTCAAATCGATTCTTAGCTCTCTTCTCCTACAGACTTTTAATCTCAGCATAAATACCATTCCTACTAATCATCCATCCTTTACATCAGGTAGGGTTGCAGAGATAATTTCAGCAAAGAATAAGCTTGGGATAATTGGAGAGATACATCCCTTAGTTTTAGAGAACTTTAAGCTAAGAAACCCTGTATCTGTCTTTGAAGTGAATTTGAGTAAAGTCATTGATATGGTAAAACAAAAAGCACTGTGAGCATAAATTTATGCCAATTATACATTCAGCAATTCTTCATCTCTTCTAAAACTAAGCCCAGCACTTTGATTTAATCTTTCTCCCATTGGCAGCGATGTTGTATTTGATTTTATGTTACTTTGGAATCTCCGGTCTCTTGTGCTCATCTATGTAACGTTCCCAGTCTCTGAGCAGAGACGAAGAAATCAGGAAATCAGCGGTGCTTCGGTTGCAGGCGATAGGGACATCATACAATACTGCCAAACGTAAAAGAGCTTTCACATCTACATCATGAGGTTGAGGAGTCAGTGGATCCCAAAAGAATATTATCATATCAACTCTCCCTTCAGCAGTCATCGCACCTACTTGAGCATCACCTCCAAGAGGCCCGGAAAGAAGGAGGTTCACTGGCAATTTGATTTCTTCCACGATTATCTTGCCCGTACTCTCTGTGGCCCAGATTTCGAAATTTTTTATGATTTCTTTGTTGTAGGCTACCCACTCAGCTAAACTCTTTTTCTTGGAATCATGGGCTACAAGAACTATCCTTATCTTTTTCATGTATAACCCTTAAAACACCTAACCTCTGCTTATAACTCTTATCTTTGGTAAACATCTTGCTGGTTTTCTAGGCCTATGACTTGCCGAAACAAGGTATGCATAGAATAAAAAGTAAGAGAAAGAATCAGTTTCATAAAGACTAGTGTTATAAATTCACATTCAGAGTACTTTAAACGAAAAACTTAACCTATAGAATCTAATTAACATTTTATGGCTCCTGTCATAAAGCTCGCTGACGGCCCTAGCAGATAAAAGATGAAGTATAGGGTTTACCCAGGCGTGCGACAGACAGGAGCTACCAAAATTCATATCCCTTCCCTAAGGAATAGGATTTGTTTATATCATGCAAAATCGAATAGATTCTGATGAGTTCTTATTACGATGTATCTAGGTATCTTGATGTAAAATTAGAAAAGGTCTCTATGAGCAAAGAGCCAGAGCTAAGGCCGACGATATCCTCCCAAATAATGCTTCATAATAAATCAGACAGATTGGTAGAATCTGACAGCATCAAGTATGCGATTTACTTTAATCTGCCAAAGGAAGATGGCAATTTAGAATTCAAGGTTGTAGCTCGTGGTTCTATTCTTACAAAATTCCTTATAGACGCTGGATCGAGCCTTCCCATTACTCTAGAGGTTGAAATCCCTCACATAAGAGTACTTTATCTGAGCAAAATCATCCAATCATCGATAGAAGGCAAGTTAGAAATATATGCATTTTTTGACCAAATTCCAGTTCCTTATCAACCTCCCTTTTCTAGAGATTACATCCTTACTCATGAGTACTTGCCAGACTTTCCTATCAGCGGAATGGTGTGTAAGTTTATTGAATTTAGAATCCCTATAGAAGAATGGAAAGTATTCGCAAAAAGAGTGGAGAATTTTTTCTTTAGCCTTAAGTAGAAATAAGACAATACTTATATTCACAATGAACACTATTATTCATTGCTATCATCAAGGTAAATGGTATGATAGACTTTAAATCAAATCAAGATACTCTTCAAGAATTGATGCTATTCACGAAAAGATTAAACGATGAATGTAAAAACGGTGCTTTAGTCGTGGTTGAGGGGCAGCGTGATGCAAAGGCCCTTGAATCGATAGGGTTTAATGGAGATCTGTTCTTGCTATGTCATAATGAAAGCTTAGTAAAATTGGCCATTAAGGCTGAAAAGTACAAAAAGATAATTCTTCTTCTGGATTTGGATAAAAAAGGAAGAGCGTTAACAAAAAGGGCTGCCATGATCCTTCAAGAGAAGAGTAGAAAGATAGACCTATTCTTCAGAAGAGAATTGGCAAAAGCGAGTAAGGGAAAGATAAAGCATGTAGAAGAGTTGAGTCGATTTGGCGACTATCTTCAAAATTTAAATTATTTTAATACTTGATTTTATTAACAAAATCGAGAATCCAAACTATTTAAAAAAGCAAATCTTTTATTACAAAACAATTGGATAGATGGATCATTATATGTGATTAAGATGAAGTTCTCATTCATAAACCCTGGAGCGAGTGAATCTTGGACTCATGTTATTACTGCTCCAGCATCTTGGCCACCTTTAGGATTGTTATATATTGCTACTTTTTTAAAACAAAATGGTTTTGATGTTTCTGTTCTTGACGCTGCAAGTCAAACTTCTCTTCAAGATGCATTATCATGGGTTAAGAAAGAGGACCCAGACTTTCTAGGCTTTTCAACATTATCTAGCTCAGGAAGATCAGCTGCAATCATAGCTGAGAAGGTTAAAGAAATCAATCCAAACATTAAAATCGCTTTTGGTAATTATCATGCTACCTTTAATGCTGAGAGAATTTTAAGGAAATATCCCTTCGTGGATTTGATAGTCAGAGATGAAGGAGAGTTTACATGCCTAGAAATAGCAAACTGCTTGGAAAAGGGAAAAGACATCAAAGATGTTAGAGGCATAGTTTTTAGAGAAGGAGATAGAATAGTCTTCACACCAGATAGGCCACTTATCAAAGAATTGGACAAAATTCCTTTTCCTGATAGAAGTCTGCTAAAGAAAGAATACAGATCAACTCTAGCTGGATTAACTGTTGCTACGAAAAAGTTCACTTCTATGGTCTCTTCTCGTGGTTGCCCTTTCAATTGCACTTATTGTGCCTGTTCTCTATTTGCACGTCGAAGA
The DNA here is from genome assembly GCA_029775875.1 of Nitrososphaeria archaeon. GTDB lineage: Archaea > Thermoproteota > Nitrososphaeria > Nitrososphaerales > JACAEJ01 > JAVZMU01. Next base: position 6,225 of record JARVKD010000002.1, read on the forward strand.
TGGAGGCCTAGGTCTCCAGAAAACATCTTGGAAGAGTTAGAGATGCTTTACCATCAAGGGTTTAGGCAAATAATATTCGTCGATGACAACTTTGCCTTGAACCAAAAAAGAGTGATAGAATTATGCAATTTAATGAAGAAAAATAAGATCGATATGGATTGGGTCTGTGATGCCAGGGTTGACTGCATATCCATGGATGCTTTAAGGGCTATGGCCAAGGCTGGATGTAGAATCATCTACTATGGCATGGAAAGCGCAAATCAAAGAATCCTCGATTTCTACAAAAAGGGAATAGTACCATCACAATCTATAGCAGCCACCAAAGCTACGAGAAAGGCTGGCATTGATATCATCGTTGGTTCTTTCATAGTTGGGGCTCCAGACGAGACTCGAGAAGAAATTCAAAATACCCTCAACTTTGCTCAAAAGTTGGATATCGATGTACCGATCTTTCATCCTTTAGAAATTCATCCTGGGACTCCTTTATGGGCAGATTTGGCATCAAAGGGGTTATTGAATGAGGATGAGCACTGGGAGAAAGGAGTCTATGCTCCAGAAATATCTCCTAAAGCCGTTCCTTTGAAAGAGATTTACAACATGATCTACTATGCATCTAAGAAGTTCTTGCTTCGATTAAGATACGTCAGTTTAAGCTTTATGAGGCTATTGAAAAGTCGCTATAAGCTTGGAATTGTGCATAATAATATAAGCAAATTTCTAAGACATAAATTCAGCCTTTCAGAAGCAATGGAAATTCCAGAAGGCTATAGAATAAAAAAGGCTACTCACTAAAGCTTTAAGAGAAATTATGAGAAAGAACTTTTAAATTCATGTGAGTTTAAAAAATAGCGTAAAAAGTATTATGAGTGAACAGAAAGCAAAGAAGATCATAGAAGATGTAACTCTATACTTCGATGAGATGGCTAGAGCTCTAGAGAAGTCTATTATCGAAGAATATTGTTCTAAATGTCCAAAATCTAAGGGAAAAGAAGGCTGTGAGCTTCTCTCTCGTGAAACTGTTTTCGCACTATTCAATGGTATCTGGGATGGTTTAGTATCCTGGGCTTCGAATAGCTCATTATCTTTAGAAGAATGGTGGCCGGCTTTGGTGTGTTTTGTCTGTCAGCTCACAGAGAAAAAGCCTATCATAAGGGCATCGAGTAAAGAGTGCATGAAACCTACTGTAGAGGAAGGTGATCTAGTACTCATCAAAAGGTCCATCGATCCCCTTACTATAAATGTTGGCGATATAGCTGTATTGAGAGCGGGTCCAGGAGACTGTCATATCAGAAGGATAGTTGAGATAGTTAGGAAAGAAGGTTCGATCTATGTTAGAACGAAAGGCGACTTTGAACCAACCCCTGATGAGGGACTCACCTCAACTGAAAGGATTTGTGGCATAGTCGTCCAGATCATTAAAAGAGACACAGAATTATGGAAAAAGTTGATGGGAAGATGATTTAAAATTGCCTCAAGAGAATCAAAATCTAAGGGAAGCTGATGAAATACCAAGCGCAATCATGAAATACTTAGCAACCTGCCAAAGAGCCCTTGGCGATTTGTTAAATTCAATCCTAGGAATCATCAGAGAAAATTGTGCTGACTGTGATATGAAGAAGGATTGTCCGCCATTTTTCATTTACGCTGAAGCTTACAGAGTCATGCTTATGTTTCTCCTAGAATTCATTGCAAGACATGGCGTTGATGAAGAATTAGCAAAGGATGAAAAAGCCTTAGCGTTAATTAAGTGTGAAATGTGCAGACAAGTCACTGAAACGAATTCTTTCTTATTTGCCATGGAAAAGTGCATGGAGCCTTTGATCAACGAAGGTGACTTGCTGATCATAAAGCGAAAGTTACAGCCAGAAGAGTTGAAAGAGGGAGATATAATCGTTTACCCAAGTTTCAGATGGCTACAAGGCGGGAAAGTTCCTATATGTGTTGTCCATAAGATTACAAGAATCGAAGGAAATCGCTTCTTTCTGACAGATACCAGCGGTCATAAAGAGAGCGTCGAGAAACACCTTGTCTGTGGGAAGGTTGTTAAGACGATAGAAAAAGGAAGCAGTCTTTGGAAAGAGTTTTCACAGACAATTTCGATGTAATGATTGAGTTCTTTGGCATTTATAGTATTAGACAAAGACCGACCTGATAAAGTCTCCAACAAAATTCGCTATAATTACAACTATAATTGCAATTAACAAATGCTCTGTGATAACTTTCCAAGCTCTTGCCTTCTGCTCTTTTGCGAGATAGAAACTAAAGATTCCTAAAAGAGATAGCCCCCAAATAATGCTTACTATAACTGCAGTTGTCAGTGGAAATAGCAAGACAGGAACAATAAATGTAGTTGCGAAGATAAATTTAGTCAGAAAAGTGGAGATCGTTGATTCCCATATTTCCCTTAACGTGTGCTTGCACTCTGATTCTTCAGATATATGAATTCCCAGTGCATCTGAAAATGCATCTGCTATAGCTATTACTAATATTCCACCAATAACAGCAAGTTCTGAGCGGGTGCCAGAAGTCAGGCCTACCATTAATCCTAGAGTTGTAATTATCGCTGAGGTCAAACCGAAACTAAATCCAGTTTTTACTGAGTGTTTCACTATAGCTCTATGCCTACAATCACCAATGTTGGAAGGGATATATATTTTTGCTTTCTCCTATGGAATCATCGTTAAAGCGCAAAGTTGAAAAGATCGTTCTAAAATCTTTTATATTGGACAGTAAAGTCTGGTGGTTAGATTGTCTAAATCAAAGTCTCCTAGAGGAGAAATGGCTGCTAGAAAATTGAGGAGGAAAAAGCAGAAGCTAAGATGGTCTGATAAGTACTATAAGCGTAGGCTATTGATGCTCGATAAGAAGGCAGACCCTCTTGAAGGTGCTCCTCAAGCCAGAGCCATAGTCTTGGAGAAGGTTGGAGTTGAATCAAAGCAGCCTAACTCTGCCATAAGAAAATGTGTTCGTGTTCAATTGGTGAAGAATGGCAAGCAGATAACAAGCTTCCTTCCAGGTGATGGTGCATTAAATTATGTGGATGAGCATGATGAAGTCGTAATTGAAGGGATAGGAGGCTCTATGGGAAGGTCTATGGGAGATATACCTGGAGTAAGATGGAAAGTTTCTACAGTCAACGGAGTCTCCCTAAATATGCTCGTCTTGGGTAAAAAAGAAAAACCTAGGAGATGAGATCATGGCTGAAGAGAAGCTATTACTATTCAGAAAATGGGATATGAGTGAAGTTAAGGTTAAGGACAAGGGCTTAGAGAGAGTTATCTCTCTTAAACCTATGATTATGCCAACATCAATGGGAAGGCATGAGCATCATAGATTTGCAAAGGCTGAAGTGAACGTGGTAGAGCGCCTCGTTAACAATCTGATGCACTTCGGTAAAAAATATGCCAAGAATACAGGTAGGATGGGAGGAAAAAAGGCAAGAGCCATAAACATAGTCAAGACAGCCTTCGACATAATTCACTTAAAGACTGGCGGTAACCCTGTAGAGCATCTTATTCGTGCTATTGAAAATGCATCTCCCAACGAAGATACGACTAGGATAAGCTATGGTGGTGTAGTCTATCATCTTTCAGTGGATATATCTCCCTTAAGAAGACTTGATCTGGCTTTAAGGTTCATTGCAGAAGGAGCAAGAGAGGCTAGCTTTTCTAGTCCAAAGACCATAGAAGAAGCCTTGGCAGATGAGATAATAATGGCTGCAAATGGGGATGTAAACAGCTATGCAGTGAAGAAGAAGAACGAGCAAGAAAGAATAGCCATGGCATCAAGGTAAATTTCATATACATATCATTGAAATTTTAACCCTTACTTCATCGCTAATTTTCAATATGAAAAATTTTTACTTTCTCTCGTTTATCAATGTAATGATTCTTGCTATTGATCTTCTTATAGCCCGAATCTTTCCAGTCTCCTTTCTTAAAGTACCTCTTTTCGCTGCACTCTTTAACTTGACCAACTCAGCCCTTAGCTCAAATAGCTTTTCTTGAAGCTCCTCATCCTTCAATTTTCTTAACTCATCACTCTTTAGTTTCGGCAACACCTTCTCCCTCCTTTTGAATACTCTCTTCAGGCTTCTTTTCTATGATTTCAACTTCAGGAGGTATAGCATCCTTTAAGGCGATTCTTACTTTTATCCCATAGAGCCCCATCTTAAGCAGTACATGCCCCGAAGCCTCTCTTACAGCCTTCAATGCAGGATCTCCACTCTTAGGAACTACCCCTGCTCTATACTTCTCATAATGTGATCTTTCACTTCTCAACTTCCCAGAAATTATTATCTCTGCACCCATGGCACCAGCGTTCATTATAGAATTCAAAGCCCAAAGGGCAGCTCTTCTAAAGGCTCCGCCTCTTACAATGTTCTGGGCTATTCTGTTGGCCATGACCATGGGGTTAAGCTCTGGGACTTCTACTTCTAAGACTGAGATTTGAGGGTTTGGCAAACCAAACTTTTTTTCTATCATGGATGTAAGGTCTCTAATCCCCATGCCACGTCTTCCTATAACCAAGCCAGGTCTTGTTACAAAGATGGTTATTCTTGTCCCTATAGGTGTCTTAAAAACGTCTACTCCTCCATATCCTGCATCAGCCAACTCCTTCTGTAGAAATTCATCAAGTTCAGCACTCTTTGCATAATTCTTCATAATATTCTTAATGGCTGACATCATGCAACCTCCTTTCCTACTATCTCTATGTGTACTAAAGTATTGAATTTTGGCGAAGAACGACCAAAAGCTCTAGGCGTGTATCTTTTAACCTTCATGCCTTTCATGACTGCGGCGTGTACTATGACCATCTTCTCAGTATCCAGTCCTTTAAACTCCGCATTAGCCTCAAGATTCTTGATGACCTTAAGAATTTCTTGTGCAGCCTTTACTGGGTAACCTCCAGCATGGAATCTGAATTGAGAGCTTTTATGTGGTACTTCTTTCTTATACCTTCTAAAAGGCACTGCTTGCTTCTTGTTTATCACGTCTTCCAAGAACTTCTTAGCCTTGGATATATTCATGCCCTTTATAAGGGCACAGACTTCTCTAGCCGCCTTTGGGGAGACATCTACCTCTCTCCCACTCGCTCTGACTTGCGTAAGTGGATCGTAACCTATGAAGCTATATTCGAATTCGGGCAAAGAATCTTAACCTATCTAAAATGGGTCGTATATCATATAAGATAAATACTTTTGCATTAAAACCTCTTTAAAGAAAGAGCACCATTGAAGGCTGATAAGCTCTCCGACATAACAAATAGCCCCGCAAGGGTTAGAATCCTAGAAATAATAGGGGAGAAGGGGAGCGTAAGCTTCACAGAGATAAAACGTGAGACAGGATTAAGCACTGGCTCCATCTACTACCATCTCTACTATTTGAAAGATTTCGTGGCCAGAGATGCTGATAGGAGATATACATTAACTGAGAAAGGTAAGCGTTTGCTAGAGAAACTAGGTATGAAGCCTTTGATAAAAGAGAAAACCAGTCTTGCCCTAAAATCTCTTTCTATCATCACTCTTGCACCAATCTTCAAGCGCGTAACTTACTCAAAGTGGGGCTGCATAATTGTAACTATTTTAGCCTTGGCATTTGGTTCAATCGCAAACCTATATTCACGTTCAAATCAGTTTCTACTCTCAGTGCCAAGTAAAGGAATCATAAACCCAGTAATATCTACACTCGTTACAGGATGGCTATTGACTTTCATACTCGCTGAATTATTCTCATTAATTACCACAGAAACAAGGATCGGAGGCGAATTGGAGCTTTTTGCCACTATAGCCTTAAGTTTCATTCCCTTACATATCTACTCATATCTTTCAGACCTTCAATTTTCAAATATCATCCTTATTCCCATGCAGATTTGGAGTGCTATACTTCTTGCGGGAGGGCTGAATATATCTAAAGGAGTCAATTTGACTCATTCATTTATCTTCAGCCTTATAGTGCTTTACCTATCGATTTATATCTGGTTTACTATATAGCATCAGAAAAAATTTTTATTGGAAATCATTCGTGAAGTGAATATTAAAATTCAATGAATATCTAATGATTCTCAATATAGCCTACGCTCATCTCTAGCCCTTACTTTTACTAAACCATAATGAACAGCGCATGATACACAATAGTACTTAACAGTCTTTGGTGCAGCTATATACGTTCCAGCAGCCCTAAGCTCTTTTGCCAAAGATGGCTCTACTAGGCTAACTCTTGAAGTGAACTTTTTGGCTTTGTCTCTTGGTACCAATGTTCCACAGTTGCTACATTGAACATAATCCGACCTTCCTTTACCGCCTTTTGCCCTTCCTCTGCTCTTTCTCTTCTTAGCCAACTTCCTTCAAGATTATTGATCCTATACTGCTTTAAAAGGTTGTGATTCTTAATAGAGAAGGAGAAACTCAAATAAACACACCTATCTTTTTATTGTTATGCTATTATACTATCTATGAAAACCGTGTTTTTTATCACTCTTTAATCTTTTTTTCTTTTGCTTCTTAATTACCCTTTGTTGTTTTACTTTCAATTACACCCCCTTTACTGTTATGCCTCTTTATCCTAAACTCACCAGAACGTTAAAGCCTATATGCTCTCCACACCTCTATGTTTTCTTTTTATTTTTAAATCTATATATAAATTCACGCTCGACCTTCAACCCTGCTCTGCATCCCATAATTCCCAACCAAACTTCACGGTGTTCTTGCGAAATTCTTCAGGGCGCATTAACTTTAATTCAGCGGCTTTCAGCATATCAGCCATTATAAACTCAGGAGTTTTCGGTGCACCCCAATTCAGCCTAATACAGTCAAAGAATGAAAAATTTAATTCTATTTTATATTATCTAATTGCTTCTCAAACTCGTAAACAATTCTCGCTATTACTACGTGGGCTTCAAGGGGCAACTCATGGCAAAAGTATAATTTATCGAAATTTGATGTTATGCTTTGAGAGAAATGACCTCTAGGGAAGCCTCCAACAACAAACACGGGCTTATCATATTTTGACAATTCTTTTGCAACTCCTTCAAAATCATTCCTTTCTCCTAATCTTGATAGGCCTATAGTAATAGAAGGCTTTATTTCAGATATAAGCTCTTTAAAGGATCGCTTTTTCATTTCGAGTAAGGTTTCATTATTTGATGATAGTATCTTTCTCTCCTTGAACAACTTTTCCATTAACCCTTCGAACCTAAAGTAAGCCTTTGGCAATCTAACATATTTTCCTAGTTTAATTACTTCATCAGCAATAGTATGAACATAGATTTCCATTAAACCTCTCGTGTATAGGGGAGAAGAAGTTGCCTCAAGGAGGGAGAAATGAACTATGTCTGGCCTTCCTCTTTTGTCAGCATCCTTTAGCTTTAACATGGCTGAATGATGATAACTTCTATCCAGCAATATTTCGCTAACTTTCTTTCCTTTTGATGATGCATGCTTAACAACTGATGGATGCTTCCAAACTTCATTAGGAATCAACTCTAAAGCAGATTCAGCAAGGATCATTACGAGTGATTTTTTAGATTGCAAAGTCAATCTTTTATCAAAGCCCTCCTTTATATTTTGAAGGATTTGCCCTCGCGTATAAAAGACCTTGCCATGCAAAGAATAGACATATTGCTAGAAAACGCTCTGAAGAATGCTAGAGATAATATGAAATTAGCACAAAGGCAAGCATCTATTGCAAGAAGAATATGCATGAAGTTCAACATAAGGCTACCCTACGAAAAAAGGCAACTCTTCTGCAAGGGATGTAAAAAGTTCATAGTCCCAGGTTTAAACGCTCTTGTAAGGGTTGAGAGTAGGCCAAAAGCGATCAGAATAAAATGCCTAGAATGTGGTCATGTTTATAGAAAAATAATTGAACGAAAGATATCTGATCAAAACCTAAATATATCTAATGATGAAGATAAATTACAAAAGGCTTAAAACCAATCAAAAATCTGTGGTGTTAAGATAAAAATGGTAACTGTTCATGACGTTCCTCAGGATTTGCTGATAAAGAGGTTGGCTGAAGAGTTGAGGAAAAAGTATCCTCAAGTCTCAGTTCCAGCTTGGGCTATTTATGTGAAGACTGGCTCTCATGCAGAAAGAATCCCTCAAGATAGGGATTGGTGGTATACACGCTGCGCTTCATTACTGCGCAAGATCTATCTCCATGGTCCCATTGGAATTAGCGATTTGAGGACAATGTATGGTGGGAGAAAGAGGGTTGGGTACTCCCTAACCCATCATAGAGATGCTGGAGGCGCAGCCGTAAGAAAGGCTATACAGCAATTAGAAGCATCAGGCTTAGTTACAAAGTTGAACAAAAGGGGCAGAATTCTGACAAGTCAGGGCAGAGCATTGTTAGATAGGCTCAGCACAGAAATATTCGAGGAGCTTGTCAAGACAAACCCTTCTTTGGCAAGGTATTCATAAGGTGGTAAAGATGGCTGAAGGCGCTGAAAGCCAGGATGAAGCTCGCATTGAAGAAGCAAAGAAGCAAATTATAAAGGATAGGTTGTTAAAGGTCTTGCTTACATCAGAGGCTCGTCAGAGATTGAACAATATAAAGATAGTAAAGCCAGAATTGGCAAGCATTGTAGAGGAGTATATTATTCAACTTGCTTCTTCTGGAAAGATTAGAAATCCCCTTAACGATGAAGAATTTAAGCAATTGTTACTAGCTATTCAGAAGCCTAAGAAAGAATTCAAGATAAGATGGGCGTAGTGATAGAATTGGGCTCTATAAAACCTTCTGGGCTAAAGAAAAGGTTGGTAAAGAAAACAAAGCAAAATTCTCCTGTACCTGCTTGGGTGATTATAAGAACAAAGAGAAAGGTGAGAACGAATCCAAAAAGAAGGATGTGGAGAAGAAAGAAGCTCAAGGTGTGATAATGTAATTGGCAGAGAAGGAAGTTACTCAAGAAAGGATTTACACCATTCCCCTAAAGAAAGCGATGATATCGCCTAGGCAGAGAAGGGCAAAAAGAACGATAAACATCATAAAAGAGTTTGCCATGAAGCATATGAGATCATCCGAAATAAAACTATCTTCAGAGTTGAACAAGAAGATATGGGAGAGGGGGATCAGAACTCCTCCGAGAAGGATAACAGTAAAGATGGTAAAGGATGAAGAAGGGATAGTTACGATCTCTCTCCCAAAAGAGGAATAATCCTATTTTACTTTTGAAGCTTTACCATTGCTTTGTACTCATCTTGTGTGAGCACTTGGACAACATTTGTAGAATGAAAGACATAGACTGGTAAACCTGTTGCATCGAATTGTTCGGTTTTTATGACCTTCGAGACTACGACTTTGACCCCTAGTATATTACCATCATCGAGAGAGTAATAGCTCCATTCTTCTATCAAGGGCTTGAACCCTATAGCTTTTCCTTTTGGAATAGCAGGTTGCAAATCATCACCTAAATTGTTAGATCAAGAGTAGTGTTTAAACTTTAGCAAATCCTAAAAGGCTATATAATGCTAACGAATTATAGTCAGAAGAGCATAGTTTATATCAAAAAGATAGGTGTATCACTCATTGGCTATAATGGATGCTCAAGTCGAGGAAGAAATCAAGAACGATAAGCTTCTAGGCGAGAAGAAAGACTGTGAATACTATCCTTGCCATTTTGAAGGTCAAGATTGCACTTGGTGCTTTTGCCCCTTTTATCCTTGCCAAGATGGTAGAACTGGAGGCGGTCTAACCATAGGAATGCTAAGTGGTAAGCTTGTGTGGGGCTGTGGAAGTTGTGTTTGGATACACAGACACGATGTCGCCTTGTTCATTTTGGAGGGCATACACAAGATCATGGAAAGAGAAAAATCCTTGACAAATAGTCATCTCCTTAAACTAAGGGAAGAGGCTTTGAAGGCTTTTCCTCCTTAGATCATTTAGGCGAGATTTTGACAGGGTCTATAATTACATCGACTATAACAGGCTTTTTCGATGAAAAGGCTTTTTCTAAGGCAGAGTCTAATTCTTCAGGCTTCTCAACTCTGTAGCCATCGCCACCACAGGACTTGGCAAAGTCAGCGAAGTTAGGATTAGTTAGATTCGTGGCGAACTCAGGAAAACCATACATGCTCTGCTCCTTCCTTATGTTCTTCAGCTTATTATCATTGAAGATTATCACTTTTATTGGTAGATCGTTCTGGACTGCTGTTGTAAAATCACCCATGAGCATGGCAAAGCCTCCATCCCCTGTTACACATATGATCTGCCTATCTGGGAAGTCCAGTTGAGCTGCAAGGGAAGCAGGAAGAGCAAAAGCCATGCTCGCCATGTTCGATGACATCAAGGTTTCTTCTCCTTCACAGACATACTTTTTGTAGAACCAATAAGTGTGGTCTCCAACATCGACACAGATCAAAGAATCTCTTTTTGCATGCCTTTTTATGGATTGCACCAAAAAGCCTGGGCTTATGGGTACACTCATATCCTTAGAATCCTCCTCTATCTCTTTGAAGTAATCCTTTCTCATCTCATTGATCTTATCAAAAAACTCCTTATCAGGCTCCTTTTTCGATACTTTTTCTGTTAGCAACTTAGCCACGGATTTTGCATCGCCTACTATGCCAATGTCCACAGGGAAGTTCCTACCTATCCTTACGCTATTAATATCGACTTGAATTATTGGAACATCGGGAACTAGGTTTCTGTGCCTAAAGGCTGAGCCTAAGATGATCATCAAGTCAGCATTTTTTACAGCTTCCTTAGCATACTTTGTTCCTAACGAACCTAAAACTCCTAAGGATAGATCATGCCTTTCGTTTATCATTCCTTTTGCCCTTGATGTTGTGGCTATTGGTGCAGAAATCTTCTCAGCAAACTCTAACAACTCTTTACTTCCTCTTCTTATTCCCCATCCAGCAAGTATGACTGGCCTTCTGCTTTTGTCTATGAGTTCAGCAGCCTTTTTGATTTGCTCTTCATCTGGGATCAGGCTTTGTCTGAAGATGCGCTTTTCAGGGGGCCATGTCTCAATCGTCTCTGCTTGTTCAGCTAGAACATCTGTTGGAGTACTTAGATGGGCAACACCCATCTTCCAGTAAGCGTTCTTTATCGCTAGAGTTGTAAGCACTATCGCTTGGGGCGCTTTGGCTATAGTTTCGCTGAAGACAGTGAAAGGGCGGTAAAGCTCTATCTGATCTATCTCTTGAAAAGCTTCACTGCCAAGATAGGCTTGGGCTATTTGTCCAGTTAGAGCTAAAACTGGTGCACCGTCTGTGGCTGCATCCATCAAGCCTGTGATCAAATTCGTTGTTCCTGGTCCTGCTATTGATAAACAAACACCAAGTTCATCTGTAATTTTAGCATGGGCTGATGCCATGAATGCTGCCGTCTCTTCATGCCTTGTAAGGATGAATTTTATTGCATTATTCTTTCGAATAGCTTCTATCAAAGGCAGATTAGAATCTCCAGGAATACCATAGATGTATTTTACACCAACTGCCACAAGTTGCTCAACTACTTTATCTGCAACAGTATACCTAGAAGGAACTTTGCGTTCGATCTTGCCAATCAATTCAAAGGCAGATCTAGGGGCACCACAGACAGGGCATACCCAATCATCGGGCAAATCCTCGAATTTGACTCCTTCCTTTTCTTCATCATAGACATAACCACAGACTGTGCATCTCCATTGTGAATAAATAACCTGCATAAATTTCATAACTTCATCAAATAAAGTAGGTCTTTTAAGTTTTGCCGGCGGTGAAATTGATCCTTTATCTCATGAATAAGGACCAAAGCGTTATTATAGAGAAGGCGAACAAGTTAAGCCCTAAAAAGTAGGACGAATCCAGAAAGGCCAATACGCTCAATGCTCCTAATACTAAAGCGACCAAAAGTTCTACATATGAAAGTTTACTCATGCCAATCCTATATCTTCCCTTCCATTTTCCTTCGTTACCTTTAAGACCGTACTTCGGCGTTCTGAAGAACTCAAACTTGAGCCCAAATATGCCCTTGATACAGCTTATCGAGTTCGCGATAGCCATGCTCAGTTGATAGTAATACATTAGGATAACTGTTAGAAGATTCTTTCTAATACCTTGACCATATAATCTTAGCACATACAATGGAGTCAAAGATACTATGATGAGCGGGGTCATCACTACAATGACATATACAGGACTTTGGAATAGACTGGGTGCAACTTCGAATTTGAACAATAAACCTAACGCAGCAACGAATGTAGTCGTAAGCCATCCTATGCTGGCAAATGGCCAGATCAAAAGAAGGATAAACTCTATCTTTGAGATGATGCCAATTTTGCTACGCCAAATTTTTGAGAAATATTTTCTTAGACATTGACTTACACCTTCAGCGTTACGGGCAGTCTGTCTCTTCCATGATTCAAGAAGAGGAGGGTCTTCTCCTGGGACGATTATATCTTTAATAAAAAGACCATTTTTGCCATTCAAAAAGAATTTACACGATATATCCATATCATCGACCAAAACATCTGGAGACCATCCTCCAACTTGCTCCAAGTAATCTTTACGAATCAAGGAGCATGCACCACTAAGGCTAAAAGGTATTTTCAAAATGGTCCTTGCAGCCCTTTCTAGAGTCTCATACATATCTACTAATAATGCGCAAGCCTTGGATACCCAACTGTAATCTCTGTTAACATGGCCTATCTTAAAGGATACAAATGCAAGTCCTTCCTTCATAAGGGGAAGAGATTTTAACAATATATCTTTTGGAGGGATAGAATCAGCATCCATTATGAGGATATAATCGCCTTTTGCAAACTTTCGAGCGTTGTTTAAAGCACCTGCCTTGAATCCATTTCTTTTTTCCCTATGAACGATCTGAATGTCGTATCCTTTGCTCAAGAATTCACTTACTTTTTTCTTAGCAATTTCATACGTCTCGTCCGTCGAATCATCTGCCACTATTATCTGCAATTTATCCTTTGGGTAATCTATCGATGTGGCAGCGTTTAAGCCGTTCTCGATTACATACCGTTCATTGAAAGAAGAGACGATTACTGTAACTTTTGGGGGGTTAATTGGTCCTCTCGAACTTTCTATTATTTTCTTTATCTTTGAGTTGTACTTGAATGATGCCATTATCAGTATGAGGTAATTATAAGAAATAGCTAAGACAGGTAAGCTTGTAAAGACAAGAAGAAATAGCAACAACGTATCGGCGTTTATCATTAATCTCCACTATACGGACATCGAAGATTCCTATAAATATTAATTATTGGTCAATAACTTTGTGGAGTTCTCTACAACGCTTTTCTACAAGATCATGAATCTCTTTCCTAAGAGCTTCGCCTCTAAGATTCTTTTCTTCAGATTTTTTGATACAGTTCGCAAGCTCTAAGTCTCCTATAAATTTGATCCAATTCTCAAAGTCGTTCCTTTTCACATGAAACTCTATGGAATCAATGGTTACTACATTGAGCAAATTGCAGAATTCATCAAGAGAATTAGCCACTTGACCTATATAATCGCCTATCCCTTTGAAGAAGTAGAAGGCTTTCTCTGGCGGTAGTTTCTCAAGAATTCTTCTAGCGTTTTCCTTATCTATAATCTTAGTTTCGCTGATAATCTTTTCAAGACTAATCTCAGGCTGATGAATTTGTTCAAGATGCCTTACGAATCCTTCCACAACAGATTTAGGCCTGACTTTAATGCTGGGCCAGATTTTTGATCCATTTTGAATATTGGTTAAATGACCAATCTCACATCCTGCACCTACTATAGATTTATCACCAATTTTTACACCAAGACCTATATTACAACCTTCAGCTATTATACAGCCATCGAGTAAAGAGTAGGGGCCTACGAAAGTATCCTTATAAATTATAGACTTTCTAACGCTCGTATTAGTTGATACCTCAACATCTGATTCAATCATAGTGTAAGAATCAATTATGGCACCACTTTTGATATGGCATCTATCTCCAATTATTGTTGGGCCATAAATCATCGCATTATCATCGACTTTTGAATCCTTACCAATCACCAAAGGACCTTTGATAATAGCATCTTTAACTTCTGCATCTGAGATACTTCTTCCCTCCAATTTGCTCAAAAGCCAGTTTGAAGCCTCTAAATATCCCTCAGGAGTGCCTATGTCGACCCAAAAGCCTTCAGCTTTGAATCCGTATATCTTTTTGTTACTGCTCAAGAGTTGGGGAAATAGATCCTTTGCGAAATCAAACTCTTTGTCACTCGGTACATAGTCTAGGATTTTAGGCTCAAGCATATAGATGCCTGTATTGATTATATTGCTGAAGCACTCGCTAGCCTTTGGCTTTTCTTTAAAAAGTAGAATCTGTTCTTCAGAATTCATCTTAACTATACCGAAGAGATAAGGTTTTTCAACTTCTTTCAACGCTATCGTAGCATCTCCTCCTTTCTTTTTGTGAAATTCTAACATTTTCGTTAAATCTATATCTGTTATATTATCGCCCTGAATTACAGCAAAAGTGTCATCCAGATAGTTTGCCACATTCTTTACTGAGCCAGCAGTCCCTAAAGGTGAATATTCATCAGAATAGATCAATTTTACATCAAGATCTGAGCATCTCTCAAAATAATCCATTATAGAACTGCGCAAATAATTTGCAGTAATGATTATCTCATCGAAGCCATGATTTGATAAATATTCTATTATGTGATGAAGGGCGGGTTTATCTCCTAACAATAGCATAGGTTTTGGTCTGGTTAAAGTAAGGGGCCAAAGTCTTGTCCCATAACCTCCAGCCAACACTACTGCTCTCATATGATCACCCAAATTAAAGAAGAAATCAAGATAAATGTGGGTTGCCAGATTATAAATGTTATGGCAAATGGTTCTATTTCTATTAATTTTATAGACTATGGATCTATGTTTTAAATGATTTTGATGATTCTTATTATTATAATAGTTTTATAATAAAAGTCTTGCCTGTTTCTGTTAAACAAAAATGAAAAAGGATAAATGCTGATCTATACACGGGTAAAAATTGAGTGGGGGCTGTTAACGACTGGGGATCTATCTCTTGGATATTTATAGAAGTCCAAATATTGGGATGTTCACTAAGTGTAATGACAATTTTCTACTAATCCCAAGAGGGTTAGCCAGTACGAAAGCTTCTAAGCTATCTTCTCTTTTAGGAGTAGAGCCTGTTAGAGCATCTATAAGTGGCTTAAGGTTGATAGGTCCTCTTGTTGCCATGAATAACAAGGGAATAATAGTCTCTAGGCTGACAGAGGATGAGGAGATAAGGGAAATAAAAAAAGAGACAGGCTTGCCAGTGGAAAGATTACCAACAAAGTACACATCTGTGGGGAATTTAGTCGTTGCCAACGATCATGGTGCTCTAGTATCAGAAATTTTACCCAATCAAGCAGTGAAGATCATAGCCGATGTTTTAGACACTCCAGTTGAGATTATGAGCATAGCATCATATTATCAAATAGGTTCTATGGCTGTGGCAACAGATTCGGGCGTAGTCGTTCATCCTCGTGCCTCAGAGGCTGAAGTGAAGAAAATTCATGATTTTCTTAAAGTTGATGTAGAACCATCAACAGTAAATAATGGCGTGCCCTACGTAGCTTCAGGCATAATAGCGAATTCTAGGAACGCTGTTGTAGGAAGCCTCACTAATGGTCCTGAGCTATTAATATTAAGTAGAATTCTTAAGGTCTAATCAAGAAAACTATATTCTTAAATTCCAGCCAATATTTGAATTGGTAGATGTTAAGTGAGCGATCAAGAAAGAATTCAATCACTGGCTATGGAGTTAAGGATGCTAGAGGGCTACTTTGGCGAGATAAATACACGTGAATCTCTTCTGGCTAGAGCTATAGTAGAGAGTAGAGCGGCTCTAGAGGCCATAAGAAGCTTTCCAAGTAATGAGACTTCCGATGTGCTTGTTCCAATAGGGGGAGGAGTTTTCATAGAAGTATCTGCAAAGCCTCCTGACAAGCTCTTGGTGAGCATAGGCGCTGATGTTATGATAGAGGAGACGAAAGATGGCGCTGTAAGTTTTTTGGAGGAGAGAATAAAAGAACTTGAGAATGCTATATCAAACCTTGAGGGACAGAAGGCAGAGCTGGCAAAAAGGATAGAATCCAACAGAGCAATCATAAGCAGTATATTAGAAAAGCAGAAAAAGACTCAATAGTTAAATGATGCAGCTTTATGTTAACTTGAAGTGAAAAGCCATGTTCGATAAGCTTCGTTCTGCCTTGAAGGCTTTGAGCAAAGCCATTACAGAGCGTACTCTTGATGAGAAAGAAGTTGATAAACTGCTTTGGGATTTCAAAGTTGCTTTGATGGAGAGTGACGTGGCTTACGAGGTAGTTGAAGAATTGACATCAAGGTTGAAGAGCGAAATAGTCGGTACTAAAATTCAACGCTCTATAAATTCTTCAGATTACATTAAAGAACGCTTAATGAATGTAGTCAAAGAAATCTTTTCAGGAGCGAAGCAATTCGATATGCTCGATATGATAAAAAAGAAAAATACAACGGGAGAACCTTTCATAATTCTGTTTTTAGGGGTGAATGGGACTGGAAAGACCACAACTATAGCTAAATCTGCAAACCTTTTGAAAAAGTCAGGGTTTTCAGTGATTTTAGCATGTTCAGATACACATCGTGCTGGAGCCATAGAGCAACTCACAGAGCATGCAGACAGATTATCAGTAAAAGTCATCTCACAAAAGTATGGTGCAGACCCTGCTGCTGTTGCTCGAGATGCTGTATTACACGCAAAATCAAGAAAGATAGACGTTGTTCTTATAGACACTGCAGGAAGAATGCAGACGAGCAAGAATTTGATGGAGGAGATGGCTAAGATAACAAGAGTCGTTAACCCAGACTTAAAGATATTTGTTGGTGATGCACTAGCTGGAAACGATGCTGTATCTCAGGCTAAAGAATTTCAGGAATTCACCAATTTTGATGCTGCAATCTTGACTAAGACCGACGCTGATGTCAAAGGAGGGGCTGCTCTATCTATTGCATATGTAACTGGGAAGCCGATAATTTACCTTGGTACTGGTCAAAGCTATGATGATTTAGTTGCATTTAACGTTGATTCTTTCGTTTCATCCTTATTTGAAGAGAAGTGAACAGCATCTTGATGAAGGGTAAGTCTATTCTCTCACTAATGGAATTAAACTCGGAAGAAATCGATAAAATCCTAGATCTAGCAATGGTATTGAAGAAAGAGGCAAAGCAACGCTTTTTCAGAAAATTACTGAAGGACAAAGTTCTTGCCATGATCTTTCAAAAACCCAGCACAAGAACGAGAGTTAGCTTCGAGGTTGCCATGCTTCAACTTGGTGGGCATGCTATCAACCTTAGCACTAACGAACTGCAGTTAGGTCGCGGGGAGACCATAGAAGATACTGGCAGAACCTTATCGAGATACGTTGATGCTATAATGGCTAGAGTTTATAATCATGAAGATGTAGTAAAATTGGCAAAAGTTTCATCAGTGCCAGTGATAAATGGATTAAGCGAACATTACCATCCTGCTCAGATACTAGCTGATCTACAGACTCTTTTTGAAGCAAAAGGCAAATTGAAAGGGTTAAAAGTTGCGTGGGTAGGAGATGGCAATAACGTTTGTAATACTTGGCTGATAGGAGCAGCATTGATGGGTATTGATATATCTGTTGCAACACCAGAAGAATATCGTCCTTTAAAAGAAGCTGTTGATAACGCTCAAAAGATAGCCAAAGATACAGGAGCGAGAATAGAAATCATAAATGATCCTATCATGGCTGTAAAGGATGCAGATTGTGTTATGACTGATTCTGTAGTATCTATGGGCTTCGAGCAAGAGAGAGATAAAAGATTGAAGGTATTTATACCAAAGTATCAAGTCAACGGTAAGCTTATGGATAAAGCAAAGTCTGATGCTGTTTTCATGCATTGTTTGCCTGCAAAGAGAGGAGAAGAGGTTACTGACAATGTTATCGATGGTCCTAAATCTTTGGTCTGGGATGAGGCTGAGAACAGACTCCATTCACAAAAGGCTCTACTTTGCTATCTGCTTTTGGATGAGAATGAAATCTTTAGAAATTTATCCCATTCCTAAAGTATTTTATTGCAAAATTTGTAGTCATTAGCTTATCGGAAAATAAGTATGGAGCTAGGGTCAGAAGCGAGGTTTTTAAGCTTTTTTATTCGAAGATCAATGTAAACCTTTCGCAGATTAGTAGCAATTTTTCGATAAGTTATATAAAAATTTAATAGATTAGTCTCAGAATAAAAGGTTTTTATAGTTCAATACCTATTTTGGTTTAGTGACTGGTTTAATAATTAATGTAATGGCAAGTGTTTCTGTTGGCATAGCCATAATGGCACCATTCTCGACCGTATTGCTTCTATCGAGAAGAATAGAAAGAATATCTGGAGTTAGATCATATTGGCATTTATTCTTAATCTCCATCATGTTTTATGTAGCGTATGTTTTGGTAACATGGAGCGATCCTTTTGGTATTTTCTCATTAGAACCTCTTACATTACTCTCTGGCACAGCATTACTCATGCTTAGCGCTCTTTCTGTTGCCCTTGGTATGATGGGCTTAATGGCTACTATTGGTTATAATACTTATAGGATATTTGTTGCCTTTACTTTTGTAGGTGTGGTAACACCTATCATATTGGGTCTGAGCTTAAACTATATTGCTACTTCTTCAATTCCACTTTCCATAGTGATTTTAACATTATTAGAAGGCTTTCTTACGTATTGTTTCATCTCTCTCTCGTATTTTTTACTTTCAAGATTCGGATCGATTTTAGGTAAAGTAAGAATACCCTTTGCTCTAATAGTAAGCGCAGTTAGCTTAATTGCAGGTTTTGGTTTTCTATACTTCTTTGGAAGTTTGATCTTCGAATTTTCCCTCTTCAATCCTGATATAATAATTGGGCTAGGGGCACCAGTATACGCAGTAGTAGGTTTAATGGCTCCATATGCCTCTTTTAGAATAGTTAAAGAGACTAAACCTTTACTCCCAATGCCCTTAGAAGCAAAGCTAGAGGCTGGGATTCCTGAGATAGACAATATGTTAAAAGGTGGCATTCCCCATCCTTGCTCACTATTGTTCTTAGGACCCGTAGGTAGTGGAAAGACGGAAATCTTTCTAAAGTTATCAAGTTATCGGCTTCAAAAAAATGATGCAATAATCTTTGTCTGCACCAATAACCTACCAGAGAATTATCGATTGATGATGGAGAATATAGGGTTTGATCCACAACCTTTTGAGGAAAGAAATTCACTAATATTCGTAGATGCTTATTCTAGCAAGTTTGGGATAGAAAGCAAAGAGAAGTATTGCACCTCAATAATACCTTACGATGTTAATGCAACAATTTCAAAAGCTATCGATGAAGCAAAAGGAATAAACAAGATTGTCATAGTTCATAGTCTGACGGACGTTTTGGACGAGTGTGGAACTAGGGAAGGATTAGTGTTCTTGAGAAGCTTGGTCGCCAGAACAAGAGAAGTGAAGGCAACTTTACTCTTAAGCCTAAACCCTCAAGCGTTTCCTCCAGCTGTATTGGCTCTTGCCCAAGAAGCTGTGGATGGTACCATAACCCTAAAGGCAAAGGAGAAAGCTGGTGTAAGATGGCACCTGTGAAATTAAAAGTAGAAATAAAAAACCTTCCACATAAAGGATTATGCAATTAGGATATTACTAGGCGAAAAACAAGGGTGGTATAGCTAACTTTCTATGTGAGCACTTTTCTAACATCCAAAGCATCATATAAAATCATGCTTGAGTGATCAGAAGCTCAGCCACATTTTTTCTCAAAGTAAGTAGTTTTTTACAGTACCTGCAATCTGGGTTCTTGCTTTCGTAATATGGGCAAGGAAAAACATCCTCTATACTTTGAAGCAAGATTTTTGCGTTCTCTGCTTTTTCACTAATGCTTTTTGCTTCATTTATTCTTTTGAATATCTCGATCAAAAACTGTTCTTTAATATCGAATGTAGAACATGATATTTGACTCCTCTTTCTTTCAGTAGAACGCATTTTGAATTATATTTTCGGCAATTAAAAAATATTTTATTCATCACTTTGATCGGAAACAGGCTCTTTACAGCTCGAATACTGTATAGAAAAGTATATATTTGTTTATCGATCGAAAAATATAATAATGCTTATATATAGTCTATATAACATGCGCCTTGTAAATATTATGAATTCATCGCCTAATGAATGGAGGGTGATAAAGAAGGCTAGGGGAAAGTATGTGAAAGGTTTACTGGACCTCTTAATCTTGACAATCTTGAGAGAAAGAGAGATGAGCGGCTATGATCTTATTAGTTACATTCATAGAACCTTTGAAGTTTTGCTCAGCCCTGGCACTTTGTATCCCATGCTGAACAATCTTGAGCATATGGGGTTGATAGAAGGTATAGAACAAGGCAGAAAGAAGCTTTACAGGTTAACAAGTAAGGGAGAAGTCTTGTGCCGATCTCTCTCTTCAGAATATTTGAATATCATATCAAGAACTGCCTTCTTAAAAACCAATGAAGAAGCCAAAACTTTCACGCCTGAGGAGTGATTGTACAAATTTTCTTCTTTTAGCCTCTGTTTTCATTTCTTACCTCCTTCTACGAAGCGATTAGAACATTCGTTGCTTGGGAAAAATTCGATTGAAATTATATTTTTAAGATTTTAAGGTTGGCTCTTTCAATCAATTCAACTATTCTTGTCTTCTCTTTACCCAATCCCTTCCAATCGAGAATAGCGTAATTAACTTTTTGTGGGCATTTTTCTATCATCTGGTTTAGAATCTCCCCATCAATGAACTGTAATGAGTATTTTGAAGCAATCGCTCCTAGCGCAAAGTCTGACTCTATCAAGAACTTTGTAAACTTCTCTGAGTAATGAGTTCCTCCAAATCCTATACCAACTTTGTCGTATCTTTGTATAACGTTTATAGTGTTCATCAGAGCCTTTGAAATTATCTCGCCAGCTTTAACGTCTTTCCATTCCTGCTCCGTTGAGCCTATCTCAACAAATATTACAGGCTTGGTAAGAGAGGTTGGACCATGGTGCATTGGTTCAAGAATTATCTGATATTTTGGAGCCGATTCTCTCAATTTCCATAATTGCTTGATGTATTCTTTTTGGAAGCTTGGATAGGTGTGTGCCAATTCTCTTGGCTTTCCTCCATGAGAATTATCATCAGAAAAGTTCCCTGGGAAATGAGTAGTAAGGCAAGGTATTTTGCTCTCAGATTTATGACGCGAAATAAATATGTAGGCATCTGCTAAAAAATGATCATTCAGATAGTCTGCAAAGATTAGATCTTTCTCTATTCTTATCAGTTTTAAATTGTCTTTTGTGAATATTGGCGAACCATCGAACTTTTCATCCGTTTCTCTAAAACCAAATCCTTCTATCAACATCTTGGCTATGTTAATGCTTGCTATGTCTTCATTAGAGCTGACTATCACTAGATTCTCCATCGATTCGATCATAACGAACCTGTCTTATAAATAAAAAGAACCTAAAAGTTTAAAATATAATGCATGGTCTCATATTGTGGAGAGACTTGGCTTTATCAGACCTCATAAGATCGATTATACAGATGCTTAGACTCTCTAAGAAATCGAGTAGAGATGAGTATCTTCTATACCTTAAGCTGACCGCCTTAGGTGTAGCAGTAGTCGGGATATTGGGGTTTATAATTAAGATAGTAGGTTCTGTGCTACAACTCATGGGTTAATCATAGAGATGAAAGGGAATGTCAAAGAATCTATCCAGTAAACTATTTGCCATAAAGACTACGGGAGGGCAAGAAAAGATCGTTGCAAGGCTCATACATAATAAAGTATCCACTAGAAAATTGCCTATTTCTTCTATACTTGTATTGGACGAAATGAAAGGATATGTCTTTCTAGAGGCAAGCAATGCTCAGGTCATAAGTGAGGTTGTATCTGGGCTAAAGCATGTTAAAGGATTCGTGCCAGGTATGCTACAATATCAAGACATCGAAAAATTCCTTATATTCAAGCCCATAATCTCTGAATTAAAAGTGGATGATATAGTCGAGATAGTAGCTGGTCCCTTCAAGGGCATGAGGGCAAAGATAGACCGAATAGAGTTGGCTAGGTCAGAGGTTACCGTTGTACTATTAGATGCACCATACCAGCTCCCTGTAACTGTGGATGCAAGCTATCTAAAACTGTCTTCACAGGCAAAAAGTCCACCACCTTCCCCTGAAGGACAGCCTTGAATCAATTAGGTCAAAGATTCAATGTTTTTATACAAGAAAGTAAAAGGATTTCAGTGATAAGTTATGAGGGCGTATATTCTGATAAGGGCCAAACCAGGAACCACTGAGGATATTATTAAAGCCATAAAGAATTTGAAGGGAATCAAGGTAGTCTTGGCTGATTCTATTTATGGTAGGTTCGATGCTATAGTGGTGATCGAAGCTCGAGATATAAAAGCACTAAGTGAGATGGTCTACAAGATGATCGGCGTGCATCCAGAAATAATCCATACCGAAACTCTGATAAGTCTTTTCTAATTTGGTGATAAAAATTGCCTATAAGGGCCTTCGTCTTAGTTACAACAAAGCCAGGCACTTCTGAAGATATAGTCAGAGCTAGAAAGATAAGGGGAGTAAAGATCGCCAATTCTGTCTTTGGAAGGTTCGATGCTGTAATAGTAGTGGAGGCAAAGGATATGAACGAATTGTCGAAGATAGTCTATGAGATGATAGAACAGATGCCGAACATAAGGAGCACTGAAACTCTTATTACTCTGTTCTATCCACCAGAATGAATGATTAATCAAAGTCTGCTAAATTAAAGCGATTTACTTAAAAACATGGTATTTATGCAGGTCTAATAAAGAGAGTGGTATCTTGGGGGAAAAGAAGATAATTAATGCCTTAATAGTTGGTGGCGAGGCTACCGCAGGTCCTCCTTTAGGACCAACTCTTGGGCCTCTTGGAGTAAACGTAGTTGCTATAGTGAATAAGATCAACGAGTTGACAAAAGAGTACTCAGGTATGAGGGTCCCAGTGAAGATAGCTGTTGATACAGAAACAAAGAGTTTTGACGTTGAAGTTGGCACACCTACAACTTCTGCTCTTATAGTCAAAGAGGCAGGCATTCAGAAGGGATCAGGTACACCAAAGACAAGTTTTGCTGGCAACTTAAGCTTTCAACAAGTTTCTAAGATAGCCAAGATGAAAGGGCAACTTTCATACGGTAAGAATTTGAAGTCTGTAATAAAAGAGGTAATTGGATCTTGTATAAGCATGGGAGTATCAATAGAGGGAAAGGATCCCAGAGAGGTACAGAAAGAAATCTATGAGGGGAAATGGGACAAAGCTATAGAGGAGTGAATTGCATGCCAAAATTGGTAGAAATAGTGAAGAAAGCAAGGGAAAGCGCGAAAAAGAGGAACTTCTCTCAATCTTTTGATCTCATATTGTCTCTTCAGGATATAGACTTCAAGAAAAAAGAGTTCAGCATAAACGAGGTAGTATTCTTGCCTTATGCTTTCACTAATCCTTCTCCAATCTGTGTCTTTGCATCTGGTGATATGGCCTTAAGGGCTAGGAATAGCGGTGTAGATCGGGTCATAGAGCCTGAAGAACTGGATAAGCTTATGACTTCGAAAAGAGAGGCAAGAAAGATAGCCCAAAATTATACCTTCTTTCTTGCTGAAGCACCTTTGATGCCTAGGATAGGAAAGATTTTTGGGCCTTACCTTGGCCCTAAGGGTAAGATGCCATCTCCTCTTCCCCCTAATGCTCCTATAGAGAATATAATAGCGAGATACCGCTCAGCAACAAGGGTAAGGACAAAAAATCAACTCACTATTTCATGTAAGATAGGTGATGAGGGTATGAGCGATGATAAAATCGCTGAAAATTCACAAGCAGTTATAAGTGCCATTGAAAAGAAACTGCCGTTAGGCTCGAAAAATATAAAGAATATAATTGTAAAGCTTACCATGAGCCCCGTCGTCAAAGTTCCTGCTATAGAGGCGTAAAATTTGCAAGTTGCTTTGAAAAGTCCTAGAGCCAAGAAGGAAAGGGTAGCCCAGAGGATTCTATCCCTTACAAAAAATCATAAAACCATAGCCATATCAAAGCTCTACAAAGTTAGGGCAACTCAATTGATGGAATTGAGGCGAAAATTCAGAAAAGACATGGAGATAATAGTCGTTAAGAACAAAGTAGCATCCATAGCCCTTAAAAAGACCGATCTTGAAAAGGCTGAAGATTTCATCAAAGAAATTAAGGATCAAAGTGCCCTAATTTTTACAAATATGGATCCCTTCAAGCTTTATATGCTACTTGAGAAGAACAAGGTCAACTTACCTGCAAGACCTGGTGATATAGCAACTGAGGATGTAGTCATATCAGCAGGGAATACTGGAATGGCCCCTGGTCCAGTATTAAGCGAATTTAAGGAGGCTAAGATACCAACAAGGATAGATTCAGGAAGCATTTGGGTATCAAAGGATACTGTAGTAGCGAATAAAGGAGATTCAATCTCGCCAAAACTTGCTAGCTTGCTTTCTAGACTTGGAATAAAGCCTGTGAGGGCAGGGCTATCTGTATCTGTTGCATGGTATGATGGCTTAATCTTCCATGAGAAGGATATGAAACTCGACATAGATGAGTATGAACATTCAATACAAGATGCCTATCTTAATGCCAAGGCTTTAGCTCTAGGAGTTAATTATCCTACAAAGGAAACTTTACCTTTGATCATAATCAGATATGAGACTGAAGCAAGATCTTTAGCTATAGCATCGGGCTATCTCAGCAAGGATGTAATGGCAGACATTCTTGTAAAATGCAACAACGAAGTCATGATTTTGTATAGCAAGTTAAGGGATAAAGGATATACTTAATCGATATACTGATTGCTACAATTAGCCGAAGAGGGTGGATAGACCTTCTAGGCTTTCTTCTTCCTTCTTCTCTTTTTTCTCCTCTTTCTTTTCTTCCTTCTTCTCCAAAGGCTTCTCTTTTTCAGGAGGTGCTGTAGGGGTTGGAGTTACTGCAGGGGCTATTGTAGGAACGAAAGCACTCTTCAAGGCTTCGTCTATATTTATCTCACCCAGAGCTGAAACCAAAGCCTTTACCTTTATTTCATCAGGTTCAACACCTGCTGCCTTTATTACCTTCTTTAAGTTTTCTTCATCTACCTTCTTATCCAGTTTATGAAGCAGTAGAGCTGCATATACGTACTCCATGATGTTACACCACTTACAATATAAGAGCTGAATTTTTTAGTATTTAAGAATAGCGTTACTTTGGAGCGTCTATATACAACATGACTCTTGAAGATCACACTTCAGAAGGGATGGGAATCGCTTTTTCTTCCAAAATACTCCACAACTTTTTTGGTGGATTTAATTCAGATATGAGCATAGGTCTTCCGTCAAATTTTGTGCATGGATATTCCCCTTTTCTTTTTAATGGTATTCTCTCAATCTCCTCTTTAGTTAAATAACCCACTATAGCGCCTTTTCCTATGATTCCATTATCTTTCGCTTCAATTTCAAGTATTTTAACCCCGACTGCATAATCGCATTTTTTCCACTTTCTTTCGGGTATGATGAAGTTTTTTACTATATTTCTCCCTTCGCTAGGTGGTTTATAGTAATCTGGAGGGATATGCACAATCTCTAAGGTTATTATCCCTCCATCCTTAGTTCGAATGGCGAAATCAAAAGACCCTTTGCATGGTTTCTCGAAGGACTGTCCTTCATAATAATTGTAGTGTAAAATATGTATATTTCTCAACTTATCTTTAACAACATTCCAAGCAATAAATCTATAAATGTAGTCTTCCTTTATCTCCTCCGAGGTTCTCTCGCTCTTAATCTCTTGCAGTCTTTTAAATTCTTCAAATTTAGTGAATGCGTAGAAATTAACCCATTCATGATCATAAAGTTCTATTTCAAAGTATTCTGCATTTTCGTAACATTGCCAACAGAACTCAAACTCTTTCATTGATCTTATAATATCTGTGAATATTGCTCGGCCTTCTAATTGGAGACCTCTAAAACGTTCTTCCAAATCAAACTTCACTTTATGTTATCTTTACTCCCATTTGAAAACCCCACAAAAAAGAAGTTCTTGTTCATAAGACAGGTATCAATTTCACTTCTTCACTAGTAACTGAGATGTTGTATAATGGCGTGTCTGGTCTAACTCCATAGATAAATATAGCACCATTAATGTTCTTTAAAACGAAATGCTTATCACACATTTGTGCGATTTGGTCGACAGCCCTCTGTCCCCTCTTAGTTATAGAGATATAAACATCCCCCCACTCACTTATTGATGAGAGGTCCATTGACACTTTAAGCAATGTCGCATTATATCCTAGTGAATGCTCAATAAAATCTGCAGACATTATGTGGCAAACAGGTTGTTTTGCTCTTCCCACCAATTTAGATCTTGCTGCAAACCAAGACTCAAGAGTCTTATCCAAGTTCTTTAAATGAACAAAGAATCTATTTTCTGGAATAGGTCGTTCGTATATTGCCTTTTGAGCTATCATTGCATTATTCACATTCTCTCCAACATATTCCTGAAAACTTTTGAGATGTTCCTCAATGCTTAATCCTTCTAAAGGGGTTATTACTAATCCTCTTCCCAACAACAAAGTGTTGATCATTAAAGGGAAGATTAAGAAGTGGAAATGTTCGTTGCCAACACCATGCTCTAAAGTGAACATAGTCGATGTTCCTAACTTATAACCACCGCCCAAAAGCTTGTCGAGGTCTGGAATACCACTGGATATTTTGTCTTTTTCAGGGTCAGGAATTATATTAAATTTCTTAAGATATATTGGCTTAAGAGGTGGGAAGTATTTAAAATGCCCTTCATATAAAGTAAAAGCGTAATTCTTCTTTTTCCTCGTGATGCCTCGAAGCTTGTTAATCGTAATTTCTCTTGCCGATCTCCTCTCCAACAATCCACTCCAAACCCTTCCATCTTTTGCTTCACCAAATATATCTATATCAGAGAGAGTTACCATCCCATCGACTAAATAGTCGAGAGTAGATAGATCAGGATTCTCGTTAACAAGAATGATATTAGCACTCTTCTTGCTAATCAAAGTCTCTAAAAGGCTTAACATTTTCTCTGCCTCTTCGGGTCCCGCTTCTCTTACAATACCTTCCCAACTATCTATTATCATCAAAGGGTTGTTTAATCTTGCGATAAAATCATATACGCGCTCAAATGGCAATGAATACATTTTCATCTTTGTATCTATTATTGTAATGCCCTTTTTATTCGCTAATAAAACACTCTCTGTCTTGATTACATCCTTTAACCAAGGAAAAGAAGCAAACAACCTCTCTGGCGTTATTCTTGTACTCACATAGACTCCATTTCTACTTTCTCTGAAGTGATTCAACAACTCGAGACTTAACATCGTCTTTCCAGTACCAGGTTTACCCTTAATTAAAAGAATGTTATTTCCTTGGGATAAGAAATTTATCAGCTCTTTTGGAATATTACTTTCCGACAATTTTCTATCCATAATAACGAAAAATTATATAAAATTTATGGTGTATAGTTCTTTAATCTCGATGAATTTTTCAGCGTCAATTTTTCTTTGAATAAAACTATAAGCTCGATCATATTAAGCTTTAAACAGACTTTTGCATTTTTTAGAATTAACGTTTTAGAAGAGTGATTACTTTTCATCTAATTGTACTAAACTCTTTAAATAATCGTTATTTATCTCTCATGATAGCATGCCCCTAAAAGATGATGAGTTCGATATTGATTTCATGAGGAAGAATGATTTTGTCAGAAAGAAGTGTAGAATTTGTGGTTCCTTTTTCTGGACTCAAAAGCATGATCTTGATGTTTGTATGGAGTCTCCTTGCGTAGAATATGAGTTCATAGGCAATTCTCCAACAAAGGTAAAGGCTGATGTGAATGAGATGAGAAGAATCTTCCTCAAGTTCTTTGAAGATAATGCCCATGCCGTGATAAATCCATATCCTGTTGTAGCAAGATGGAGAGACGATCTTCTTGTAACTATAGCAAGCATAGTGGACTTTCAGCCTTATGTTACGAATGGTGAGATACCACCGCCTGCAAATCCATTAGTGATTAGCCAGCCATGTTTGAGGTTTGAAGATATTGATAACGTCGGTCCGACCTTTGGGAGACATCTGACCATATTTGAAATGGGAGGTGCTCATGCCTTCAACTATCCTGATAGGTTCATCTACTGGAAGGACGATACGATAAGGTATCACCATGAGTTGCTGACAGAAAGGCTAGGAGTGCCCAGCGATCTAGTAACTTATAAGGAGCATTTCTGGTCTGGAGGAGGAAATGCTGGACCAGACGTTGAAGCCAACGTTATGGGATTAGAAATTTCAACATTAGTCTTCATGAGCTATAGATTAGAAAATGGAAACCTTGTCCCGACCCCTGTCAGGACTGTGGATACAGGTTATGGTATAGAAAGATGGGCTTGGTTAACCATGGGCACTCCTACAGCTTTTCATGCTGTCTTTGGTAAGATTTTTGATAAGACTTTGGATCTGGTTGGCATAAAAATAGATGATAAGGTCCTTTTAGAAGCTGGAAAGATTTCAGGTTCTTTCTCTATTGTAGATAGCAATAGATCGAGGATGGCAAGAGAGATCGTGGCAAAGAGGCTAGGAATGAAATACGATGAATTTGAAGATGCCATAAAGCCCTTCGAAAATATTGCAGCCATTCTTGATCATACAAAGGCTCTTGTTTTCATGCTCGCTGAAGGTGTAGTCCCTTCCAATGTAAAAGCCGGTTATCTTGTGAGAATGCTTGCTAGGCGCTCCTATAGATTACTCTCTTTGTATGGTGCTCAGAGTAAACTCTTTGACATTTTAGAGATGCAGATAAAACATTGGTCTCCACAATTTCCTCATATCAAAGATATGAGAGATGAGATAATAAAACTGGCGGACGTAGAGATAGAAAAATATGAAAAAACGTTGGAAAGAGAGTATGGTGAAGCAAGAAAGAAGATCGAAGGGTTAAAGGCAAAGGGCAAATCATCAATTCCTGTTGAGCTTTTACAAGAATTCTATGAATCTCACGGTCTTCACCCTCAGCAAGTATCTGAAATATCACAGAAGATAGGAATGAAGGTGGAAATACCATTGGATTTCTTCTCTAACCTTGTTAAGAAGAAGTCAGAGATTGAAGTGCAAAAACCCCAGGAGGAGCAGGCTCTTTTGAGCAAATTTGAAGATCTACCTGCTACTGAGCCAATTTATTACATGGATTCAAAGCAATTAGAGTTTGATGCCAAGGTCTTAAGAGTCGATGGTGATTTCTTAATCCTTGATAGGACTGCTTTTTATCCTGAAGGGGGAGGTCAGTTAGGAGACCAGGGCTTGATTGTATGGGATAAGGAAGAATCTCAAGTTATAGATACCATCAAAGTCGGTTCAGTGATTCTTCATAAGATAAAAGGAAGATTGCCACCAAAGGATGCTATAGTTAAAGGCATAGTGGATAGTCAAAGGAGGAGAGCCTTGATGATTCATCATACATCAACTCACATCTTAAACGGTGCTGCTCGTCATGTTTTAGGGGAGCATGTCTGGCAGGCAGGTGCTTTGAAGGATGTAGATAGGAGCAGGCTTGACATAACCCATTATGCTCACTTGACAAGAGAAGAAATCATTGAGATAGAGAATAGGGCTAACATGGTTGTCCGCATGAACATACCAGTTGAAGTTCTAAAACTTCAGAGAAATGATGCTGAAAAGAGGTATGGCTTTCGCTTGTACCAAGGAGGGGTTGTACCAGGAAAGGAGATCAGAGTGATAAAGATAGGGGACTGGGATATCGAGGCTTGTGGTGGTGTTCATTGTTCAAGGACTGGGGATGTAGGTCTGATAAAGATAATAAGGGTTGAAAGGGTGCAAGATGGTGTTGAGAGGTTTGAGTTCGTTGCTGGAGAGCCTGCCCTAAAATTCTTCCAGCTTCAAGAAGATGTATTGTCAAAAATATCTCAAGTAGTGGGGGCTCAGCAAGAGAAACTCGTAGATGCCATCAATAGGCTAGCATTAGATCGTAGTGAACTGATTAAAAAGCAGAAAGTCATGTTTAAAAGATTGTCAGAACTTTCAAAGGACAGAATTATAGAGAAAGCCACTAAGATTTCTAGTATTAATGTTTATTTCGAAGTTGATAGTGAATTAGGAGAAGACTTTCATATAATGCTCGGCGAGAAGGTTATAGAGCAAAATCCGTCTTTAGTCTACTGCGCAATAGCTTTAGAAAACAAAGTTGCAAGGGTTATAGTGTTCTGTGGGAAAGATGCTAGAGCAAGAGGTGTGAAAGCAAAAGAGATAACTCGGAACATATCTCAGATCATGGGAGGATCAGGAGGAGGGGATGAAAGGTTTGGAAGAGGTGGTGGTCCCCTCATCGATAAGGTTAGAGAGGTTAAGTCAACTTTATACTCACAGATAGAAAATATGATAAAAGAAAGGGAGCAATAGCCTTCTGAAAATATTTCTAACATTCAGGTGGAGAATTTGGTATTAGATTGGTCAAAAATGGAGGAGAAGTGGAGAAAGATATGGGAAAGTTCACATGTGTTTGAAGCCAATGCTGATTTCAAAAGGGAAAAGTATTTTGTAACAGTTGCATATCCATACCCTAACTCACCACAGCATATAGGGCATGGTCGGACCTATACTCTAGCAGACGTCCATGCAAGATACATGAGAATGAAAGGGAAGAACGTTTTATTACCCATGGGCTTCCATTACACAGGCACTCCTATACTTGCTATGTCGAAAAGATTGGCAGAAAAAGATGAAGAACTGATAGAAACATTCACGAAGATATACGGCGTTCCTATTTCAACTATAGAAGAATTTGATGAGCCTTTAAGAATCGCGAAATACTTTCATGAAGAGATAAAGCAGGGAATGAAAGAAATCGGTTATTCAATAGACTGGCGCAGAGAGTTCACAACCATCGATCCACAATATAGCAGATTCATAGAATGGCAGTTTAAGAAGCTCTATGAGAAAGGTTTCATAGCTCAAGGTAGCCATCCAGTAGGCTGGTGCCCCA
This sequence comes from Nitrososphaeria archaeon, assembly GCA_029775875.1. Taxonomy (GTDB): domain Archaea; phylum Thermoproteota; class Nitrososphaeria; order Nitrososphaerales; family JACAEJ01; genus JAVZMU01. The sequence continues at coordinate 37,289 of JARVKD010000002.1, forward strand.
AGGATGGAAACCCGGTTGGTCAGCATGATACTATTGGAGATGTTGAACCTGAAATAGGAGAATTCGTATTAATAAAATTCATCTTTGATGGGTATATTCTTCCAGCTGCCACTCTGAGACCTGAGACTATTTTTGGCGTGACCAACGTTTGGTTAAATCCTGATGCTAATTATGTAAAGGTCAAAGTGAATAATGAGAATTGGATAGTAAGCAAAGAATGTTTGATAAAACTTAGTTATCTCAACAAAAAAGTAGAAGAGATAGAAGAGGTAAAAGGATCAGATTTAATAGGGAAATGGGCTGAAAACCCTCTCACAGGGCTTAAGGTTCCAATACTTCCTGCATCTTTTGTTGATCCAAAGAATGCTACTGGAGTAGTTATGTCAGTCCCTGGACATGCGCCTTATGATTATCAAGCATTAGAAGATTTGAAAAAGAAAGGTGATGAATTAATGCTTTACAAAATAGACCCAAAGTTATTAGAATCTATAACTCCTATCTCAATAATAGAGCTTGAGGGCTACTCTGACCTTCCAGCCTTAGATGTAATTAAGAAGCTTGGTATAAAGAGCCAAAATGATCCTAAGCTTGAGGAAGCAACAGCAGAAGTCTATAGCAAAGAGTTTCACTCAGGTAGGATGAAAGCAAATACTATGCATTATTCAGGCTTACCAGTCTCTATAGCGAAAGAAAGGGTCAAAGAAGATTTGATGGAATCGAATAAAGGAGATGTTTTCTACGAAATCTTGAACAGACCTGTAATATGCAGATGCAGAACAGAGTGTATAGTGAAGATATTTGAGAATCAATGGTTCATAAACTATGGCGATGAGAATTGGAAGAATCTTGCTAGAGATTGCCTTGACAGTATGGACATAGTACCAGAGGATCTTCGCCCTGAATTCGAGTACACTATAAGATGGTTGAGGCAAAAAGCATGTGCAAGGAAGTCTGGATTGGGTACAAAATTGCCTTGGGATAAAGAATGGATAATTGAGAGTTTATCAGACTCTGTAATATACATGGCTTACTACACACTATCAAATTACATCAAATCGTATAAAATAGGTCCAGATCAATTGGTGGATGAATTCTTTGATTATATACTATTGGGCGAGGGCAATCTTAAAGAAGTCTCGAAGTTAACCAAGATCAAAGAAGAATTATTGAAGAAGATGAGGGATGAGTTCACATACTTCTATCCTTTGGATAGTAGGCATTCTGGTAGAGACTTAGTCCCAAATCACTTAACCTTTTTCATATTCAACCATGTAGCCATCTTTTCAAAAGAATTGTGGCCAAGGCAGATAGTTGTTAATGGTAGCGTGCTAATGGAAGGAAAGAAGATGTCAAAATCCCTTGGCAATATAATACCATTGCGTGAAGCCATTAGAAAGTTTGGGGCTGATCCTTTGAGGCTAGCGATTCTCTCAACAGCAGAACTATTGCAGGATGCAGACTTTAGCCCATCTTTGGCAAAGAGTCTTAATGTTAAGCTGGAGCGCTTCTATGAGTTTGCCATAAGTGTGATAAATATCAAGACTAAGAGTGAGGATGTTGAACTATCAAGTGAAGATAGGTGGCTGATGAGCAAACTTCAAAAAATCATAAAGTCTGTGACTGAAGCCATGGATAAGCTCAGAATAAGAGAGGCTATCAATTATTCCCTTTACGAGCTTGATCAAGATTTGCAATGGTACTTAAAACGTAGTCCTATAGAAGGCTCATCAGAGAAAAGGAAGAAAGCAATGGCCAAAGTGCTTAAAACTTTAATCGAAACAAAAGTGAGATTACTAGCACCTTTTGCTCCCTATATATGTGAAGAAATCTGGGAGAAGATGGGCAAAGAAGGCTTGGTCTCTGTTGCTGATTGGCCAGTTTATGATGAGAGTAAGGTTGATGAAAGGGCTGAGGAGATAGAAGGGATGATTATGAAGACTTTAGATGATACTGCAAATATAATTAAAGTAACTAAGATCAAGCCAAGTAGAATTTGCTATTATACATCTTCTGAGTGGAAGTGGGATGCATACTTAAAAGCCCTTGAAATTCTTGAATTTAGTGCAATAGATATTGGCGGATTAATGAAAAAATTGATGGAAGATCCAAGAATGAAGAAGGTGAGTAAAGAGTTGTACAAATTCGTTCAAAAAATTTATGATGAAGCTCGAAAGATGCCTCCTGAGATAAGGCAAAGAAGGCTAAGGGTCAAGGTTTTGGATGAATTAAATATTCTAAGAAACTCTGCTGGATTTTTAGAAAAAGAATTAGGCGCTAAGGTTGAGGTTTACAGCGAAGAAGATGATAAAAAATTCGATCCTATGAATAGAGCGAGTTTAGCCCAACCATATAGACCAGCCATTTACATAGTTTAATGGATCGATAAATTATTCAAAACATCAATTATCTCTGGCTTTGCAAGACTGTAAAATACCCACTTCCCTTCCTTCTTTTTCTTAACTATGCCTGCTCTCTCTAGCATTTCAAGATGATAAGAAGCATTTGGCTGTGTCATACTCAATGCAACCATTATCTCACAGACGCACATCTTCCTTAAGGCTAGCATCTTGATCATTCTTAATCGTGTTGAGTCTCCAAGAGTTTTGAAGAGTCTTTCCATTGACTTTAAGATTTTTTCATCAAATACACTCTCAGCAAGACGCTTTAATTCTACTGCATACTTTTCCACATTCTCTGCTTTACATATTTCAGACGATACTAAGCGTTTCAGTCTTGCGTCAGTACTGTTCATGCCATATAGAAGTTATGAACATATTTAAATATGTTTTAAATCGAAGAGTTGCGTTTGTTTTTACTTTGTCTCTTTGCTACTGTTTTGGGGTTTAAGTAGTTTGAGTAATTCCTCATCTTCCTTCCTCTTTTTCTGGCGAGTCCGTTCAATCTCTATATCCAACTTTTTGAAGATTTCAGCCTCTTTCTGTGATAAAACAGCCCAGGGCTTCTCGATTCGCCATGTGATCTTAAAACATAAGGCTTCTTCAGGAAACGCACCTTGATCATAGAGAGTCCAATGCATGAATTGTGTTGGCTCTTCCTGATAGCAACACCTTATAGCCTCTCTTATCACTTCTGGTCTTCTTGCCAATATAACATCTTCAAGCAAGGCAAGATTTACTAGAGTTATCTGCTTCCTAAAGCGTTTTATAGCCTCTAGAGGTATGTTGTATAGGTATGGTGTAGGCGCTTCAGCCCCTATGATCCGGCGTTTTTCATCAACACCATTATCCACTAGAGCCTGTAGAGTCTGTCCAGGTTGATGCCCAGAAGACTCTACTCCACAGACAATTAGGTAACGAATGTTCGGATTCGCTACAATATTGCATATAATCTTCTCAATTCCTACGTTCTCAGTCTGAAGGTATCCTGCTAGAGCAGCACCAGATTCTATGCTTGTCTTCACCAACTCTTGAAGATACGATGGAATCTTATCGTAGAAAGTATGAAGAAGAACACAGACCGCAACTGGAGAAAGATCGTTTCCTCTAAGGTAACTGCCATCTTCAGTAGGATATTCGGGAGGAGGCTTCACCTTCAAGATTTTTCTATCTGTTTCAGGCAAAGCCCTTCACACTTTATAATGAGCCAGATACCAGTCCATAGGCTAGCCCAAATAATATACTAAAGAACCATGCTATAAATGCGTAGTTCAAAACAACTTTCCACTTTACGACCCTTGAGGTTGCAATCATATTCGGGATATCATAAGGCTGACCCATGAGCCAAGACAGCAAAGCCGCACTAGACATTCCTAAATTCATTAACCCTCTACCCAATACTATTTCAACCAACGTTGGAGTGTATAGAGGTCCTCCAATTACTGATGCGAGAAGAACTCCACCTACGCCTGTTAAATACGTGGCAACTATCTCTCCAGGAAGGAAGGCTTCCAGATAGCTTACAACTACAAGCCCCAAGAAGAAGAATGGAAGTATCTGCTTGCCCAAGAATCCGCCAAATTTCAGTGCACTTGTCAGTCTTTCGTCGAGAGGAGGTTTAACGTTTTCTAGGTTGGTAGTTGTAGTTCCAGGGTTTAGCCGATGCTCAGCCTCAATCCTCTTCCCCCAAGGTGTCTTGGATATGATGACTCCTGCGGCAACAGCAGTAACGAGGGAAGCAATTATTCGGATACCTGCAATCTCCCAAGAGAGAATTTCACCAGTAAGCAAGATAGTAAGTATATTGGCGGCTGGAGCCATTAGAAGAAAAGAGATGGCAGGGCCTATACCTGCGCCAGTATAAAGAATTCCAGCGAACAAAGGAACCATGGTGCATGAGCAGACGGTAAAAAATGGGGCGAACCCTGCAGCTAAGGCATATCCTTGAACCTTCCCGCTACCCATATGTTTTGTAATAAAAGACTTTGGCATGAACTCGTAGACCAAGCCTGCAGCGACGAAGGCGAAGAGAAGGCATATCCATCCATGGCTCATATAGTCCCAGATGTAAGCAAGTGGGATCATCCACAGTGGAAGGCCTTGAAGATGTGCTGGCTGAATGGTAGGAGCTAGTGAGTAGGCCATGATACGTGAATAAATGAGACCTCCAATAACCAAGGCTATGAAGGTGAGCATCAGGGCGATTCGCAGTCGTCTTATGCGCTCCTGCATTACACACATCTGCCCTACTTTGTTGTAAGCCTCTTCTTCACATATCCGATCCTATCGATGTTGTCCGAAATAGTCTTTAGCATTTCTCCTGGGATTCCGATGATGACACCTTCATCCATATACTCCGCTCCGAAGGCTTTAGCACTCATTCTTGCGAATTCGCAGGCGAAGGTTATGTTGAGTCTACCTAGATATGGTCTTACGGTTGATGCTCCACAGAGCTGTCTTGGGGCAGACATCCAGCTCTCCACCTTTCCACCTTGATCGAATATGGAGGCATGCATGACTTCAAAGGCTCTTCTTGGAATCATCTCCATAATTACTACGTCAGGGTCAAGCGGCGTTTTGTCCAGAGGTGAAAGTAGTGTTGCATAGACGCTTCCCGTTTCGAGGCTTGGAGACTCCATCACAGATCTTATAGCAGCTCTGAGAGAGCTAAAGGATGCTTTATTCAGGTAGAACTCTCCAGTACGTTCATCTTCAGGAATATCGATCATCCCTAATGCTGCTGCTCCTCTTCTACAGCTATGTGTATTTTCTTTAGCGTAAAAAGTTTTACCAAGCATTGCATACTTTATCATACCACAGTAGAACATAGGTCTGTCAAGCTCAGCCACACCTTGAGGAATATCACTTGCTCTTCTTATCAGCGTTATGGCTACTGGCGGGAACTTTAATTCAAGAATTTCTGTAAGCTTTCTTTGAATACCGGAATAGTCAGCCTTCATCATCCTTTGATCACCTATTTAGATGCTCTATCTAAAAACCACTTCTTCACTTCCTCATACTTAGGTATCTTTCCTTGTGATACGATCTCATCGTTGATGATGACTGCTGGAGTGAACATTACACCATGCCTTGCAATTTCCTTAGGGTCTTTAACCTCCTGCACTTCAGCAACGAGCTTCAGCTCGGATAAAGCATTCATCACTAGCCTCTTCGTCTCTTGGCACCGAGGACATCCAGGTCCGAGAACCTTCACAGTTCCAAACATCTTTACGCTCATCTTATCACCGCCATAAATCAGATAAATAAATTTAAATATGTTTCTATATAAATTTAATTATATAAAATTGGGTGATCGAAGATTGGTTGCAAGGGTTTCGGTAGATCAAATTTGCAGTAAGAAGGCTGTTATAACAACTAAGATGAATCCTTCAGGCAATGTCGATATTCTTATAGAAAGTGATTGTGAGAATGTAAAAGGTCTTGCTGAAAACTTAAAGGAGATTAGCATCAAAGATTCATACATGCCGTTTGGAGATAATCCAGTCTTTGTATTGGCTGGGAAGAACAACTTAACTCCAACGTGCCTTGTTCCTACTGCTATCGTTAATGCAATTTGGGTCGAGGCTGGGTTGATAGCAAGAAGTTTCGCTTTAAATGCAAAAGAATTGAAGATTTTATTCGAAGAATAACCGAGGTGCTAGTACGCATATGTGTATGAGGCCCGTCAAGGTTGGTGGGCTTGGATGGATTGAAAAGTTACTCGCAGTCTGGATAGCTCTTTGTATCGTCATAGGCTTATTGCTTGGTAAATACTTGCCTGAATTGAGCAATCGTCTTGAAATTGGAATACCAATAGGACTATTCTTGATGATCTACCCTGCGATGACCAAGATCGAAATAGAAGAGCTAAAGGAGGCTTTAAAAAGCAAAAAGCAAGTTGGAGTAATCGTCTTCTTCAACTATGCAGTAAATCCTTTTCTACTATATGCCCTTGGTTTCTTATTCTTTGAGATAATTCTTCCTTCTCTTGGTCTTATAACTCTTGAGACTGCGAAGTATCTGTGGACAGGACTAATTTTACTCGGCGTAGCCCCTTGCATCGCCATGGTTCTGGTATGGACTGATCTTGCTAAGGGCAATGGTCCTCTTGGAATAGTTCTTATGGCATGGAACTCTATCATTCAAGTTCTAACTACACCTCTCTACATAGCTTTGCTTGTAGGGACTTACATAGCGATAGATATTGTTTCGATTGGTGAAAGCGTTCTCTTGTACCTAGGTTTGCCATTGCTCTTTGGAGTGATTACCCGAAGAGAGGTGATAAAGAGAAAATCTGAGGATTGGTTAAACAATAAGTTGATTCCTTATTATAATGCAATGCAGTTACTTGCTCTTCTCTTCACAATGGTGGTTATGTTCTCCCTTAGAGGCGGTGTAATAATAGATAATCCTAACTTGATTTGGCAAATGGCTGTACCAATAGTTTTGTTCTTCTTCCTGCTCTTCAACCTAGTGTACTACACAACAAGACGCATGGGGTACAACTATGAAGATGCTGCTACTATGGGTTTTCACTGCACTGGCAGAAATTTTGAACTGGCAATTGCTATAGCATTGACGGCTTTTGCATCGATGCCAATGGTGGCAGTCTCAACTGTTGTAGGCCCACTTATAGAAATCCCTGTAATGTTGACAATAGTTTGGATGGCATTAAAAAGGAAGAATAAATTATCAAGTTCTTCGCATTAATCTTGCCATCGAGGAAACACTTATAATCGGAGAGGAAGCAAATAATAAATTGGAAAAAAGGAGGTTAGCAAAATGAGCCTTGTTAAGCTTCGCTTATCCATGGTAGGTACTCTAGCCTTCTTGATAGGCCTCTCTACTCTATTCTTTGCAGTAATTCTCAGTCTGATAGGATCATTGAACATCATATTGCTAGTATCGTTTGTGGTAATTTTTAACCTCATACAGTGGCTCATCGCTCCTTACATGATCGATTCCATGTATAAAGTCAAAGAAATATCAAGGAAAGATAATCTAAAACTTTACAATATGGTCGAGAATCTAAGCAAAAAAGCCAAAATAAAGATGCCAAAGGTGATGATAGCTAAGATTCCTATCCCAAATGCGTTTGCTTATGGCTCTCCTATAGCTGGTAGAAGACTGGCTGTAACTGAAAAATTGCTGGATACCCTCGAAGATGAGGAAGTAGAAGCTGTGATAGGACATGAGTTAGGGCATCTTAAGCATAGGGATGTCCAAATAATGATGTTTGCCTCGGTCCTCCCAGCCATATTCTACTTTATCGGATACTCCTTCATGATGTCTGCTTGGTTTGGTGGTTATAGAGGTAGGGACAATGGTGGCTTAGCTATTCTCATAGGGCTTGCAAGCATGGTCATATATTGGGTACTATCCCTCTTTGTACTAGGGTTGAGCAGATTGAGAGAATATTATGCAGATAGGCATAGCGTTGAGATAGTGGAAGATGGTCATAGGAAATTATCCGAGGCTCTAGCTAAAATCGTTGATTATAGCGCAAAAATGAAATTTTACTCACACAAGCAGACAAGCGGATTCAATAGCTTTCGCTCCTTGTTCATAGCAGACCCAGAAAGGGCTGACAGAGATTATCAGGAAATGGCAAGGCTTTCTGGATACTCGACAGATAGACAATTGGTTGAAAGAATACTCTCAAGAAAAGTTACAACAGCAGATAAGATATTGGAGTTATTTTCGACTCATCCTAACATTGTCAAGCGCCTTAAAGCTCTGCAAAGATTAAGTCAAAGTTTTTAAAGTATAAAAAGAATTTTTAAGAGGAAATCTTATGATGCCATCCTCAGACGTCAAAAGAGAAATATTCAGCCTTTACAACAAAAAGCCGAGAGGTTGGCATGTCTTCATCAAAAAGGACCAAAAGGGATACTATGATACCATAATCACGCATGAAAAGGATATTTGGTTCATAAAAGAGGAACAGATCAATCCCTACGATTTGATCGGCTTCGGTTTTAAAGGGGAGATAGAAGATAAAGAGGCGTTAAAGAGCATAAGACCATACCAATTCGGCTTCAGACCTCTTTCTAAGAAGATAATGGATGAGGTTATGGAATCCTTTAGCAATGACAAAAATGTGGATAGAATAATGAGTAAAATCATGAGAGAAAAGCCACTGCCAATTGATAGAATAAGGAGTGAGTTTATGGTCCAAGGGCCTGTAATCTACCCTGCGAAGCCTATGGAACTTATATCAAACCAGAATGAGATAGACATGAAGCTTAGGACGGAATTGAACAAGCTTATTTACAAAAAGTATCCTCACTTGCTCACTACTTACCTTTAATTTTTATAGTTTTGGACATGATCAACGCATCTTCACCATCTAGATAATAATTAGGAATAAAACCTGCTTCTTCAAATCCTAATTTTCTGTAGAAGCCTATAGCTTCTTCATTGCTTACTCTCACTTGAAGCTCTACGTAATCAACCTTTTTTGAGAGAAAATTCAAACTTTCTTCCATCAGCCTGCTACCAATGCCCTTTCTTCTAAACTCGGGAAGAACAGCTATGGATACTATGTTGCCTTTACCATTTCTTACAGACGAAATTACATAACCTATAATTTGTCCATTTTCCTCAGCAACGTAAAAGCCATCAGTCTCTCTCATTAGAAAGTAAAGAAAAGTGAAGTAATCGTACGGATGCTTAAAGCAAATTCTCTCGATCTGCAATACCCTATCTAAGTCTTTTTCCTCGCATCTTCTTAAAATCAAACGAACATCAATGAAATTACGAATATTCTATAATATTTCTTTTTAATTCTATAGGAAAAATTTTAATAAGCAAATAAGCGGCTTTAAAACTGTGCCGAGGTAGCTCAGCCTGGGAGAGCATCCGACTCGTTTATTTGAGGGTGAAGCTGAAGACCGGACTGTCGCAGGTTCAAGTCCTGCCCTCGGCATAAAGTTCTCTTCTATGTAGTTTTCCATTTGGCAATTTTCGCCAGAGCATACTGGGCATGATGATTCTTGATGAAGGCGCTCTAACTTTTGCCAATATTACCTGCTTTGCATCTATTAATAAAGGGCAAGTTGTAGAGTTACGAATCTAGAGTGATCTCTAGGGTAATTCTACGAAAAAAAGAAGATGGATGATTATTAGCGTGTTACCACAAAGACGGTAGCGGTGGAAAGCCGAGCGCCACTAATATGAAGGATAGTATTACTGATATTATCCAGTAGATTATCCCTGCTATGATAGCTATAACTAATGCCTTAATCCAACCGCAGTCGAAGAAATGTTTGATTAGTGCCAGCCAAACTACTATCATGATAATTGTTCCGAGAATTGATCCAAGCAGGCCAGCAAGCAGAAAGCTGATGACTGCGCCAATTATTACTCCCAGAACTCCTATCCAGATGGCGTCAGTGAATTTTGCCTTTTCTTTGCCAACGAACCATTTTCCAACAATCCACAGCACTGGTGCAAGTATTACAGCAGCTACGACTATCTGTATTAGAAGTGTTGTAAAATCCATTTGAATTTCTCTACAAGCTAAGAACAATCGATTTATAAGCTTTCCGGTCATTAATTTTTTTGAAGATAATGACTGGGTTTTGTATCTCCGGCTTAGGTTAACATAGGCTTCTGTGCCACCTTCATTTTACCTTATACAGCAGATCCTTATGTATCACTTAATGTCATCAGCGCAAATACAATTTCACCGAAAGCAAACATTTTTCTTCACCTGAACCCGCATATGCAGGCTGAGACCCTGCTCTCAGCACCATTTACAAAGTCCAATGAAAAATTGAACACAATCGATTCTTTCTAGTGGAAATTCGAAACAATTCCCAAAAAGCTAATATATTGCTAACATGAAGGGTCTTGCATCAAAGTCGAGGTGCAAATAATGAGCAAAAAAGTAGAAGATTCACCACAGCAAAGTAGTTTCGAGTATGATTGTGATTGTGGCAAGCATTTCGTCAGAATTGGCGAAGCTGTAGCTCACATCAACAAGTTCAAGGATCATCACTTGAGAAGAATGGCTGTTTGAACCCTTAAAGAATTCTAAGAGAATTTTTAACCCACTATGATTTTTATTTGCTAGCATTCAGACTTAGAGGTCATCATAAGGCCGCCGCCGGGATTTTCGTATTTACAAATCGAACCCGGGCTAGAGGCTCTTTGCTTTGATCCACAGGCCCCTGTGTCTACCACTACACCACGGCGGCCACGAATATACTAACAAAAAAGGCTTCGTAAAAAGTTTCTGAAAAAATTAATAGAAGTTTTGTCTATATATCTTGGTCTTAATGGTGCACAGCGTGCTTCGACGGGCGAACTGACCTTCTTGGGATGAGGATCCAATCGTTGTGCGCCAAGAAAGCCACATTTAACAAGGCTTAAATCAAATCCTATTGGATGAGATTTGGGCCGGTAGTCTAGTCTGGTAGTGATGCCCGCTTCGCAACTTGGCGAAAGAGCGGGAGATCGCGGGTTCGAATCCCGCCCGGTCCATTTGAATTATTTTGAATAGTCAAAAAGACTATGGGATCAAAAAAAAGGGTGTACGGAATTGACTTTAGTGTTGCTCTTATGGTTTTTCGACTTTCGGTGGTAGCATCCCCTTCAGTCTGTCTATGTACTCTGGGAATAGCTTGCTCAAAGCGCAAGGCGCTTCTGGCAATGGCATCTTAAATTCAAAGTTGGCTACAGCTAAAGCCATTGCATCCACAGATGCGACTGCAGGAATTACCCAAGGAGCTGCCTCTATTACACCATACATCAACCAATCTGCACCGAAGGCAATGGGTATAGCTTGACAAGTTGCTTCAACAGCCTTGTATATGTCTACGCCCCACTTCTCTTTTACAAAGGGCTTCCAGACTGTTGTAGCGTTCGATGGTGCTCCTCCCGCTGCCAATCCCAATTGGTCTTTAACACCATAGATGGCTTTACAACTTAACCCTATGCCCGGTATAGCATTGGCAAAAGAAAGATCTACCATCATGCCCTCAATACCAGCCTCTTTTGCTACGTCTATTAGACCCTTTGTGGTTGCTGTGCCCTTAAGCACTGATATGGCTCCTGCTGGGCTCTTATCCTCAACGTTGAAGGCTAGAAGTATCGATGCCTTTATGCCAGCATCTTTTATGGCAGCTACTTCCTTTGGATCAGGTGCTGGGGGCATTATGCTGTTGTGCACTATTCGATTGGAAAGCCCAACTTCTTTTACATGTTGAAGACCTGCGAGTCTCACATCTAGAGTCCATGCATCAAGTAGTATGGGATTCTCCGATTTATCTGCTACAAAGTCCAAGTACTTTGGGAAGGCTTCGGCAGATATTCCTACAACATCATACATGGATGATAGTCCACAGTTTTCACATAGACTATCTTGCTTGTTTATCAAAGCCTCTGCTGCCTTCTCATCGAAGATTCCTTCCACTGGGTCTTCTACTATTTTGTGCCTCTCATAGAAGATAGTTCCTATCATAACCTTTGGGTTCTCTCCAGGCTGTCCTCCAACTTTCATCTTTCCTATTCGAAAAACTTTTTGTGGCGCATTGAACTTGAACATCCCTTCCACCTATCTTAGAATAGTAACTATAGTATATATGTGTAACGAATGTATATAACTACGTTAAAATCCGAGCAGAATGGAATCTTCAAAAAGAATCTGTAAGAAGGTTCTCTTTGTTAAGCGCTCAAGTAACTCTTTGCCCTCTCCTTTTTTCTTTCAGAGAGGCTGATCACAGACTTTAAGCCTGGCTTGACTTGTTCTATGGGCATGAATTCTATGTAGCCTTCGTCACAAGCACCTTTGAATACTTGCTCACCCTTTTTCGATCTAACTATTACTGTGGACCAACCTTCAGGAGAGCCTACAGATCCTACGGATATGTCTGCATGCTCAGCAGTAAAGTCTGTACAGTAGTTGCAGGCGCTTCTTGCATAAGGTTTGATCTCCTCTAGAGGTATGTTTAATGCTTCTTTGCCCTCTACACGGGCTATGAACCTGCCTTTGCTTATGGAGAACTTTGTAACGCTCTTGGGCTCTACACCCTTTGATGTTAAGAAATTGATTAGATCGTCATAACCAAAGCTTTCCATGCAGAAGAGCCCTATTATTAACCTCGTCTTTATCCCAAGCCTATAGGCTGCTTTCTGAGTATATTGCATCTTTCTAGCAGCTTGAACTTCACAAGGAACTGCTACTATGCCAACTTTACTTTTTCTCTGGTTGTCTACAGCATCTTGTAATCCAATGTGAACTGGGCTCATTGTATATTTTGTACCAGCAGACTTTACCAGTTCCTTAGATGCTGAAACCACGCTGGGCCAGCCTTTCCATACACCACCTTGAACCTCGGATACTACTGCACTATCGATGATCCCCTTGTCCATGGCGTATATCAACAAAGTTGTTGCTACTCCACCATCTTGGGCAATTTCCAACACATCTTTGGTCTTCGACCTTGCAGCATAGACTCCTATGTTAACACCTAATAGTTCATTATCATTCCTGACTCTTTTGAAGACTTCTTTATCCATCTGCTTGTAATCATAGAAGGTTCTTGGACAGGTGTGCCAACACGTCTCACACTTCTGGCATATACCTACGATCTTTGGCTTCTCACCCTCGAAACCTAGAACTCTATTAGGGCAACCTCCTATGCAACCACCACAGAATACACACTTGCCCTTGTTTATAATTTCTAGCATAAGCCCCTCAGATGTTTTAGGAACTGTTGACATTTTCACATACCCTATTAGTTATCTATTTCGAAGATAATTTAAGGATTTTGCTCAAATCCTATAACAATTGCAACTCGATAATAATGATTAAAGAGTTTCTTTAGGTGAGTTCAAACTGTCATAAGATGGAGTCTACAAATTACTTTCACAGCAATCAGTCTTTTGCGTATTTGATTACGAGTTTTTCGAGATTCTTCTCTCCGACTGCGCCTATTACCACATCTACAGGTTTGCCCTTTACAAATATCATGAAAGTAGGTATGGAGAATACTTGATACTTGTTGGCTATGTCTCCATTCTCATCAACGTTCAACCTACCGAAGATCATCTTATCGCCATATTTCTTTGCTAACTTCTCAAACACAGGTAGCATATACCTGCATGGTGCGCACCATTCCGCCCAAAAATCCACTATTACAGGTTTGCTAGAGTTTATTATTTGGTCAAAGTTATCTGATGAGAGGTTCGAAGATTCTTTTGTCTCCATTTTTGTCTCAGCCATCTGGGCTTTTTCCATGATGGATTTAGCTTTTTCTTCTAGAATTTTATTAAGTTCTGGGTCACTCACAGTAAAATAGATGAAAAGTTCCTATTTAAGGATTATAGGTCCAAGAGGAAACGAAGAGTAACTCCTTTTTTACTTTTCTTTATCTCCATCATGTGATAAGTTACTGCTTTAACTTCAGTCTTGGGCTCATGCTTACTTATGTCTAGGTCCTCGCCTCTCCCTATGGCTTCTAACTCATAATTACCATCCTTCTTACTTATCTTTACATTGAAAGATGAATAAACCCTTCCTTCAGATGTAACTTTTATGAGCAAATCCTCTAACCAGTTGTACAAAAGGCTCTTCAAATCCCAGCCATTCACTTTTATATAATCCTCGATCTTTTCATCAATTTTTTCTATATGGACCATTGTATCTACCAAAGCCATGCCAGCGCTCTCGAAGGCCTCTTCCAAACTCTTGCCACGAGCTTCTATAAAGGCATCTACCATATGTTCAAGAAAATTATAGTTCTTCTCTCTAGGCAATGTTCTTCAATATATTATTAATATGGGGTTGATAAGAATTTGTTTATTATTAGAGCTTTAACGCTGACTTTAATCCTTTGTAGCGATTACGAATAGTGACTTCTGTTACTCCTGCTGCTTCGGCTATGTCTTTCTGAGTCTTGTTTTCTCCTTTCAACACACATGCAACATATAGCGCTGCTGCAGCTAGACCCATAGGATCCTTACCCGCTGATGTCTTCATTTCCTCAGCCCTCTTCAGTATCTCTAAGGCTCTTCTCTTTGTCTTCTCTGAAAGTTTCGCCTTACTGGTAATCCTAGAGACACATTTCACTGGATCCACTACAGGCATCTTCAAATCCATCTCTCTAAGAAGTAGGCGATAGCATCTTGCTATGTCCTTCTTTCTAATGTTACTTACAGCGCTTAAGTCTTTAAGAGTCCTAGGGATTTCTGTGTCTCTGCACGCTGCATATAAAGCTGCGGCTATTAACGCTGATATAGATCTTCCTCTCACTAATCCTCTTTCTAATGCCTTGCGATAGATGTAGGCAGCTCTCTCTATAACAGCATCACTCACATTGAGTTTATCGGCAAGTCTATCTAATTCGCTAAAAGCCTGTCTTAAGTTCCTGTCCGCGGGTTCATGAACCTGACTTCTGCTATCCCAAGTGCGAAGGCGTTCTATTGTAGCCCTCATGAAGGCTGGGAGGGACTTTCCTGAAGCGTCTATATCCTTGCTACCGATGACTGTTGCTAAACCCATATCATGCATAGCAAGGGATGACGGTATTCCTGTGCGACTCCTGTCCTCCTTTTCCTCTTTAGAGAAGGCGCGCCACTCTGGACCAACCTCTTCTATCTTCTCTTTAACTACAAAGCCACAGTTACTACAGAATAGCTCACCACTTGTAGAGTCCACAATCATAGGCCCTTTTCCACACTTAGGGCATTTGTCCATTGATCTCTGTTTATAAAGATCTGAGAGTTTTCTTTCAGAAACCAAAGTATGCACCAAAAGGTATTTATAATAGCACTACTTGAATATATAAGCTTTTCGATAATTGGCTCTTAGTTTATTACTTGATAAACTTAAATAATCATGCTATGAATATGTAACAGAGCATTAATATGAATGCTTATATCTTCCCAGTTTTTGCATGAATGTTAAGGGTGCTCTCTATGAGTCAATCGAGTGAAGAACAGTTCACACCAGCAGAAGTCTTGCAGATAGTAGGAAGGACTGGAGTAGCGGGAGAAATCACACAAGTCAGAGTGAGGATAATGGAGGGAAAAGACAAAGGTAGGATATTGACTAGAAATGTCAAGGGCCCTGTTAGATTGGGCGATATATTGATGCTTAGAGAGACAGAAAGAGAAGCTAAAAAGATAAAATAGGCGTTGACTCATGTTTGCTCAGAAAAAGTGCAGTTTTTGTGGTAAGGATGTAGCCTTAGGTTACGGAATAATGCTTGTAAGGAACGACGGTTCAATATACTGGTACTGCTCATCAAAATGTAGAAAGAATTCGTTAAAACTGAGAAGAGACCCTCGTAAGCTTAAGTGGACTACCTTTTATAAGAAAGGGAAAGGATGATGAAGGATAGAACACTGATTCTTATCAAGCCAGACGCAGTAAAAAAGGGGCTTATAGGAACTATTCTCTCAAGGTTTGAAGATAAAGGATTTAGAATTGCAAAGTTGAAGATGATGAAACTTTCTGAAGAAGATGCAAAGAGGTTTTATGATGTTCATGAGAGTAAGCCTTTCTTTAATGATTTAGTCTCTTTTATTACATCTGGTCCAATTGTAGCCGCTCTAATTGAAGGAAAAAACGTTCAAGAAACAGTAAGGAAGATGATAGGGCCCACAAACCCTAGAGACGCTCCAAAAGGCACTATACGTGGGGACTTTGCAACGAGCATAACAGAGAACGCTATACATGCTTCAGACTCCCCTGAAAGTTTCTTAAAGGAGTATAAGGTCATCTTTGGCTCTGATCGAGATCATTTTACTTGACAGAACCTTTTTCAGCAAAACTCAAATAAACCTTATGTTACTTTACACTATCCCCAAGTGAGAGAATGAGCGTTATAAGAGAGACCCAGAGCATCTGTCCTGAGTGTAATAAAGTTCTCTCAGCAAAGATATTCGAAAGGGATGGAAAGGTTTGGATCAAGAGGGAATGCCAGGATCACGGTGAAACTGAGGAGCTATATTGGGGTTCTTATGAGATGTATATGAGGGCTAGCAAATTCAACCTAGAAGGTAAAGGGATAGAGAATCCGAGCATAAAAAAAGAAGCCATAGACTGTCCTTCTGATTGTGGTCTTTGCAAGGATCATCTTACTCATACAACTTTAGCAAATATCGTTGTTACGAATCGGTGTGATCTGTCATGCTGGTACTGCTTCTTTTATGCTGAGAGGGCAGGATATGTTTATGAGCCAAGCTTAGAACAGATAAGAGAAATGGCAAGAAATCTAAGAAATGAAAGACCAGTCCCTGGGAACGCTGTTCAACTGACAGGGGGAGAACCGTGCCTTAGAGAGGATTTGATAGAAATAATAAAGACGGTAAAGGGAGAAGGCATAGATCATGTCCAGTTGAACACCGATGGTATAAGGCTTGCAACAGACCCTACTTTAGCAAAAAGGGTTAGAGAGGCTGGCACTAATACAGTCTACCTTAGCTTCGATGGTTTAACTCCAAAAACGAACTTTAAGAACCATTGGGAGATTCCTAGCATATTGGAAAATTGTAGAAGTGTAGGGCTTGGTATAGTCTTGGTACCAACAGTCATAAAAAGCATCAACGACCATGAAGTAGGTGGTATAGTCGATTTTGCATCAAAGAACATAGATGTAATAAGGGGTGTAAACTTTCAACCCGTATCTCTCACTGGTAGGCTCACAACAGCTGAACGTGACAAGTATAGGATAACCATTCCAGACGTAATTCAAAGGATAGAGGATCAGACCAACGGTGAGATTAGCAAGGATGACTTTTATCCAGTACCTTGCACTGGTCCTATAACAAGATTTGTAGAAGCTTTGACAGGTAGAGCCCATTATGAACTCTCGGTTCACTTTGCCTGTGGGGCAGCAACTTACCTCTTCAAAGAAGGTGATAGGTTAATCCCCATAACTAGGTTTGTCGATATAGATGGATTGTTCGAATATCTAGATGAAAAAGCTGATGAGATCGAAAGAGGCAAGAATAGGTATTGGGTGGCTGTAAAAGTTCTATCAAGGCTTGGCAAATTCATAGATAAGGAGAAGCAACCTAAAGGATTGAATTTATCAAAGATAATAATCAACGCTCTCATAAGGCACAATTACGAGGCTTTAGGAGAGTTTCATCATAAGACACTATTCATAGGCATGATGCACTTTATGGATAAATACAATTATGATATAGAAAGGGTAAGAAGATGCGGGATTCATTATTTGGTTCCAAACGGTTTGATAATACCCTTTTGCGCCTTCAACGTCATCCCTGAATGGTATAGAGACAAGATTCAGAAGGATTTTGGTATATCTATTGAAGAATGGGAGAAGAAGACTGGGAGAAGGATAAAGGACGATTTTTACGTTAGAAAAGTAAAGCGTGAAGAATTGGCCGAGGCAAAAATGGCATAAATCTTTAGAACCCTCTTGAAATCATGAAGTCTGCAAGGTCGATTAAATGCCTCTTTGCGTTGGTATCTTTTAAGGATTTTAATCTTTGCTTTGCTTCCATAGCATAACGCTCAGACATCTTTCTCAAATAAGATAGTTTGTCATTTTGCTCTATCTTTAAGGCATTTGCTACTTTATCCTCTTTGCCCCAATCTTGTATATCGTCTTGTATCTGATAAGCTGTGCCAAGAAGATGACCATATTTAGATAGAGCCTCAATCTCATCTTCATTACCTCCGCCTACTATTCCGCCTATCTTTGCAGAGACCTCAAAAAGTGAAGCAGTCTTTTGAGAGATCAATTTTAAGTATTCGTCCCAGCTTAGTTGATAAACCTTTGGATCGATCTTTAATTCACCGAATTCGCCTTCACACATGCGAAGGGCAACTGATGATAGCTCCTTTGCAATTTTCTTGTCCTCATATCTTGAAGCTATATCTAGTATTATCCCAAATACAAAGTCTGCAGTCAGGAGAGACGCGCCTAGACCATACCTGATGTGAAAAGCTGGTCTATTACGTCTCAGAATTTCATTATCTAATATATCGTCATGAATTATGGATTCTGTGTGAAGGAGCTCTATAGCCACTGCTACAGGTAAGGCATTTGTATCGCTTTTTCCTATGCTCTCTGCTGAGAGTAGAAGAATTATCGGCCTGATCCTTTTCCCGCCTTCTAAGGCGTATCGTAAAGAGCCATAGAAATTTGATTCTTTATAACGGTTTAACTCGACCTTTATAGCCTCCTCTATTTGGGAATAATAGCCCTTCATCCTTTCCATAAGAATGCTAATGGTTAAGGGTTCTTCATCCTTCACAAAGAGGCAACTCCATCATGCACGATTTTATGAAATTTAGCATATTTACACTTTACGGTCTGAAGATGAGTATGAATTTTGACGAAATTTGCTATTCATAAATTAATGCATGAAATCATTCTATCTGAGCCTTTATTATCATAAAAACTGGCCCTCTTAAGTCAATCCTTTTGTTCCTGCTTGTAATGAATCTTAATGCGTTTTCTTTCACCTTTATGTTAAGCTCTCCTGATGTGCTGATCATAGTCCTTTTCATAAAGAACTCTCTATTCCCTGATTCTATGGCTTCTTCTATACCATTGGCCACAAATGCTGCTAAAGAATCTACATACCTTATCCCAGTCGGTACTCCATGTTCCCTTGCATCCTTTATCAATTCACTTTTTGATAATTCTTTATCTTCTTTTGGAATCCCTAAGATGTCTCCATTGTAAACTACTATCTCGTTGAAGGCTGCTCGCCCTAAAAGTTTCTTTCCTTCCTCATTTTGAATTAGCTTTACTATCACTTTTCTTCCAAGAATTCTGCCATCATACGCAGTATACTCAAAGGGGCTAGGAGCATCTCCATAAATCTCACAAGCTTTAATGATAGCAGCCTGTATTTCCTTGCCTTGTTCAGTTCTAGGAATCTTATCTATGGTAATTGAAGAAGCTATCTCTGAATCAGATAGCTCCAACTCAGCGTAGAATTGAGGATAGACTAATTTGCGAATGTCTGAGAAACCATAGATAGCCATCGTCAATCTCTCAGCTCCTAGACCCACGTTTAAAACTGGATGCCTTATTCCATACTTTTCAAGAACAGCGTTATCATATATCCCAAAATCTGCAACTTCGACCCAATCCTTTTGGCTTTTTGTTCTTACAAAGACTTCAGTTTCTGTATCCTTCTCATAGTAACTAGCACTTCTTTTCTTTTTGACACACTTTATCTCCTCGATTCCAAAAGGCTTTAGCAACCCTTCAGCAACACTCTTTGCATCCTCTAAGCTCAGTTCATCATTCATTATAACACTTGAGGCTGAATGATAGCACCTAAGATGAGTTGCATCTAGAGTTTGTTCCCTTCGAAAGCAGACATCTATAGAAAAGAGCTTTATAGGAAGTTCTCCGTCTTGAAATTCTTTTAAAGTTAAGAACCATCCTGATGTCATATGGCTTCTAAGAGTAAGATTGGTAGCAATGGCTCTTTTCTGCTTTAGTTCAGGAAAGGCGCTTAATATCATCGAAGCTTTATCTTCGTCTATTGAAAGAGCGTCAGCAAGCCTAGGAATCAGATCCTCCCCATCGAATATCCCCTTTTTATAATTGTGAAAGATCTTCTGTAATGCTATCTTTTTCTCCTGTTCAAGGACGAATCCAATCTTCTTAAGATCGTCTAGTTTATCTTGGCTAATCCCTATATCAGGTCTAGGGAGAGTTGCAAGGTAGAAGCATCTGTCTAGTATAGTCGGAGCCTCGTTTCCCCACTGCTTGTAAATCTCTTTTTCCTCAATGAAGATAGGATTGTAGACTTCTTTGAAGCCTAGATCAAGATAAGCATGCCTTAACTTATCCATGACTTCTGAAAGGGGATGCTTTTCGGTTCTTCTTTGTTTTATAGTCAACGATATTACCTTTCTTATGATGAACCTATTTTCTAGGATAATAATAAATTTATAAAAAATGGCATAAATATATTTAACGTATAGGTAACGTCTAAGTAAGGTATGAGCTAACGGCAATAAACATATAAGTAAGCTATATTTTCTTGACTCATAAGTAGGTATAAGGATTGCGAACACCATGTGAAATCGTGGTCAAGTATATGCTACCCGCTTTCCGCTCTTACGTGGCCAAGATTCTTATCAACGAATACCATCTCTCTCAAGTGATCGTGGCAAAGCGTCTAGGGACTACTCAAGCTGCGATAAGTCATTACATGGCGTCAAAAAGAGGGAACAAAAAGCTCATCCAGTTTGAAAGTGTGCCTTTGATGAAGGGCATGGCAAGAGAAGTGGCAAGGAGAATAGCTAGTGGAAAGTATTCTCCTGTGGATGTTCTGCCATACTTTTGTAAAATGTGTAAATCCTTCAGAACGCATGATGTGCTATGCGTTTTACATAAAGACCTTGTAGTCCTTCCTAGCGAATGTGATGTATGTCCCCAACTGGAGCATCTCTAAGAAGTTCGAATATAAGACTTACTGGCTTTTTTGGTCTTAACATAAAGTTTATAGATGCTTATCTTACGCCAAAATCTTATTGAACAAAAACTCTCAGAGCCGGGGTGGCCGAGTGGTTAGGCGGTGGGCTGCAGACAACTTGATGCAAAGCAGAGACCCGCTTTATGCAGGTTCAAATCCTGCCCCCGGCTTTTATGCTAAAATAATATTTCCTTTACAAATATGATGAATTAAAGGGTAATACCGCTCTTAAATCAACCTATACTTCCTAGAAGTTCTGAAATATATGTTGATGCGCTAGATGCCATTAGCCCTGGGTATATGCCCAATATCAAAGCAAGAGCAGCAAGGATCATTATAGGTACAATCATTATCATTGACCCTTCTTTTGCATGCATCGTTTTCTCTGTAGGTTGGCCGTAAAAGACTCTTCTAACAGTCCATAAACCATAGCTGGCAGTCAGTACAGATGCAACTATGGCTAAAGATGTTATCAGCACTCGAATTGAGTTTGGCTCTAGGAGATGACTAAAGCCTTGAAGAGCTGTATACATGGAACCTGTAAATATGTATAGCTCAGCCCAGAAGCCTATTAGGTAAGGGAAGCCCATCAACCCAAGAAAGCCTATCAGCGTGGCTATGGCTGTATAAGGCATCTTTGCTGCAAGGCCGCCTAGCTCTTTTATACTCCTAGTCTTAAACTCATGTATCAAAACTCCTGAGACCATGAAGAGTACAGCCTTTCCTAGACCATGACTGACATAGAGTAATACAGCACCAACTAATCCTATAGTTGAAACTGAAGCTATGCCAAACAGCATGTAACCCATCTGGCTTATGCTTGAAAATGCAAGGAGCCTCTTTATATCATCTTGAGCTAAGGCCATGTATCCTCCGTAGGTCATGGTCACCAAGGCTAGAACTGACAGTATTAGCATGAACTGTGGCGTTGAGGCTTTGACAACTGCTGGGAATCCTGTGTAGACTATTCTTATGGCAGCGTATCCTCCTATTCCTATCATGGCAGGTGAAAGGAGAGCGCTTATTGGTGTAGGAGCTTCAGCATGAGCATCTGGAAGCCATGTATGAAGAGGGAATATGGCCATCTTCACGAACAGACCTAATAGCATTGCTACAACTATGGCAATTTGAACACCTAACTCTATACCTACCATGCCTTGAGATACTTCGAATATTTCAAAGGTATTTGCTATGAATCCAGTGGCAACTATACCAGCAAGCAGAGAAAGTGCTCCAGCCTCTGTGAACATGAAGTACTTGAAGGCTATCTTTTCTCTCAACCCTGTACCCCAGACTCCTATCAAAGCCCATGATGGTATCAACATTAGTTCGAAGAATAGGAAGAAGGCAGCAAGGTTTGTGACAAGGACAGTTCCTATCATACCAGACGCATATAGAAGGTATAATGCAAAGTATTGGCCTAGTGCATGCTCATGCTCCATGTATTTTACAGAGTATATTGAAATGAGAGTGCAAAGTATGGCTATGATGAGAGCTATAGGTGTGCTGAGACCGTCAGCCCTCAAAGTAAAGCTGCCTAGGCTTAAACTTCCAATGTTAGGAAGCCATGAATAAGATGCCTCTATAGCCTCTAAACTTGGCTCTAGGAATAGCCTCAATTGGGTGTATCCTATGAGAACAGTTGAGTAAAGCAAGATTACTGATGACAACCAACCAGTTTTCTCCTTAAGGCGATTGCCAAGGACTAAAGCCAAAACAGAGAACGCAGCCGGTACTATTATCGATTGGAAAAGAATGAAGCTATTATCTTCTATTATCATATCATCACACCAGAACCATATAAACCAGTATCAAAAGCAAAATTATTCCAGCTATCATTCCTATGACATTATAGTTCAGGAGTCCTGTGTGTGTTCTTCTGAAACGGTTAGAGAAGCCTCTTACAGCATTTGCCAATACATAGTTGAACTTGTCTATGCCGCCAATCTCTATATGCTTCAAAGCCCAGTTACTGAAGGATATGGTTGGATACACAAATACCTTGTAAAAGAAGGCATTGACATACCATCTTCTGAATAAAAAGTTCCATAAGGACTTTAAAACTCCTTTTGATCCAACCAGTTTGGCTGGGTCTGGGGATCTTCTGATATACAGCTTATAGGCGATGAAGGCGCCTATGGCAAGGACAGTCAAAGATGTTCCTATAGTTATGATAACTGCTAGCTCTTGTGGCAATGTTCCTTCAGTTGCCAATTCTGCTGCCAATAGAGTTGAAGAATGCTCCATTCCTGGCAGTCTGCTTAGGTAATTCTCAAATGTATGCTCGAGCCAGCCTCCAAAACCTCCTAATGGGAGTAAAGTAATGGCACCTATGCCAAAGAGTACTGTTGCAATGGCTAAAATAGAGTACGGTATCCACATGACCTTTGGGGCTTCATGAATATGATGTCCTTCGTGTTCAAGTTCATGAATATGCTTGCTCTTCTTGCCCAAAAATGTCAAAGATAGCATTCTGACGCTATAAAAGGCAGTTATGGCTGCTGTTATGGCAGCTAGTGCAAACAAAATCGGTTGACCAGCCAATAGAGTAGATTCTAATACAAGGTCTTTGCTCCAGAAGCCACTGAATAGTATAGGAACGCCCATCAGAGAGAAGGCTGTTAGAGTCATGCTCCAAAATGTTATTGGCATCTCTCTCCTTATCCCACCCATATGATGTAGAAACCTTGATTCAACAGCGTGAATTACAGCTCCTGCAGTCAAGAATAGGGCTGCCTTGAATATAGCATGACTCATGAGATGAAAAACCCCTGCTGTATACCCTATGAAGAATTCGAAAGTGGTCCCAGCAACCCCAAGGGCTAGCATCATGTATCCAAGCTGACTAACTGTCGAATAAGCAAGGACCTTCTTTATTTCATTAGATGTTATAGCCTGGGTGCCAGCTACAAAGGCTGTTATAACGCCTATCCATGCAACAACATAGAAGAAAGAACCCATCTCTGGATAGAATTTTGAGGCTACATACATTATGGGGAATAACCTGCCTACTAAGTATACGCCTGCTTTAACCATCGTTGCTGCGTGTATTAAAGCGCTAACAGTAGCTGGGCCTGCCATAGCGTCTGGTAACCACTCCATGAGAGGTAGTTGGGCTGATTTGCCTATAGGACCTCCAAAGAGCAGAATAGCAGCAGGAACCAGAATCCACATGAATTCATGAGGCAAGTGCTCAACCTTCTCGATCAATTCCATGTAGCTTAGTGTGCCAGTAAAGGCTACTATTATTACAATGCCTATCAAAAGGCTTATGTCTCCAATTCTGGTAGTTATGAAAGCCTTCATTCCACAGTGTGAAGGTGGATAAGCTTCTGGAGGTTCGCCTACCCAAGTCTTAAGATAATCTTCCTTTCTATCCTTATACCAGAAGCCTATCAAGGCATAACTACAAAGCCCTACTCCTTCCCATCCAAAGAGAGTTTGAACGAGATTCTCCGACATAACGAGTAGGAGCATGTTTCCTATAAAGAAGTTCATAAAGAACCAGTATCTAGTCAGACCCGATTCTCCTTTCATATAACCAAGGGAGTAAACCATTATCAGGAAGCTTATCACAGCTACAACATTTGCCATTATTATGCTGAGCGGGTCTACCAGAACGCCAAACTCGATCTTCGATAATACTGGAAATCCTTCCAACTCTATCCAAGGCAGTACCTCCCACTTAGGCAATGCTTCTACGCTAAAGAGCAATGGTATCAGCATTATCGTCATCAAAGCAGCTAGGAAAGAGAATAGAACGGCTCCATAATCCCTCACCTTCGGATTTATCTTAGCCAACAATGGGGTTAGGAAAGCCCCAATCATGGGAAAGAGCCAAGATAACCAAGCAGGTATCGTTTCTATTCCTACTGTAGGTACTATTGCCAACTACATCAACCTCCTATTAACCCTAACAACGATTTAGTGGCCACTTCAGCAAAGCCCATTATCTCGAAGGGCCACAACCCTAATATGACAGTTATCAAGCCCAGTATGACTACTGGCAATACCATTAAGATTGGCACTTCGTGCGCTCTTTCAACTTTTGGCTTTGGGGCTCTCAACATAAGGCGCTGCATAAGCCATAAATAATAAGCTGCTGCGAAGATGGCGTTTAGCACCACTAGACTTGTAGTCACGACCATGAAAGTGTTGCCAGGTATCGTGAAACCAGCGAGTATTATGAATAGCTTGCTCCAGAAGCCACTAAGAGGTGGGACGCCTGCTAATGTCAATAATCCTAATGAGAAAGAGGTTCCTGTCCAAGGCATCTTTTTCCCAGCGCCTTCTAGATCAACTAAATCTCTAGTCCCAGCTTCGTGTATGAAACAACCAGCGCCAAGGAAGAGAAGCCCCTTGCCTATTGCATGATTGAAAATGTGAAATATTGCTCCCATTACGGCTAGTGTGGCTATGCTGTAGCCCGCTGTGCCATATACATTCAGAGCATATGCACCGATACCAAAGCCGAAGATGATGTATCCTATGTTGACTATGCTCGAGAAAGCAAGAAGGCGTTTTATGTCTCTTTGAAGTAGAGCCATGAAGTTGGCTACACTTAACGTTATGATACCAAATATCACCAACGTTGTGCCGAAATCAAAGGCAATTGGATTAAATATTGTGAAAAGGATTCTTGCAATAACGTAAACCCCTGCCTTTATGACTACTCCTGATAACATAGCGCTTATCCCACTTGGAGCTGCTGGGTGAGCATCTGGAAGCCAGAAGTGAAATGGCACTATCGATGCTGTCACACCAAAGCCTGCTATTATGGCAACGATGATAAGATATGGTATCTGTGAAGGAATCTTCAATGTAGGAATGATGGCTGCAAGTTGAGATATGTTCAAAGTTCCCGTCAATCCGTAAAGAATGGACATGGCATAAAGAGCAGTTAAAGAGCCAATGGTACTCATGACAAGGTACTTAAAGCTGGCTTCTATCGGCTCCCAACGATACTTCCTGAATGCTACTAAAGCATAGGAGGAAAGACTCATAGCCTCCCAAAAGATGAACAAATTGAACAAATCTCCTGCAAAAGAAATCCCAACTAGACCTGCAACAAGGACCATAAGCAAAGAGTAATACTTGTCCAAACCTGAATCATCTTCCATATATCTGACTGAATATATTGAGACAAATAAGCCCAAAAGGCAGAATAGAAGAGCCATAAAGACGCTAAATTGATCTACAGAGAAAGATACGCCCCCCATCTGTGGCTCGTAGGGGCTTAAGAAGTAAGTTAATTGCCCTTGCCTTTGAACTTCCTCATAAATGCCTAACAAGCTGTATAGGGATAAGCCAAAAATGATAATGGCAAAGGCATCTCTTGTCTTCTCAAACTTTAAGGCTCTACCAAAATACTCTATTAGTGGAGTTAGTAGCGCTCCTGTGAAGAGTATGATTATAGGTTGTAAAATTATCCATGATTCAGACATATTCACCACCTCAACTTGCTGAGCTTCTTTGCATCTATGGAACCATAGTGCCTATATGCTTGGATGACTATCATTAAAGAGAGGCCGGCAATAGCCGCCCCAATAACTGTTGATACTACTACGAAGTACTGGGCCAAAGGTAACAAACTTTGATCTAGTTTTGTGAAAGCCAAAAAGTTTAGATTGACACTTGCCGTTATGATTTCAAGACCTATAACTATTCTTACCATGTTCCTTCTTACAGCAATACCATAGAGTCCTATAATATACAGTGATATTGCAGTCAGAGCATATAGCGTAAAGTCAGGAGTGCTCATTGCTCATTCCTCCTCTTCAATCTCCTCAACATAACCCTCGGTAACCATCTCTTCTATAGGAATTCCAGCTTTTTCTTCTCTGAACAGTGAAGAAATACCAATTATTGCAGCGAAGACGACAATGGCAAGAAAGATTATGTCAAACCATCTATAACCCCAAAAGATTACGAATACATCGATGGGTAAAGAAGGGCGAGGTAATGTTGATGCAAAAAATGTCAAGGGAAGGGACAAAGGCAAAAGGAAAGAGATCAAGAGCAAAATGGTCAGCGCACCGAAAAGCTTCCCAGCCTGAGACATCCCTTACCACCTTTTTACAGTGTGTAATGTGATTAAGATAAGAATCACCACCGCTCCTGCATATATAAGGAGCTGAAAGATCGCAGCATAGGGCGCATTGAGCACAAGGAAGAGAATAGCCGTTAGAGCACTCATAGACAAAAAGGCTACAACGGTACCAAACATTCTTTCATACCTAACAGCAAAGAAGGCTGCGATCAATGTTAAACCAATCAGGACAATTTCATAGATTTCGGCCATAAAACAAACCCCCCGCTACATCTCCTTTGCCACATAAAAGTTTTATGAATTTAAATACTTCGCTTATTTTCTATACTTTAAAGACTACAATCAAAAGGTTTAAAAAAGACCAAAAAATGCTCTATAAGGAGTCGTGAGTGACTGTTTATGAGCGATGGCTACTTCGACTTACTAGCTTTTACTATATATTTCTTGATCTCAACTTTGACACCTATCTCCCTTTACGGATTGGGTCTAACCTTTGGCGAAAGAAAACCTAACAAAGAGAAAAACATGTCTTTTGAGTGTGGGCAAATCCCAGTAGGAGAAGCGCACATGAGGTTTACTGTACAATACTACCCTTATGCTCTCATTTATGGCATATTTACAGCCTTTACAACCCTTGTGCTCATCACTGCACCCAGGCTTGCTGACCTTGAGGTAAAGACTCTTCAATTCGGGTTAATCGGTCTTCCTCTTATAGCAATAGTCGCGTTAGCTATGGTATTGATGGCTGCGGCAATGGCTTTGAGAAGCGCAAGACTGTGGAGGCGGTAAAATGCTTCAAAAAGCCAAAGACGGTCTTATGGACATAAAACTATTTCGAAGGGTTATGAATTGGGGTAAGGCATGGTCGCTATGGTCTGTGCATTTGGAGACCGGTTGCTGTGGTCCAGAGGATATGGCGAGAGCATGCGCAAGGTTTGATACAGAGCGTTTCGGTACTCTTCCTTTCCCAACCTTAAGAGAATGTGATTTGATATTTGTAACTGGCTTTGTTACAAAGAAGATGGCGAAGAGGCTTAAGATAGTTTATGAACAGATGCCAGAGCCGAAATATGTTATAGCTATTGGACATTGTGCGATTTCAGGTGGATTATGGTGGGACTCTTACAGCGTCGTTCAAGGCGTGGATGAGATTATACCTGTTGACGTATACGTTCCAGGATGCCCTCCAAGGCCTGAAGCTTGGATTCAAGGGATAAGGATGCTACAAGAAAAAATTGCTAAAGAAGGTATGAGAAAGAAATGATAGACAAAAGCGCAGAAGAATTAATTGTTGATAGCGTCAAAGCAAGATTCCCTGAAGAAGTAATAGAGGCAAAAGTTCAGAGAAAAAATAGAGTATCTATATCTGTTAGGAACAATAGAATTTACGATGTTGGATTATTCTTAAGAGATGAGCTTGAATTCGACCATATCGCTTCAGTATCAGGCGTTGATTATATAGATATGAACGAATTTGAAGTGATTTACTATGTTTGGTCAATAAATAAAAAAGTCTTAGTTGGCTTAAGAACAAAGATTCCAAGGGATAATCCCGTTCTTAAATCTCTTGTTGATGTGTGGGAAGGAGTGCTTTACCATGAGAGAGAGGTATGGGAGATGTTTGGGATAAAATTCGAAGGACATCCGAACCTATCCTTGTTACTCCTTCCTGAAGACTGGGATGGACCACCACCACTTCGAAAGGACTTTGTCCTTCCAGAAACACATCAAGAAAGGTTAGAGGAGAAGATCAAGAAGTTGAGCAGTGGTTAAGATGCTAGAGAGATTAAGGAGTGAAAGGTTATGTCAATAATGAAGTTAAGCATAGGACCTCAGCATCCTATATCTGCACACTTTAGGTTTCTTCTTGATGTGGATGGCGATGTAGTCCTAAAGCTAGAGCCAGATGTAGGCTATACCCATAGGGGAATAGAGAAGTTAGCCGAAAAAAGAACATACCTTCAAAATTTACCTGTCATTGAGAGAGTCAATAGTTATTGTGACAGCGCAGGAACGATGCTTGGATACTTAGAAGTTATAGAAGAATTGATGGGTTTAGAGGTCCCTGAGAGGGCTAAATATCTTAGAGTCATAGCTGCTGAATTGAATAGAATAGCAAGCCATCTTTATGCTGCGAGTCTATTCTCAGTTGCAACAGGACTTGAGACCATGTTAATGTGGCCAATTAACGACAGGGAGTTGATATTAGATTTACTTGAGAGGCTAACAGGGCAAAGAATTACCTACACATACCAAACTATAGGAGGAGTTCGCTTTGATATGCCTGATGGATTTAAGGAGGAAGCCCTAAAGAGACTTGATTACCTCGAGAAAAGGACTGAAGACTACTATAAGATGCTACTATGGAATCATACATTTCACATGAGAACGAAAAAAGTTGGCATATTAAGACCGTCTGATGCTATAAAGCTAGGAGTAGTGGGCCCAAACCTTCGAGCTTCTGGAGTTAAGGTTGATGTTAGAAAAGATGAGCCTTATGAAGTTTATGATAGATTTGACTTTTCGATACCAACAGGGAAGAATGGCGACTCCTACGATAGATTAGAGGTGAGGTTTAAGGAAGTGGGGCAGAGTATAAACATATTGAGGCAGGCGTTAAAAGACATACCAAAAGGACCTATAAAGAAGTGGGTTCCACCAATAGTACCTAAAGGCGAGGCTTACACCAGAGTTGAAGCAGCTCGAGGAGAGTTTGGCTATCACCTTATAGGAGACGGGTCAATGAAGCCATATAGGCTAAAGATAAGCCCACCATCTTTCAGAAACCTCATAGCACTACCTCATCTATGCCAAAACATACCACTTGCCGATGTGCCTATAATTTACATAAGTCTTGACCTGATACCAATGGATGTGGATAGGTGATAGAAATGATTGGGTTAGAATTTCTAATACTTGGATTGGATTTTCCTCAATTCATTGAGCTTGTATTGAAGGTTTTGATCTTTCCTGGACTAGCTTTCCCACTTTTATTTGCAATAATAGTGATTTGGTTCGAGCGTAAATTCCTTGCAAGAATAATGCTCAGAATAGGCCCCCTTCACATAGGACCATTTAATAGAACAGGCTTATTACAACCTATCGCAGACTTCATAAAATTAATCCAGAAAGAGATAATAGTCCCAGACAATGCTCATAAGCTGATTTACAACCTTGCTCCAATAATGGCGGCTTTAGTTGCTTCTTTGAGTGTAGCCTTCATACCATACGCTCCAAAGCCAGGGGGTGGCTATTGGATGATCTTCTACACGCCTTTTAGCTTATTGGTGATACTGGCTATCTTCACAGCCAGACCTTTTATAATAATTGCAGCTGGCTGGGCTTCTAATAGTAAGTATTGCACCATAGGAGCGTTAAGAGCCGCTTTGCAACTCTTATCCTATGAGGTACCTTTAGCCTTATCCCTAGCCAGTATTGTGATAATGAGTGGAACTTTTGACCTAGCTAAAATTGTTGAAGCTCAATCATCAATTTGGTTCATAATCCTTCAACCTATAGGCTTCATAGTTGTTTTAATTGGTATGATGACTGAAATTGCCAGACGGCCCTTCGACATACCTTTTGCTGAACAAGAAGTGGTATTCGGTTGGCCAACAGAATATACTGGTACTCAGTTCGCCCTTATAATGGTTTCAGAGTACTTTGACCTTTGCGCTGTCACTTCTCTTATAACCGTATTCTTCCTAGGTGGATGGAGCGGACCTGCTATACCATTGTTAAACGATATATCCCCAATTCTATCAGGAATCTTTTGGTTCCTCCTTAAAATGGCAATATTAACAGTGATCATAATAATGGGAAGGGGTATTTTTCCACGTGTAAGGATCGATCAGCTACTCGATGCTGGCTGGACGATCGGGATACCGCTTGCCATCTTACAGATATCCATCACACTTTTAACAGCTCAATGGTGGTTACCTTTGGTGAGAGGTGGTTGATGATTGGTCTTAGACATAATTAGACCATTCTTCTTAGGTTTCTATCATGCCTTTAAGAGGACCTTTACTGTCAAGCATCCATTTGTAAGGCTGACACCAACTGAGAGGTATAGAGGCAGAGTCGTACTCAACATAGATAGATGCATCAGCTGTAGATCATGTGTGAACATATGCCCTAACAAGGCATTAGAAATGGTCAAGTTTGAAAAGAAACTAGTTCCTCAGTATGATGCTGGGCGTTGTTGCTTGTGCAACTTGTGCGTAGAAGTGTGCCCAGCAATAGCTCTTTCTATGAGTTATGAAGTTGAATTTAGCGAGTACACAAGAAAGGGTTTGATACATACGCCGGATAGATTCAGTCAACCTCCAAAGTCCTTTCTATTCGAAAAGACTGTAACAGTAAAGATTCTGGATAAAAAGCGTGGTGTTGCTCATAGATAGCAATTTATGGGCATTGTCTAGGCTTATACATTAAACGTAAATTAAAAAGCATCCACTAAATCCTTCGAATAGGGTGCAAAAGATTGTACGATATAGTTGTGGTAGGAGCAGGTATATCGGGCTGCATTGTTTCTTATCTTTTGGCAAAAAAGGGCTTTAAAGTCTGTCTTATCGATGTGAAAAGAGCCCAAGATGTTGGGGATAAGGTTTGTGGCGATGCTTTGGTCGGTAGAGGGCTTGATCTATTGGGCTTTGAACCTCCTAGTGATGCTATAACGAATGTAGCCTCAGCCCTACGTTTTCATGCTTCTGGTATGGCTCCTATCACACTAAAGACAAGAGTCTTTCTTTTGGATAGACCAAGGTTTGGGCAATACTTTCTTCATAAGGCTATAGATAATGGCTCCATATTTGTAGATAAGTGCAGAGCCTTCGCTCCGATACTGGAAGGGGATAAAATTATAGGCATTAAAGCTAGAACCGACAATTCCCAGGTCGAGCTTTTTGCAAAAGTCACAATAGATGCTAGTGGTATTAACTGTGCAATAAGAAGAAATCTACCCAAGGATTGGTGGGTTTCTAAGCCGATTGAGGGAAACAATTTAGCATTATGCTACAGAGAGATTAGGAAGTTAAAAGAATCAAAAGTTAACATAGAGTATTGTGATGTATTTTATGATAGAAAAGTGGTACCTAAAGGGTACTATTGGATCTTTCCAAAACGGGATGATTTAGTTAATGTAGGACTTGGTGCCAGAATGACCACAATAAACTATGACCTTAAAGAGAGACTCTACAAACATATACTCTCTAATCCAGTTTTTAAAGAATCAGAAATATTAACTCAAGGTTTTGGCATGTTACCAATAAGTCCTCCTTTGAGTTGCTTTACAGCATCAGGCTTCATAGCAATTGGGGATGCGGCTAAACAAGTAAATCCCTTCATAGGCGAGGGTATTCGCCCATCCATCATATCTGCCTATATCGCTGCTGAAACTATAACAAAGTCAAAAGACTTCGATCAAGACCATTTATGGAGCTATAACGTAGACTTCATGAAGAAGCTTGGCGTAAGGCATGCCATGTTTGCAGCTTTTGGTTCTTTCTTTGAGAGACTTAACTACGAGGAGGTTAAACCCTTGCTTTCTGTGTATGAAGGTGGCGCATACAAATTTGATGACTTTGAAGATTTTAACATAGGCTTACTTCTAACTCTTAAGGCTTTTTTGAAGGGCTTTAAGCAACTTAAATCTATACAAAGGGAGATATCTATTGTAAAATCCGTCCTTTCAATATACAAAGATTATCCTGATTCTCCTAAAACCTTTTTAGAATGGATGCATAAGGCTGAGAGATTCTGGAAAGGTTATTCCTAAAACTTATGACTTGAAACTGATCATAACATAGAAACATGACTATAGGAAAAAGGCTAATAAATGGCATCTAGAATAGTTTTTTGATAAAGTTTGTCAAAGCTGAATATCTGGATGAAGATGATAAGGGCTCCCTTCCTGTCTTTAGTAATCATATTCACTCCAGTAACTCTTGCAATGGCTTGGGATAGAGGCTACTTTAATCCTCTCGATGCAGTTTTGACTTTTATAGGTGTGCTATGCCTTCATGCCAGTGCAAATACTTTTAACAATTATTTCGATTATAAGAGTGGAATAGATGTTATAACTATTCCTACGCCCTTTAGCGGAGGTAGCAAAGTGCTTCCAAATAAGGAGCTCAAACCTGAGAGTGCCTTAAAGTTGGCATCTGGACTCTTGGCTATAGGAGCAGTCATAGGTATTTACTTTTCATTTGTAAGATTCGAATTTACTTCTTATGGTTGGGTAATCGCGACTCTACTGCTAGTCTCAGCCATATCCATCTACTTCTATTCAACGAAGTTCGCAAGTTGGGGCTTAGGCGAGCTCTTTGTAGGTTTAAACTTCGGCCCCCTCCTTTCTATGGGCGTATACTATGTTCAGGCAAGAACAATCAGTCTAGAACCTATTCTCGTAGGAACGGTATTAGGAATATTGACAGCAGGGGTTCTTTACATAAACGAGTTTCCAGATTATGATGCAGACAAGTCCAAGGGGAGATACCATTTGATTGTGAGAATGGGAAAAGATAGGGCGACCAAAGGATTCAAAGTCTTGATGTTTAGTGCCTATGCCTTGATTATACTGGGCGTGATTAGTCAAGTTATCCCATTCACTACTCTTATAGGCTTAGCAACGCTACCGTTTGCCATTAAAGCTTCTAAAATCTTGGATAAAAACTACGACTCGCCTATGGCTCTGATTCCAGGCATGGCATCAACTATAATTTGCACTCTGTTGACAGGTGTAACACTAACAATCGCCTATCTGATCAGCGGTTTCCTCTTATAACCTCGAAAGTGATAATACAGTTGAGCGAGAAGCATTACGATGCTATAGTCGTTGGTGCAGGTCCTGCGGGTTCTTCCGTTGCAAGAAAAGCTGCTGAGCAAGGCGTTAACGTGCTCATTATAGATAGGAAAAGGGATATAGGATACCCTATACAATGTGGAGAGCTTGTTCCGACTGTGGGAGAATTTCCAAATATCCTACCAAGGGCAAAGAGGGCTGAAAAGCTCTTTAACCTGCCTAAATGGGTTATATCGAATACTTGTTCAAGAGTAGCTGTTATCGGTCCATCGAAGAAGATCCATGAGTTTAATTTTGGTCAAAACATACTTGATAGAAGCAGATTCGATAAATGGCTTGTAATGAATGCCACTAAGGCTGGGGCAGAATTATGGACCTGTTGCAATGCTATTAAAGCAGAGAGTGATGGTAAGGAAGTCCTAGCAAAAAAAGAGGGAAAGATTCTTAGACTTA
>JARVKD010000030.1 GCA_029775875.1 Nitrososphaeria archaeon
GGTCTTTGACATGATCAAGAAAGAGAGGATGCTATCAGCTACAAGAGAGATTGAAGTATAAATTGGCCTGCTTAGATACTGATATTCTTGTATCCCTTATCAAGGGCGATCCAAAGGCAGTGTCTTTTATCAATACTTTAGAAAGGAAGGGCGAGGAGCTTAGATCGACGGTCATAACTGCTTATGAACTGTTAAAAGGCGCGGTGATTTCAGTAAAATCAGATGTAAATGTCAGACTAGTAAAGGACCTTCTCTCAAACATAGCCATATTAGAACTAGATTCGCCATCCGTGGAATTGGCATCCACGATCTATCAAAAGCTAAGGAGAAAGGGAGAGATGATAGGAGAATTTGACATTTTAATAGCAGCAATATCCATCAAGAGAGGAGAGGAATTGATATCCAACGACAAGGACTTCTTTAAGATAGAAGACCTTAAGGTTCGACTCTGGCGATAACATTCCAATAGACTTTAGAGATTCTAATGCTTATTATCATGCCCATAATCTTTTATATGCATTACATATCCCTGATATGAATTCTTTAAACTCTCTTTAAGTTTTTCATCACATGTATAGAGCATAGTGTCTGAAAGTTTTGCCAGTGCTATGTATGCTGCATCATAGACGCTTACTTCATTCTCCACTGCTATCTTAACCGTCAAGCTGGCGAGTTCTCCGAGGAGTTCATGAAGTCTTATTCCGTAAAGGGTCAGGCTTTCAGCTACTGTTTCAAGAGTTTCAATGCTGATATCTTTTTTAGCTTGCTTTATTGCGTTGAGTACTTCATAGGGCATTAGGCTTGGTGCTTTAAGAGTGAGTTTGCCTTCTATGTAATCGTCTCTCAGTTTGATAGCTTGTTCCCTATGCTCTTCCATAACGTACCATTTGACTATTACAGAAGCATCTATGACTAGGGTTTCCACCTGACTCTGCTCCTCCACTCCCTAATCGCCTCAATACTTTCATAACCTTCATCAGGAATTATTATACTTCGCTCGTTAAGCAATACAGCCTTGGCAATATTTCTGTTCTCTTCTTGACCTAAAACGCGAATTATAGCCTGCCTAGCAACCTCGCTCCAATTGATATGCTTAAACCTCTCCATCTTTTTCTTAAGGTTATCATCAACTCTAACAGTGATTATGGCTATAGTTATTCACCATAAGAAACATGTATATACGTATATAAAAGTATTTCTTGGGTTAAAGATGGTTAGAGATTTTTCCTATACGAATGATTAAAATTTTGACCTTCACTCCATCGAAAATTTTCTTGATAATGTCCAATTTCTGGACAAGGAGTATCAAAACTTAGGATAAAATACACTGCATCTTCAATATAATCAGAAAGTGGTGCTAGAATGGAGAGGGAGATCAATAGAAAAGCGATGACATATAGCTTTGCAGCAGTGCTCTTAGCCGTTCTACTTGCTACGAGCATATACTATAGTCCTAACTTTCTACCTAGTTTTGAATTAAAACCGCCAGAACTTAGAACCTTCTCAAGCTACTTTGAACTAAAATATTTTCTCAAAACAAAAATGGAACAGGCAAGATCCTCTCAAGGATTTAAGGTGTATTCCACTCTAACGAACAACGATAAGTTTGCGCCAGAGTATTCAGGTGCACCTGGTTATTCTACAACAAACATTCAGGTTTCAGGGGTAGATGAACCTGATATAGTGAAAACTGATGGAGAATTCTTGTATGTAGTTTCCAGCTCTAACATTTACATCTTAAGGGCTTATCCTCCTGAACAAGCACAAATCCTCTCAAAGATATCTTTGAATGAGACTTACAGTCTAGAAATTTACTTGAATGAAGATAGATTGGTTGTTTTAGGAAGACATCATCAGTATTATTACTCTTTGCCAATGATTCTTTATCCTTATGTGGAGGATTCCTTTATCAAAGTCTATGATATCTCAGACAGAGAGAACCCTGTTTTAAAGAGAACTATGAGCTTGAATGGGACCATTTTAGGCTCAAGAATGA
The DNA here is from genome assembly GCA_029775875.1 of Nitrososphaeria archaeon. Taxonomy (GTDB): domain Archaea; phylum Thermoproteota; class Nitrososphaeria; order Nitrososphaerales; family JACAEJ01; genus JAVZMU01. Next base: position 1,997 of record JARVKD010000030.1, read on the forward strand.
TTGGTGATTATGTTTACATTGTGTTCAATCAGCCAGCAACAATTCCAATCAATGATGGAACAGACTTTGAAGTCAATCTGCCAAAGATGATTGACAATAGCACTATCGTAGAGGTGCAAGTAAATGAGATAAGCTATGTCGATGTTCCGAACTATTCCTATTATTTCATAACTATCGTAGCCGTTAACGTTCAGGATGATGCCCAAGAGCCTACTTATGAGCCAATTCTAGCAGGAGCGACATCGAGCATTTATGTTTCACTGAATAACATATACCTAGTAATTCCTAACACAAAATTCTTGATCTTAAGTATAAGTGAAGGAGCGAATGAAGAAACTCTGATCTACAGGATAAGATTAGATGAAGAAAAGATAAACTTCGAAGATCAAGGCTCGGTTTCAGGCTATGTGCTAAATCAATTTAGCATGGATGAGTACAATAGTTTCTTTAGAATAGCAACTACAAAGTGGACGAGTAGTGGACAGGTGAACGATCTATACGTATTGGATATGAATATGAATCTTGTTGGAAAGATTGAAGGCTTAGCACCTGATGAGAAAATATACTCAGCAAGATTTATGGGTGATAGATGCTATCTAGTAACCTTTAGGCAAATAGACCCTTTCTTCGTGATAGACTTGAGTAATCCAGTAGAACCAATGGTTTTAGGCTATCTGGAGATACCTGGCTTCTCAGGATACCTTCATCCTTACGATGAAGAGCATATAATAGGCGTTGGTATGGAGCAGAATAAAGTGAAGTTGTCCCTCTTTGATGTTACAAATGTTAGCATGCCTATTGAGAAGGCAAAGTTCACTGTGCTAGGGGATTGGTCCAATACCGAAGTTCTATACGATCATAAGGCGTTTCTTTTTGATAGATCAAAAGAGTTGCTAGCCCTTCCAGTTTCAATCTGGTCAAATACGAATGGATATGAGTACAACAGCGCTTGGCAAGGCGCATTTATCTTCAATCTATCATTAGAGCAAGGATTTACTCTTAAAGGTAGTATAACTCACCAAAGTAACGAATTCGAATACAATCTACAAGTTAAAAGGATACTATACATCGATGATATACTCTACACAGTATCAGATGGAATGGTAAAGATGAACAGTTTAGAAGACTTATCGCTCATAAAAGGGATTGAGATTTTATAAAAATTTTTATGCGACTTTTTTGATTACTTATCATCCCAACCAATCATATTATAAAAACTGATGAATTTTCAGTTCTGCTAACCCTTCGGGACTTCTGTCAAGATACTGAGTCAGGAAATCTTCCAAAGTACAACGGTGCACTTCTGATCTTCGGAAATGGGGAAGTCCATCTCTTTTGTCGGTTGCACTTGCGGAAAAGTCCCTGCCGTCTGGCTAAACCAAGTCTTCCACTGCTCCTTAGAATATGGGTAGGCGATCATCAAGAGCCACTTGTGACCCTGCTGACATTCAACTAATCTCTGATAATCATTTATTATCCTCTTCAAGTTTGACTTAGGTCCGTGTAGTAGTGCTTTCAATTCAACGAAATGCTCTCCATCATCAAGGTGAAGTCGAAAATCAATATACTTGTTACGGAGAAATTCTTTCTCACGTTCAAATTTTAGACACATCTTGTCAAGAAGCCATGTTATCTCTGCGTCAAACCACAATTCTTCTTGGCTATTGTACTTCACAAAGACTGAGATATATTCAGACTTAGATCTGAAATGTTCATACACCTTGTCAAAGACCTCGGCCATATTGCTCAAAGCATTATCATCAGCTTACCCGTAGCTGTGATGAAGTAAAGTTTTTTATCTTTTGCGCTCTGCCTTACTAAGTTATCCCATCTATTCTGTTCTAGATACAGGTTAATGTTTTGTTTTTTCGGTTCTGCTAACCCTTTAGGATTTAAAAGCTGAGTGAATTTTTTAAAGTTATATACGACTTGTAATTACATAAAGATGAAGGGGAGGCATGTGGCATAGGATTTAACAGTGATAGGTGTTAGTATGATTTTAACAAAATACCTCAGTCTAAGAACAAAAGGAGAACTCGACATGATAGATATAACAAATGCTGTATCAGATATTGTAAATGAAGCCAATATTAGAAGTGGAATAGTGACAATATTCGTCCCTGGCTCTACAGGAGCTTTGACAACTATAGAGTATGAACCTGGACTGTTAGAGGATTTCCAAAACATGCTGGAGAGAATAATACCAAAGAACATAGATTATGAGCATGAGAAAAGATGGCATGATCACAACGGTCATTCCCATGTGAGAGCTTCTCTAATAGGACCAAGCATAACAATACCCTTTAAAGATAAAAGACTAATTCTTGGCACGTGGCAGCAAATAGTCTTCATAGAGTTAGACATTCGTAGCAGATCGAGAGAGCTTTTCTTGCAGATAATTGGTGAATGATTCTTAAAATAACTCATATATACTATCATGTTAATTAAATTATTAGTGGGCCTATGGTAGCAGGTTTTAGGAAGAAATGTGTTCAATGCGGTGCAACTTTCTCCACAATAGCTGATTATGAGAAGCATTTAGAAACTTGTAATGCAGACAAGACAAGAAAAAAAGCTGAGGTTATATCAAAAAGGTTAAAGGAAGCGTATGAGGAGTTCGAATAAACTCACTTCAATTTATTTAAGATTTGAATAACTTCTTCATCACTAGTTTGTGCAAAGTTTTCGTAGAACTGCCCAATAGCAAAGAAAGGCTCAGGGGTCATCAAGCAAATTACTTTGTCAGCATCTTCTCTTAACTCTTTCACAGTATCTGGCGGTCCTACAGGTATAGCTAAAACTATCAAGGCTGGTCTTCTTTTTCTGATAGATGCTATAGCCGCTCTTATCGTAGCACCAGTGGCTACACCATCGTCTATTAGTATTACAACTTTTCCCTCTATAGAAAGTCTGGGCTTATCTCCAAGATACCTTTGAATTCTTCTTTTAATCTCTTCTACCTGGCGTTTTACTTCAGTTTTTATATAGTCATCTGGCACTCTTAAGTATTGGACTATATCTTGATTTAGAATTGTTGTGCCATCTTCTGTAACAGCACCAATGGCGAGTTCAGGCTGGTCTGGTGCACCTATCTTTCTTGGTATTATCAGATCGAGAGGTGCGTTTAATGCCTTAGCCACCTCATATGCTACTACAACCCCTCCCCTCGGAATTGCTAGAACTATTGTATTCTTATCCTTGTATTCCGATAGAGCCTTGGCAAGAATCTTTCCTGCCTCTGTGCGGTCTTTGAACATGGACCCATGTCTATCTTATGATGCTCTTCTTTAAATACTATCAGAACTTTTTGCTAAACCTTTGGGAATTCATAGAAGCATCTCGGGCATAGTATAAAGTCACATTTCTTCTTAAAAGGGCAAGTATAACAAGCATCAATTTCTGAAGGATTTATCTCAAAGCCACATAAAGGACATCTGTATTTTTTAATTGATTTCAATTCTATTCACTCTACCAGCCTAAAAGAGGCAGGATTTTATTCGCTAAACCTCCTATCATCAAGGCTAGGATTATCGTGAAAGCTGAGATAAGAATTGCATTCTTCAAGCCAATCTCCTTTATCAGCACTGATATTGTTGCAACACAAGGAATGTATATGGTCACTACTAGAGCGAAAATGAAAAGTTGAAAAGGAGTCATAAAGGCTAGAAGGCTACCTATTGGGAAGCCATATTGAACTATAGCCAAAGCGACTAAAAGCTCAAGAGCCAATTCTTTTCTCAACACGCCAAGGATAAGGGCAAGACCAGCTATCATGGGTAAGCCCAAGAGTTCTGTTATAATTGGAGTTAAAGGCTCGCTTATTATCCATAGAAGCTTTGTCTCATATAGCGCTCCTAAAACGATGCTACCTATAACGATTATTGGGAAGCCTATAAGAATAAAATCTTTGAACCTGAACCAAGTCTTCTTTAATACAGTGCTAATGGATGGAGTAGTGAATGGAGAAACCTCCATGATAAGGCTCGATGGCTCTCCTTTCAGAATTTTGTTCAAACCAAGACCTACAAATCCTATGAGAAATATTTCGAATATCAAAATCATGTAGGCATAGCCCCAACCAATTATATTGGCTACAGCACCCACTATCACAGCTATTCTGGAACTACAGGGCACAAGTACTATCAATGTGCTGGCAATGATTCTTTCACGCTTCGTGCTTAGTATCCTTGTTCCCATGATAGCTGGAACACTGCATCCTGCCCCTGTTAAAATAGGTATGATAGCTCTACCATGAAGACCAAACTTGCGCATAATATTATCAGTAAGAAAGGCTATGCTGTTAAGGTAGCCTGTATCTTCCATTATGGATAAAATAAGATAGAAGGTAAGAACATATGGTATGACTACAGTCAAACTAGCGTTTATTCCAGCGTCAAACCCCCAAAGAACAACTCTTGCTATGATTTCTTGATTAATCAAAGAGTGAACTGTCCAGCTTATTATAGGAGAGAAATATGTTCCCCAGACAAAGTTCAAAACTTCGCTTAAAAAGCCTCCAAGATACAACATCAAAGTGAATGAGCCTAAAAGAGTAGCCAGCATTAAAGGAATTCCTGTAGGAGGATAAATTGTATAATGCCTTATTTTATCAGAGAGTAATACTGGTTGCTCCGACCAAGTTCGAGCCTTGCCAGCAATGGCTTCTGCAACTTCATGCCTCCGCCTTATCATTCTTATCGATATAGGCTCATCTTTCTTTTCTATTCCTCTTTTAATTCTTTGTAAAAACTTGATTATCACATCTCCTTGATCTAAGGCTGATATAGCTTCTAAGAATTCTGAATCTCCTTCTAGTAACAGTGTAGCTATGGACCTTGAGGATAAACTATAGGGAGTCTGGGAGGAGCGTCTTTCAATGAGATCAGCTAAAGCATTTATGGCAACTTCAATTTCTTCACCATAGCTTATAACCACCCCAGATCCCTTTTCTTTGCTTTGCGCAATCCTAATAGCCTCTTCGATTAATTCACTGATGCCCCTTCCTTTATTAGCAACCGTAGGAATGACAGGGACGCCAAGGAGCAAAGAAAGGTATTTATGGTCTATTTTCATGCCCATTTTTGAAGCTATGTCCACCATGTTTAGAGCAACTATCACAGGCAAACCAAGCTCAATGAACTGAAGGACAAGGTAGAGGTTTCTTTTCAGGTTGGTTGCATCTACTACTACGATTACAGCATCAGATTTACCTTCAAGGACTGCCCTCCTTGCCACCCATTGATCCTCCGACACTGCTCCTATAGCATAAGTTCCAGGAAGATCTATTATACCAATGGATAAGTTACCGTATTTTATATTGCCAATGTTAAGGGAAACTGTCTTTCCTGGATAGTTTGCAGTAATTACGTTAAAACCTGTAATCCGATTAAATATAGTGCTCTTTCCTGTATTAGGGTTTCCTGAGAGGGCTATAGTCAAGTCTGTTTTCTTTTTTACTTCCTGAATAACATGGCATGAAGGGAAAGATGCCAAGAATTCAATCCCTTTTAACGTATATTGATGATGAAATCTCTCTTCCTAGAGCGTATCTGGCTTCAGAGACTTTAACAAGAATCGGTCCTCCAAAAGGAGCCTTCTCTTCAACCTCGATCTCTACTCCTGGCAGCAGACCAAGAGTTGCAAGATACTTCAGAACATCCTCTTTTTCGTCGATGATTTTCATTACCTTTCCTTTCGTCTTTACTGGTAGATTCACTAAAGGTTCATAATTGTCTATCGAGATTCTGCCGTCTTTGTCCGGCACAGGGTTTCCATGAGGACAGGTCTTGGGATATTGAAGGGATTTCTCTATGGCTTCAGTTACATCTCCGTCAATAATATGTTCAAGCTTGCATGCTATATCATGAATTGCACTCCATGGAATCTTAAGAATGTCTGCCAGCAACCTTTCTGAGAGCCTATGCTTTCTAAGAATATTCAAAGCTATCTTTCGACCTTTTTCAGTCAGCTTTATTCCAGCGTAAGGTCTATGAACAAGAAAACCCTTCTTTTCAAGGTTTGCTACTGTGTTAGTAACAGTTCCAAGAGCTACCTTTAACTCTTGAGCTATCTGTCCAGTCTTGGCAACCCCTTCTCTTTCTTCTAATTTATAGATCAATTCAAGATATTCTTCTTGCATTTGTGATAACTTTCTATCCATAACCCTATCCGTAAATCTACGATACAGTCGTAGATTATAAACCTATTGCTCTTTCAAAAATTATATTTAAAACTAAAGAGGAAGTAATTATAGAAAATTCAATGATTCTCATGCAAATATTAGTAGGGCTTTCTCCTCCAAACCCTTATAGTCTCATACCAAAAGATTATAGTAGCAATGAGCATAGATGCCAAAGCGAAGACGTTCAAAGCTCTAGCATACTGATAGACATAAGCAATGAGCAAAGTTGTGAAAAATGATGCATAGAATGAAAAGCGAGGTAGCATGAATCTGCCAATCTTTGTGAAGGATTGAAGAGTTCCAACTTCCACATATTCTTTTAACAAATATCGACCATACTCATCTTTTTTCACAAGCCCCAGTGAGATCAATTTCTCAAGATGGTGATGAGCAATACTTGGGCTTGAAAACTTTAATGCTCTTTGAATCTCTCTAATTCCAGTAGGAGTATTTTGCTTTATCATATACCAATAAACAAGAAGAGTTTTGCCTTTTAACTCAGCCTCTAATTTATCGAGGCTTTTTTCCTTACTTTTATCGCTCAACCTTAAAAATCACTTTCAATTTTGACAAAAAGTGAGACATATTTATAAATCGATCAGAACTCAAGTAAAGAGCATCATGATGAGAAAGTGGAGGGCGTCTTATGTATTCGCTTATTCTAATACTCGTTATTGCTTGGATATTAGGATACAGTTCTAAAGAATGAGAGAAGGGGTTGTGGATGGCATAGGCTTTCTACGCCTATACATTACGAAAGCAAGAATGGCAATAGCAACTATTACTACTGCTAAAAGTATCCAAGGTGTAAGTTGCTCGAGTGTCCATGGGACAGGCATCTTTGGAACCCCAGGTCCTCCTACATCTACAATTTCCCCATTAGCGACTCCATCAGCATCTCCTAATCCGCCATCGGTAAGCTGAATAGTGATGGCCTCGTCTCCATCATTATCACCCATCGGTACTTCAAACCAATTTCCGTTTTGATACTTCCAGTAATGAGACCCAGCAGGTAAGGATGATGGAAGAGTTATGGTTAAGTTGACTGTCTCATGTGGTTCAAGTCCTGTTATTCTAAAAGAGAAGAATCCATATGGGAACTCGGCATTCGGCTTTCCTTTTGTTGGTAATGTTTCTTCAGCCACTGGAACTAGGCTTTCTATGTTGCCTGATGATGAACTTAAAATGGCTATGCCTGATCCTGTTGCTGTCTCAACTGATTCGGATCGTGGGTTCACTATGGCTACGCTTCTCACCTTGTTGTCATTATAATATGTCCAAAGAGGCTCTGTTGAACCCATAGTATCATAGAGACGCACTATATTCATTTCTGAGTCTGCTGCCACAATATACCTGCCATCGATAGAAATGTCGATGGTCTCGTCCTCATAGCCCCACGGAGTTGACTGGTATAAGGGTGTAGAAGATTCAATTTTATGAAGAAAAGTATGAGAGTAACCTCCAGCCCCTCCTGATACAATATATTTACCATCGAGAGAGAAGGCAACAGCCCTTACATCATCTTGCCCACTTGCTGGGCTTACGCTGAAATTCCATACAGGAATATCGTCTGCAGCACTCCATGATCCTGCATTTCTATCCGCATCTATTGAGAAGTAAAGTAGTTGTGCCCCATAGATATTATATCCATCGTCGTTGCCTGCTACTATGCTCTTACCATCACGAGAGATGTCAACGCTTATTCTTTGCAATCCGTATCCTAAAGGAGCAAAGGCTACATAGTAATTCCATATAAGTGCGCCATTACCACTGTAGAGGCGTGCGTATCCCTGAAATCTGTCTCCTGTGACTACGTAATCTCCTGTAGAGGAGATGGCGACCTTCCTTATTGATAAATACGTTATCTTCCAAGCAGGGGAAGAATCGCTAGAATCCCAAATATTGTTGGCTCCAACAGAATAGTATCTTATTCCTTCAGACCCTCCTACTACCGCGCTTTTCCCATTGCTAGATATGGCTACAGAACTGGCGCTAAATTCATCATTCCATATCTCCATGCCTGTATTGTCATAAAGGCGAACCTTGCTATCATTGTGAGCAACGATCATGTAACTACCGTCTCTAGAGATGGAGACGAGTCTGGTATCGGATTGGAAAGGAGGTGTAGGATAGGTAGGATTAACCCCTATCGTCTTTGTCCAAAGTATGAGACCTGTCCTATCCAAAAGAACGATTCCATCACTAGTTCCGATAAGAATATACTGGTTATTGTCTGAGACTACTACACTACGGGTATCCCCACCAATCTCTACAGACCATAAAAGAGAGCCTGATGGCACATCTAGAGCAAAGACCTTTCCAGAAGAGTCTCCTGCCACGACCATCGTTTTTTGAGGGTTTGCCCTCACGTTCGGTACGCTTGTTAAACCCAAACTGAGAATAAGAATTGCAGTTAAAGTTAATGTTGCTAGAAACTTTCTTGGTTTATTAACTTTGGTAAAGAATAACCTACCCATTTTATTTCTTTAATCAATCAGAGAGTATGGTATATATGCATTCAGAAACAATATATATCGATCAAGCTAAAATTCTATCATAACCGTTTTAAAAAATGAAAACTGAAATCAAGATAGACAGAGAAATTTTGAAGTATAGATGCGTAAGAGAGAGTTCATTATACACTAAAAAAGGGGATAGGATTCGTTGTGATCTTTGTGAGAGAAGATGTCATATCCCTTTGAGTGGATTGGGCTTTTGTAAGACTAGAGCCAATATAGATGGCAAACTATACACATTAGTTTATGGAGATATATCATCTATATCTTCAAACCCTATAGAGAAGAAGCCTTTTTTTCACTATTATCCTGGTAGCTATGCTTTAACGATGGGAACATGGAGTTGTAATTTTACATGTCCATGGTGTCAGAATTATGATATAAGCAAGTATTATCCTGAACCATACAAAGCCAATTACATCAGCCCTGAGGATTTTGTAAATTTAGCAGTATCAGAGAGATGCCAAGGAGTATCCTTCTCCTTTAACGAGCCTACTCTATTGTTTGAGTATGCTATAGATGTATTTCCATTAGCAATAAAATCGAATATGTATGCTAATTATGTCTCAAACGGTTACATGACATTAGAAGCACTGAAGGCTTTGAAAGAAGCTGGGATGGATGCCATAAAATTCGATGTGAAAGGCAATTCTGATGCTGTAAGGAAATTCTGTGCAGCAAAAGTTGAAATAGTATGGAGAAATGTGAGCGAGGCTAAGAAGATGGGCTTACATGTAGAGGTTGTGAATTTGATAATACCTGGGGTTAATGATGATGAATCTAACATAAGAGAATTGGTTCAAAATCATATAAAAGAAGCAGGTGAGAGTACTCCATTACACTTTACTCGTTTCTATCCAGCATATAAGATGGTGGATAGAGCAGCAACACCCATAAGCACTTTAGAAAGGGCTCATGAGATTGCTAAGAAAGAAGGATTACAGTATGTATACATAGGAAATGTTCCTGGTCATAGATTTGAGAACACTTATTGCCATAACTGTAATGAATTATTGATAAAGAGATATGGATTCTCTATAGTCAAGTATTCTATAAATTCTGAGAAAAGATGCCCTAAGTGTAAAGAAAAAATACCCATAGTTGGCATTTATTTAGGATGATTAAATTTATGATATTAAATTAGACAGATGCCCAAGGTAGCTACCATCTAATAGATAGATTTCTGACTCATCTAATTTTATGCATCTTGAATAGAGTAAAGGTCCTAGAAGAGTAGCATCATTTACGTTTACTGCATTCCCTCCTAGCAAGGGGTTGAAATTGGGCATGATTATTATCTTCGGATTTCCGATACTAAAACCAAAAGCATCTTTAAAGGAAGCAATGGGATCATCATTGATCTTTAAACCTGAATACTTAAGGAAGGATTTAGCAACTTTTTTCCTATCCCATCTTGCCATGACCCAGACAGGCTCTACCATCCTAAAACCATGCTCTCTAAACTCTATGATAAGGTGATTATGACCCATTATCAATACATCACAATTCAAGAGATTAGGATAGGGCCATGCATGACCATGCATAAGGGCATAGGTTTCTTTACCATCAAAGATGGATATGCCTTTCGAAGGATGGATTTTTATTCCCTTAGGTAATAATGCTTTCAAGCCCCCATCATGATTTCCCCTAATTATTTCAACGGATTTGACCAAGTCCTTGATTTTGTAGAAGAATTGAGGAACATCAAACCATTCTTGAGGTACTATCTTCAAAGTTCCATGCTTTACATCGCCCAAGATTATTATCCTACTAGGCGAGAATTTTTCAATTATAGATTTTAGCTTGTCAAGGATCTTTTGAGTCTGAGATGGTATGTTTATCCCTTTCGATGATAACGCTTTCTCAAAGCCAAGATGCAAATCAGATATTATTAGAATCTTATCTGAAGGAGTTTCTAATATCAATGCAGGCTCGTCAGGGACTATCTTTAGCATAATCACATTATAATATAAGAGACATAGGTAAAAAGATTCTCAAGTTTTAGAAAATAGTAGTCAATAAAGGCTATTTGAACTTGCCAATAAAGGATTGAACATAAAACCTGAAAAAGAATTTCCAGACTCAGCGTTTGGGAAAAGGCTTGAGTATTCTATAGAGACAGGGATATATGTTAAGATACCAACTCCGCTTATTGAAAAGATAGAGATTCAGAGAAAGAGTCTCGTCTCTTAGTAAGTTAAATCTAGGCGTAGATTCCTTAAGGGCGGAACGCTTTTAGCATAGTAGAGGAATAATTCCCCAGGCTAGGATTATGGATGAGGTTACCATTGAGGAGATAAGGAAGAATGCAGAAGAGTTCAGAGAAACAGGAAATCAAATAATGGATTTTTTAGAGAGCAAAGACATAGATCCTTTCAAAGCCCTTTTTGTGCTCTTGCCCATCGTGGTGAGCATAGAGAATAAGCTAGGATGTATGGGCTTAATAGAATTCCTTCTGAAGAGATTTAGAGTAGCTCTGATTTATGACAAGGCTCACGAATAGGCAAGAAAATATGTATAAAAGAGTGCCATTTTAAAAAGTAGTCAACCTTAAAATCGAGTTTTGTGTATGAATATTGATGGGTAGGAACGTATTTACAAAGGATGATAAGGTTCTTGTGAGTATAGTGAAAGCAGAGGATAACCTTAAAGATAGCATAAAAAGGGCTGTAGAGTTGATAGGTGGCTGGAATAGATTAGATTTAAAGGGTAAGAAAGTTCTTTTAAAACCTAATTATAACTCAGCAGATGAATATCCAGCATCATCAGACTCAGAGTTTGTCAAGGCAGTAATTGAGTTAGTGTATGAGAACGGAGCAGATAAAGTAATAGTAGGAGAATCATCGATGATGACCTTGAATACAATGAGCACTCTTAAGGCTAGAGGATTGATAGAGGTTGCAAAGGAGACTAATGCTGAAGTATACTCCTTTGATGATCATGAATGGATAGAAGTTGATGTACCGAACGGTAAGTACCTAAAGAAAGCAAGCATACCAAAGATCATAAATGAGGTAGACAGATTGATCTTCCTACCTTGCCTCAAAACTCATTTCTTGGCAAAGTTCACCATGAGCATAAAGCTGACCATGGGAGCCATAAAAAAGACTCAGCGCCCTTGGATACACATGGGGAAGAGAGAGAACAAAATAGCAGAGCTTGCAAGCCTATTCCACCCAGATTTGATAATAATGGATGGGAGAAAGTGCTTCATAACAGGAGGTCCTTTCAACGGAGATGTTAGAGAACCAAGATTGATTCTTGCTAGTGGTGATAGAATTGCCATAGATGTAGAGGGTATAAAGATCATAAAGAGCTTTGAGGGCAATAACCTGAAGAGAGAGCCTTGGGATTATGCACAGATAAGAAGAGCCATAGAACTCGGTCTGGGAGTGAAGAGTGAAGAGGATTACGAAGTAGTGCGTAGCTAGCTATAAAGAATAAAGATTTAAATCGATGTAAATGCTCTTTGATCAAGATGGACAAATCTAAAACTCTAAAACTTAATGAGGATGAAGAACTTGTAAAATCTCTAAGACCCCATCCCCTTGCCTTCGTGGACTTTTTTGCAATATTCTTATATTTGTTGATCGTAAGCCTAATCTTCGTTTTTTATAAAGAACAGATACTAGCATGGCTAGAGAGCATCTCTCTGCTTGGTCTATTAAAAGATCAACTTTTCATACTGCTTTGGAGTGCTCTCATTGTAGTACCTTTTCTTGCCATAGCGATATTAAAAATCACATGGAGATGGTTCTTTTTTGCTTTGATCCTAGTAATTACAGGAGTAGCCATAGTCTTATTCTATGATGTGCCATCGTATTACATGCAGATTCCATCCATCATTGCAAGCATCATCGGTTTAATCCTAACAGAGTTCTATCGAAGAGGGCATTATTTCTATGTTACCAATCAGCGAATAATATCTGAACTGAGATTCCTATCATATAAGAGACGTGAATTGACTTATGGCAAAATTAACGATCTTGCTCTTACAAAAGGGGTTCTCGGTCGTATCTTCAACTATGGCACTATATTTCCGATAACTGCTTCAGGTTTTGGCTTGGGACAAGACTTGGCAGCTGTCACTGCTGGTATGGGCGTTGCTTCAAAAAAAGGGGTTGGTGGAGGCGTTGCAGTGAGTGGAGGAAGAACTGTCTCTATCCCTAGAGGGAGAAGTTCATATGTTTTGTTTGGAGTTCGTAGACCAGAAGAAGTTTATGAGATAATCTCAAAGCATATTCATGGATATGAAGAAGCACCTTACTTGAAGAAGATTTTAGATGAATTGAAATCACAAAAGGAAAAGAGTTAAGAGATCAAAGGATATATCTCGTTTATTACGTAGTTTATGAAGTCATCCTTCTCTACTCTACTAAATATTGTAACTACTCCATCTCTTGTTACTCCTACTATAAATCCATACTTCTTTGGCTTTATCACAATGTACCATACATTACCATGGCTACAATAATCGTTGTATAAAGTTGTGTCTGCCAAGCCTGAGCCATAAAGAGACAATTTATTGACATTAGGAATATCAACATCATCAAAGAATACTACTTTTGTATCCTCGAAGTTCTGCTCATGAAATCTCCTCATCACATCTGGAGCAATTCTTGCCTCTACTATATGCCCAGTAGTCAAGAACAATATCTTGCTGATCTGATTCGCAATGCTATTCGCTTGCATCTTCTTCTCCAATACAGTTAGCAATACTCTACCTTCATATTCAGAAAAGATGAAGGGAGCCTCTGTGGTTTTGACTGTTGGTATGCTTT
>JARVKD010000031.1 GCA_029775875.1 Nitrososphaeria archaeon
ATCACTGAGTCTAAAAATGCGCCTTGATTTAAACTTGTTATAATCTTTGTCTAACTCTTTCTGAAAGTTTCCTTAGTCTTAACCAATGGCTCCCTATCCAATAGACCTTGCCACATTTCATACAGGAATAGAAATGGTCATGCTTTTCTAATATACTCTCTGGAACATTTTTCAGCCTATTCTTGTCAACTTCTTCTATATCTCCATTGCATAAAGGACACCTTGAATTTTTTGGATTAAGCTCGGGTTTCAATCCAAAGTTTCTGAATACAGCCACAATTCTATCTTCATCTTCCTCTTCTGACAATAATATGGACTTCAACTCATTCAGTAGGGCTTTATTATGAAGGGCTTTGTCAGAAGTTAAGATAATCCTATCCTCGTTCTTAGCAATGGCTAAGATACTCTCATCTAAGATTTCAGCATCATAAAGAACATCGAATCCGTAGATTCTTAGCTTTCTTGCTAAGCTTCCAAGCATACCATCAACCACGAATCTTACCATGTATGACCTTTCCCACTCCTGCTGGTGAAATTATTTCTCCATTTAAAAAGACCTCTTTACCTCTGATGAATGTAGCATAAACGCCAGCTTTTACAACCATGCCATTGAAGGGGGAGAATTTTGCCTTTGAGAAGAAGTTTTCCTGATCAATCTTTCTCTCACCCTTTAGATCAATTACTGTAAAGTTCGCCATTTTTCCCACACATATCCCCCCAGAATAATTCAAGGAAAACCTCCTCGCTGGTTTTATGGTGAAAGCATCAACAACTCTATATAAAGGGAGCAAACCATCTTTCACTAAGGTGAAAAAGACTGGCAAAGCTATCTCTAGACCAGGAAAGCCAGGATGGGCTTTTTCTTTTTCCTCCAAAGTATGAGGGGCGTGGTCTGTGGCAAGAATATCTACATCTCCATCTGATATTCCTCTTAGAATTGCCTCTGTATGCTTCTTTGAGCGTAAGGGCGGTTCTACTATAGCTATTTTGCCAAACTTTTGAAATACTTCATTTGTAAGAATTGTATGATGAGGAGTAGCCTCACAGGTTACATCAACGCCATCTCTCTTAGCTCTTTTGATCTTGCTTAACCCATTAAGAGTAGAAACATGGCATATGTTTACCTTCCCATGAGATTTTCTTGCAGCATTTATGGCCATTTCTATTGCATTCTCTTCAGCTTTTACAGGATGAGCCTTTGCATGCAAATTAGGCGATGGAGCATCTCCAACCTTTCTTATCATTTTAGGGTCTTCCGCATGAATAGAGAGCGTAATACCCAAAGATGAAGTCGCTTTGATTAGATCAAATATTTCTTTTTCTGTAGAATATTTCTCACCATCCAGAGACCCTGCCATGTATATCTTCATGGCTATACAACCAGAATTTGCTAAATCTCTAACTTGATCAGGACTCTTTGGAGTTGCGTAAAAGCCTACATCACAGTAAAGCTTTCCTTCAGCTTTTTGAATTCTTGCTTTGAGCACCTCAGGAATTGTAGTGGGTGGCCTGTTGTTTGGCATATCCAAAACTAGTGTAAAGCCTCCTGCTACAGCCGCTGCTGTGCCAGATGAGAAGTCCTCTTTATAAGATAGCTCGAAGTCTCTAAGATGAGTGTGAACGTCTATGAATCCAGGAAGAACGACCCTACCTCCAGCATCAAAAACTCTGTCAGCCTTTAACAAATTGCTATCCTTTCCTATCTTAGCAATTCTATCTCCTGCTATAGAGATGCCAGCCTCTGTTAGCTCTCTTCTTAGCCAGACCTTTGCATTGATTATATTTACAATCTCTTCCATTCTTTACTCTCTTCTAATTCAAGGAATTTCAAGAATATAACATCTCTTGTCAACAATCCTACAAATTCATTATCAGCTATAACGGGCAAAGTGTTCAAACCTCTATTGAGAAGGATGTCTATGGCCTTTTCAATGTGACTATCAGGCTCCACATACTCGTCAACTCTCTTCATAACGTCCATAACTAAGAGCCTCTTAAAAGCAGAATCAGCATGATATATCGAGTCTCTGGTAAGAAGATCGAACAGTGTAAGGGCTATTTCTTTTTCACTTATTATGCCTACAGGTTTATCGTCATCAACTACAACGATCTCCCTTGCTGGAGATTTTCTTATCTTTTCCAAAGCTTGGGGAAGCTTTGCATCAGGGTTGATAGTGATTATGGATAATGTAATAGCATCCTTAACTTTCGTCTTTCCTTTATTTTTTAAGAGATTTATGATCATCCTTCTAGTTACAAGACCTATAGGTTGAAGATCATGGATTATGGGAAGTGCGCTTATATCTTCATCTCTCATTCTCCTCGAGACAGTAAGAAGATCTTCATCAAGATTGCCCGAGACGAATTTATCACTCATGAATCCTGATACACTCATCGAGGAAGGTGATAGCCCTTTGAGGCGTTTTGTGCCAAGCTTTATGAACACATCCTTTACAGTCGCTATTCCTACTGGTATGCCTTCTGATGTTACAATGGCTCTATCTGCCCCTTTTTTACTCATAACATAGATAAGTTGGGCTAATTTGTCACTTTTGCTTACTGTAAAAACTCTGTCTAAAGGAATGTCTGAAACCTTTATCTTGTCCAATGAATCAGCGCGCAATTACCTTTAGCACCTCTCTCCTGGAGAAGATTCCTGTGAGGCGATGATTTTTATCCAGAACTGGTAATGCTCCTATACCATTGTACACCATATTCCTAGCTGCTTCAGTGACGCTATCTTCCTCATGGATTATAAAAACGGGTGAGCTCATGACATCTCCTGCAATGGCTATGCCAAAGTATGCCACTTTTCTGTGAGTGGGTTCATAAAATCCGCCTAAGGAACGCCTGAATACAACCTTTCTCTCGATATCGAATTTTGTGAAGGCTATATTAAATGGCGAAATGAGCCCTATCGGCCTCCCTTCGCTATCAACTATCACAACACGCCTAGTTGGAGTCGATGCCATTAGTTCAACTACATGGTGAATGCTATGAAAGGGTGAAGCTTTTGCAACTTTCTTATCCATTACATCCCTCACTCTTAAATCACTACTACCATAATCTGCTAGGTACTTCGTCAGATCATGAGTAGTCAATATTCCTACTAAACGGCCTTTATCTATTACTGGTAGCCCGCTGAGATCTTTTTCCAGCATGACCTTGGCTGCTTCGTTCAAAGGCGTTGAAGGTTCCACTGTTATCACTTTTGTTACCATCAAATCCTTTACCAGCATCTGATCGATAGGTCTTTTTCTCCACCTTGGAGAGCCTTTACCTAGGGCAAAAGCCATATCACTTCTTGATATAATGCCTAGAACTCTTTCCTTCTCATCAACTATCAATAACTTTCCTATCTTTTTGGTAAGCATTATATTTCTTGCCTTTGCCAGAGAATCGTTAGGATTTAATGTGAAGACTTCACGGGTCATATATCTTCCAACTTTTTCCATTGTTATGACACCAAATAAAGCCTGATCATAATATGATCAAGATTTACTTTATGGTATGTAACTTATTAAGGGTTAAGTTAGACTATGGCAGATCTTCAGAGGATCTTTCCCCTTCACGGCAGTTCTCACACAAAAATCTACCGTCTACTTCCAGCAAGTAATCAGACCATTGGTTGCAAGAATCACAATAGCCAGCTAAGTAACCCCTTTTCTTTCTTGGCTCACCAGCCATGATGCGAGCTTTTTCTGATATTACATCCATGACTTCAGGTGTCACAGAGACTATGTCTGACATTGTTATTATGCCGACCAGTTTGCTATTATGGGTCACACCTAGCCTCTTTATCCCTTGATTTCTCATGGCTCTGGCTGCTTCTCTTATGTCCTTTTCACTGTCAATAGTATGTAGAGGCGAGGACATTATATCTCGTGCCAGGACCTTACTTGGCTTCAAGTCCTTTGCTATAATTTTGAGAGCCATATCCCCATCTGTAACTATTCCCACGGGTTCATCGCTTTCAGTAATAACTATGCTCCCAACTTTATATTCGATCATTTTGAGAGCTAAATCCTTTGCTGTCTCATTAGGAGACGCTGTAATGACAGGACTATTCATAACCTGTCCCACTAATACTCTTGTACGCACTGACGGTTCTATAGTCAATCTTTCCCATCTTTTAATTAATTAGATCACATTAAATACTTTGCTCACCAAATCCCACAGAAACTATCTTTCCACCACTTGGTGGGAGGGCTCTTGCTATATCATCAAGATTTATAGCCTTGAATAATTTTGACTTTTCTCGAGCCATTTTAACAAGATTGGCTTTGACCTTTTTAGCAGTCTCGCCAATCGTATCTTTATCAGGCTCTAATACAACATATGCTAAAGTGTTTTTCTTTACAGCGCTTGGCGGTCCTCCCATAACTGCTATGCCGTCTTCTATCTGGCGCACACCTATAGCGATTTTGATCTCTAAATCTTTTATGTAGTTCTTTTTTCCTTCAATTAGAAAACTACCTTTTGGCAGATACATGCCACTTGGAGCTTGAGCTTTAACTTGCTTTGGTTCGACCCAATAAGCATCCATAGATGTAAAGCCTTCCTTCCATGCTCTGCTGTAACTAGCGACAGCTTGGGCTGTCTCATTTACGCTCTGCTCCATTTTTAGACCAGCGTCTTTCAATATGAAGAAAGGTGATCCTGGAATATCCGCATGAAAAACTATATCATTATCCTTCATATGCTTTCTTATGATTGCTGAATTTGAGGTAGAATCTCTTCCACCAATTGCAAGCAATCCGTCTGATGTTATGAACCAGCGGTATCTTTCGAACCATGCCTTTTCCCTTTTTACCTTGGTTTCTTCAGATTTTGCAACTGTCTCATGCTCCTCAAGCTTCTTTGTCAAAGCATCTTTCTCTGCTACTAGAGATTCTTCAGCCGATTCTATGGCTCTTGATTTCTTCTCTAAGCTCTTCGCTTCATTATATAGTTGAGATGCAAAAGCCATGACCGAGAATTTCCTATCTACTTCAAATTTCAAGCCCTTTATCGAAACGAGTAACGTATTACCTGCCATTTTCATATCATCTATTTCTAAATCTGAGAATCTACTCATCATATCCTCGAGATTTTGAATGCCTTGTGAAACAGCCACACCTGAAATTTTTTGTGCAATGTTTCTAAGAGTCTCAGCCTTAATCAATATGCTTTCTTTTAACTTTCTTTGCTCTTGTAAGGCGAATTCTATCTCCTCTATCTTTTGACGCAAAGGTTTAAGGTTGATTTCATATTTAGAAGTCTTCATTTCTTCATTAAACAACTCGTCTAAAGCTTCGAGATAGGATGAGAAAATTTTAAAATCTTTTCCTCTATAAGATAAGAACTCAAAAGGTGTAGCATCTACAGGATGTCCATTTTCAAGAAGTAGTATCGGCTTAGCATCCTCAGCTTCGGGAAGGCTGATTACTTCCTTTACCTTTACAAGTATTTTTTGAACATCTTCCTTCTTAAGATTCATTCCTGTGACTTTAGGGTCTATTTCAGCTCTTGCCAGTATTTCTTCAACATATTTCTTTGATAGGGATAGATTTCTCCCTAACCACCTTGAAGCTTCTAGCTTTGAGCTTAACAAGGGCAACAAATCATCCAGATTCAAAGAATTTATGTTCAAGCCCTTATATGGTGGGAGGGAATATCTCATTCTAGGCAATACTTCACGATGCCTTACCTTTAACTTCCTTAATGCTGATATGATAATATCATCCTTATCTGTGAGGATTATGTTACCTTCTCCAAAGAACTCACCTATGAGCTTAAAAAATCCCTCAGAAGAGCTCAGATTCAAGATTGCTATTCTTTCTCCTTCGGGTTGTTCAATCCCCATTATCTTTGCTCTAACTATTCTCTTCCTCAAAGATGCCGCTATTCCCAAAGACTCTTCTCTCTCTATCATGTATCTTGTGAGCCATAAGCCCTTTCCTGCCGATATCACCAAATTCTTCTCAGGTTTTTCACTATGATGTAATTTTAGAAGTATAGTGTTATCATCTATCTGATACACATTGCTTATATAATACCCAGTAAGGGATTCATTTAACTTCCTCACTATGTGCTTTATCTCTATGCTTGATAGCTCCAAATCCATCAGTAATTAATAACGAATAAGTTAAAAGCATTTGATTCTTCCTAACTTTGAACTGATAGAAAAGCATGAATGCACCTTTACAACCAATCAAAAGATCATCGAATATAACTTGTGCTTTTAAATTCATTTAGATTATTATCTCTTAGATAGCTTTCGGTGAAAATCGTAGATGAGAAGGTAAAGCTAGCGATCGGTTTTTAGAAATTAGCTGACTTTTTAAATTGTTTCAAGAACCAATCACTTGCAAGCCTTGCCACTTCTTCTAGGGTTCCTGGTTCTTCAAAAAGATGAGTTGCCCCTGGAATGATCTTTATGTCTTTTTCACAGCGTAATTCGTTGTAGGCTTCCATGTTAAGCTCCAATACTCCAAAATCGTTGCCTCCCACTATCAGTAGTGTGGGGGATTTTACTTTTTGCAAGGCAGAACCTACCATATCAGGGCGTCCGCCACGTGAAACTATAGCCCTTATATTTGAGGATGTAATAACTGCAGCCTTTATAGCAGCCGCTGCGCCAGTGCTTGCTCCAAAATACCCTATAGGAAGATTTTTTGTTTCTGGATTATTTATAATCCACTCTGTAGCATATAGAAGTCTTTGAGCCAGCATATCTATATTAAAAACATTTGCGCGATCTTCAGCTTCCTTAACCGTTAATAGATCGAAAAGCAACGTACCAATCCCAGAAGCTCCCAGAACACTAGCGACGTATTTATTGCGCTTGCTATGGCGGCTACTACCACTACCATGTGCAAATAGTACTACACCTTTCGCATCCTTGGGAATCTCCAGCATCCCTTCTAATTGCACAGGACCTGCCTTGATGAATATTAGCTCATGTAATTCTGAATTTGGTTTGTTGAACATAAAACAGCCTGTTCTTTTATATCGATGATTTTTGCTATAAGTCTTATGTCAAAGATGACTGGCTGAATTTGCAGGTTATTTATCTATACTTTGAATGTTAGAGAAACATTTGTTTTTCCAATACATTTAAATTTCGTTAAAACTTTCTCAGTGTGATAAGCATGAAGCAACTTGACCAAGTCTTCTGGATTCGTGCCTTTTTAGGAGCGGCCACAGGCTTGCTCTCAGGCGTAATGGGCTTTTCTGATGGTATGCTATACACAGGACTTTTGCTTGGCCCAATAATGTATATCGTATCTTACCTAGTGGCTAAGTATGTCATAAGATTAAATCTGCCCCAACAGGAATCTCACAAGATATTCACCACCGGCTTAGGCAGCTTCATAGCTCTCTGGCTCTTTACTTGGATTATCTACTATACTATCAGTCTCCCTCCTTGATTTCAGTTGCCTTTGTAAGAAGTTGAGAAAACCTATCCAAACCTCAAAGTACTCTCTATCGAAATCATCGCTCCATGAGGATGAGGATTTACGCTTAAAAAATTGGCGTAACTTCTTTAAACGGTCAATATCTCTAAGTTGCTTCTCCTTGGACTCGTTGGTTAAGAAATCTATTATGCCTTCGATTGCAAACTTGATGCCTGGGTTTATGTCAAGACCTGGATGATTATCCATAGGCTTAAGAAGGTTTCTGGCATCAGAATACTTCTTTTCAAGGATAAGCTGAAAACATCTTCTTATTTTATCTCTTCTCATGTCGACCATTATCGATTATCCCTCTTGAGTCTACTGCAAAATAGGCAGTGGGCTTAGCAATGGGTGGCTGGACCAGTTCAGCCTTTAATCCAAAGGCGTCTCTAGATAGGCGAACTCTAATATGAACCCCTTGAGATACAACATTCCCTCCTGTTTCTACTTCATAGTAACTTTGCTCCGCGCCAACTCTTGCTCTAACAGTGTTGGTAATTAGAACAGCCATATCATCTCTGATAGCTAATGAGCATAAATCATGCAAATGCCTGGCTAGTTTTGCCTGCCTTTCTATGATTCTCTCTCCGCCTTGATATTCGAAGACGAAATTGTCCGTCAATGTGTCTATGATGAGCAATTTGACGTTAAATGGAGCCTCTTTCTTTAACCTTCTTGGCACTTCTATCTGCTCGTCTACACTTCTTGCTCTCACAACCATTATCCTGTCGAATACATCTTCTTCCAATTTAATACTTTCTGCCATCTCTATAATCCTTTCAGGTCTGAAGGTTCCTGAAGAGTCCACAAAGACAATTCCGCTCTCCTTATTCAAGCGCTGCAGATTAACGCAGAGTTGAAAGCATATCTGAGTCTTTCCTGTTTTGCTGGCTCCAAAAAAGTCTGTTACAAAGCCTGTCCTTACTCCTCCATTCAATAATTCGTTCAGTGATTTTGACCCTAAGTCTATCTTTTTATGACTGATTGCCCTATAGGATGCTTCAGAACCTTTACTTGCATTGCTTAAGAGCATGATTACATTTTTTATGATTTTCATCACATCTTGTCTATTTAGCTCTAATCCTTCCAAGGCATTCATAGGAAGTGTAGCAACGTCCAACAGCGTATTCAATCTTAGATCTTTCAGTTTAAGGGCTAAGTTCTTGGGGATCCAGTCTACCTCATTGACATCTTGGTTTGCGAGCATTTTTAGCCTTTAAGGTTCAAAGATTTAAAACTTAGAATAAAACGTTATCCCCATATATTTAGCTTTGAGTTGATGTTAGGATTACGGCTTAGGAAGATTTTTATTTTAGACCTCTTTGAATAGAAGAACTAGAGCAAGGGGAATTATTTATTGTCTCAGGTCATGAAAAAACCCATAACGGCACTACAAAAGGCCATAAACAAGCACGTTGTAGTTAGATTAAAGAGTGATATAGAATATAAGGGAAAGATGTGCAACATCGATCCCTACATGAACTTGATTCTGATAGATGCAGAGGAATACAACAAGAATAATCTCTTGGCCAACTACGGGAAAGTTGTTATAAGAGGCAACAACGTACTCTTCATCAGAATTGTAGAGGATCTTTAAGAGGAATGCACGATTATGGAGAGGCATATTCATATTGAGCAACTTAGGAACACTGCAATAGAGGACCTTGAGGTAGAGATTGTAGAGCGTAAAGGGCAAGGTCATCCTGACAGCCTCATAGACGGGGCATCAGAATCCGTCTCTAGAGCCTTATGTGAATACTATCTTCAAAATTATGGCACCATCTTACATCATAATGTAGACAAAGGCCTTCTTGTAGGTGGCAGGTCTAACCCTGTGTTCGGCGGAGGAGATGTTATAGAGCCTATATATGTAATTGTAGCAGGAAGAGCTGTAAGCTTCATAGCAAAAGAAAATAAGATGGAGCCTATACCTGTGGGAAGGCTTACCATATCAGCAATAAAGAAATTTTTCAAGTCAAATATGAGGTTTCTTGATCCCGAGAAGCACATCATAGTAGATTACAGAATAAAGCAAGGATCTGCTGACCTTATCCATATATTCGAAAAATCCAAGGGCATACCTTCATCCAACGATACTTCTATAGGGGTGGGCTACGCACCTTTAAGCCCAACAGAAAGGCTTGTTCTAGAAACTGAAAGATTCTTAAATTCTGACAAGCTAAAGAAGGAAATTCCTGAGTTAGGAGAGGATATAAAAGTCATGGGCTTAAGAAAGGACAGGGAAATCAATCTTACAATTGCTGCAGCTACGATAAGTAGCTTAATTCCTGATAAGAGCCACTATGTTAGCATCATGGAGGATACTAAGAAGAGGATTGAAGATTTTTCCTCTAAGATTACCGATATGGATGTAAAGTTGAAGATGAATCCTGCAGACGATTACCAGAAGGGTGTATTCTATCTTACTGTGACAGGAACTTCAGCTGAAGCTGGAGACGATGGCAACACAGGTAGAGGCAATAGGTCCAACGGCTTGATCACGCCTTTGAGAGAATGTTCTATGGAGGCATCGGCTGGCAAGAACCCAGTCAATCATACTGGCAAGCTCTTTAATATTTTAGCCCAAAGAATTGCAGATAAGGTATACAACGAAGTAAAAGGGATAAGAGAGGTTTACACTCGCATGCTCAGTTGTATAGGCAATCCCATAGACCAACCTCAAATAGCCAGTGTTGCCTTAGTGCTGGAGCAAG
The DNA here is from genome assembly GCA_029775875.1 of Nitrososphaeria archaeon. Taxonomy (GTDB): domain Archaea; phylum Thermoproteota; class Nitrososphaeria; order Nitrososphaerales; family JACAEJ01; genus JAVZMU01. The sequence continues at coordinate 10,154 of JARVKD010000031.1, forward strand.
GTGTCTCATTGTCATCAATAAGAGCAGACGTAGAATCGATAACGGAAGAACAAATATCAAAGGTTACTGATCTCACATCCTTGATTTTAAGCGGCTCTATCAGACTCTTTTGATTTATCCTTTAAAAATCTCCAGTTTATCACTCCATCCTCTAACATAGAAAGAGGCTGACTCTAATTTGCACTCGACCTTGAACCTCTTCTTAAAAAATTTCAATATATTCGATAAGTCTCTGTCTAAGAGTATGGATGAATTTGGGTGTTTTTTGTCGATGTATTGAGGCCAGTCTATTATCCACGCTTTCTTTCCATCATAAAGAACATTATATTCGCTGAGATCGCCATTTACTATACCTCCTAAAGTGTAAGCCAGTTTGACATCAACTATAATATTACGCAATACTTTTTCAGGAGAATCTAAGGTTTTTATGTCAGAAAGCATCGATCCCTCCACCTTTCTCATGAGGACAGCGTGTCTCTCTCTAGCTATGGCCTCTGGCACCGAAACTCCTATTGGATATAATTTTTTTAAAGCATCGTACTCTTTCTTTGCAGCTTGCATATTTGCCATTAGCCAACGATGCCCACTAAGAGTTGTAGTGTATTTGCGTTTTTTCCTTATGGCTCTAAAGCTTATTCTTCCTATTCTATAGAACTTTATTGCATATTCCTCTCCAAGATCGTTTATAGCCTCGATAACGTCAGATTCCTTGCCCATGCCTATAGGCTTCCCAAGTGCACTTATCAGATTTCTTTTGACAAAGGCATTAAGAGCAATGGCATCAAGCCCGGCTGAGACTAATGAGTAACCTTTCCCACCGCTAATAATGAGCCCTATCTCATTAAGCCTATCGAGCCTAAACTCAACTTCTTCCTTAGCAAGATCACTTACTCTGACTATCTGATCAACAGGAATAAATTCGTAAGATGGAATCATTTTCTCCATTGAATGAAGAACAGCCCAGTCTTCTCGCTCGATCTTAATCAAAGACTTGGCAACTTGCTCTAAAGATGACAATCAGACCCACTTTTTCCATGAATTCTAACAATTACTGAATTAAACTACCACTTTTATAAATTGTTTTTATTAAAGCAAAAAATTTTATTTTTTATACTGCTTCTGATACTGCCTCCTTTTCTATCCTTTTCAATTGGCTCTTATACATCTCTAATACCTCCTGAACAGTGGTTGCATCTTCAGGAGCTTTATCATCTCTAATCTTGCCTGTATACTTAGGGAACCTTAATGCAAGACCACTATCTTTGCGGATGGCATCCATGCAGCATGTATGAGTCGGGCTAACGGTTATCTCAGCAGCAATGGTTTCAATAACTATTTGAGGAACAAACCAGACATCAGCCTCCAACTTTGAATCAACACGACCATGCTTATGGGCGATTTTGTAAGGAGCAAGCATCTTTGGAAATTTTTCTAAGTCTTCATCAGTAAAACCAGTCCCAATTTTACAAACAGTTCTGAAAATATCTGCATCTTTATCGTAAGCAGCAAGTAAGAACGCACCGTATTTGCCGGCTCTTCGACCCCTACCATGGAATGCACCTACTATCACTAGATCTAAAGTATCCTTCAGCTCACTTCTATACTCTCTTTTGAGCTTGATCCAGCTGAACTCTCTTGCACCTGCTCTGTAGACGCTATCAACATCTTTTATCACTAAACCTTCACAACCATCGGATATGGCTTGTTCCATGAAGTTCTCTATCTCTTTTGGATCATTCGATTTTATGCTTTGAACAACTCTAACTCTATCATCCTTTATTATGATCTTTTCCAACATTTCTCTCCTTTCAGAGTAGGGTCTTTGAGTCAAATCTTCACCATTCAGATATAGAACATCGAAGAAGAACAACGAAATAGGATATGCTCTCATAGCCTCCTCTATTCCATACTTTCGCCTTCTATGCATAAGCTCTTGAAAAGGTAAAAGCTCTCCTGTATCAATGTTCATGGCTACGCACTCTGCTTCTGCTATAACTTTATTAGCTTTAAGATTGCTTCTCACAAGGTCTTTAACGTCAGGGTAATGATGAGTTATATTCTCCAATCTGCGTGAGAACAAATTTACCGATTTTCCATCCTTATGGATTTGAATACGCTCCCCATCAAGCTTATACTCTGCAACACATCTTCCCTCAAGCTTTTCTACTATTTCTTGCGCTGTCTCAAGTCTTTCAGCCAGCATGGGTCTGATAGGCTTGCCTAAGGTTATCTTGAACCTTTTAATGCCATTTAGTCCCTCAGTTGCTACGGTCTTTGCAATAGCCCCTAGATCACTAGACAGGTTATAGGCTCTCTCAAGCAAAGGTCTATTGCTCTTATCATTCGTATAAGCAATAGCCAATGCATCCAAGACTGTATAGTCTGCTACACCGAGCCTAAGTTCGCCTGTTATGGTTCTGATGATATACCTTGCTTCTTTTGGCGTTGCATCATTGAATAAGCTTGAGATATACTTGAGCTTTGCATCTATTGATCCTGGTCCAGACATCTTTGCCATCTTGTCTAAAGTTTCATATACTCTCTCTACTGTAAGGGGTTCTCTAAAGAGTGTGGCTTGTGCTCGATCCTTCAGAACTTCCTGAGCAACTAGACCTATATCTCCCATCTTCTTGTAAATCTTTTCTATGCTTTCTAGATCTCTGCCTGCTGCAAACCCTATAGCCTTGATGGCAAGCTTCTCTGCAACTCCTATCTCTATTCCCACATAGTCGGGGTAAAGCTTACCTTGAGTTAGATATACTACCTTATCTATCAAATTTGGATCAGTCTTTTTAAACAAGTCTACAAGGTAGTCAGTAATCTCTAGCCTTTTCGTCGTCTCTTCTATCTTCTCGTAAGTGTCTGCTATTATCGAATATAGCATGCGAACCAATAGCTTTAAAGGCTTATTTTTATTTAAATCATTGCGTTCAAAGCTTCTTATGGTCGCCTATGCCTCTTTTCTGAATACTTTTTAAGATCATCAAAAAAGAGCTTCTCAATCTCGGGCAGGCAATCAAAACATGCAGTGAAATCAAAAAATGAATACATGGGGTGAAAACAAATATTAGTGTGCCATGTTTCCCTTTGGCATTGAGGACAATAAACCTTTACTAACTCAAACTTCATTTCATCTTCACAAACTTCTTAATACATTATAGGCATTAATCCAACAAATCGTCTATTGGTATGTCTTGGTATCTACCATCTGGTAAGGTTCTTCTGATAGATATGGGTAAAGCTTTGCTCTGTAGTTCAGCTATAGCAAGGGAAATAGGGTCCTTTATGTTAGGAGGCACGGATATGAAAGGGGGCGCACCAAGGGCAAGTTGAAGAGCGCGGGCTCCAATGATCCTTGCCCTCTCAAATCTAGTGAGATTAGGAGGGCCTATGATAACCTTCTTATCAGTAACTTTCTTTACCTTCTTCTTATCTAATGGAGCCTTTGATATAGCCGCTACCAATGTTCTCTTAAGACTAAAAAAATGCCAAATAAAGCTTTTGATTTAAAAATCAGATACAAAATCAACAAATCCCTGCAAATCTTTAATTCCAATTGAGATCAAGATTGTTCTTCATCACGTAGTTAATTTTTAATGGCGTTAATCTACGCTTTTTCATCCTTTTGGCACTCTGAAAGTCCATTTCTCATTCTTTGCCATTAGTAGTAGTTCTTTTTGCTATCTAATTTTGAGCTATTCGCGTATGACCTCAAAGGCTATCTTGGTCTTCGCTTGATACTCGACCACCTTGCCTTCCTTTACAACCATACTGAAGCTAATGACTTCGACCCACCGAATTTCTTCAACGGTCTTTGCGGCTACCTCGACCGCATTTTTGGCTGCATCTGTAAAATCTCTATTGGATCTGCCTATGACTTCTATCAGCTTGAACACCAATAATAATCACCAAAAGCAAGATTGGAACCTACTTATAAAAACTTATGTTGTTTTATGTCAGATTTCTGAGATAGAATGGAGTTTTCAAGTTTTGAAATCATCTTTTTAATCGATAAAAATTTAAACGCAAATTGATAAACGATAGATAATCTATCCCATGAACTCAAAGACCTCGGTCTCCAAGCTGAGAATCACAATAGAGGTTTATGGAAAAGGAAGGGCTGAAGGAGAAGTCTTTCGCCATCTTGCCCCAATTACCTTGAACGCTTTGTTAAGGAATATGCCTTCACAGGGAAGAGCCATCAGGTTCAAGGATCAATTTGTTTACATCACTTTAGGAATCGTTGCTGGTGTGGAAAAGGCAAGAAAGAGTTTTCAAAAGGGAGAGATAGGGTTTTTGTCATCGA
>JARVKD010000032.1 GCA_029775875.1 Nitrososphaeria archaeon
TCAACAGCCGCTCCTAATCCTATGGCTCCTGCAACATTGGATGTTCCTGCTTCAAACTTCCATGGTAGTTCATCCCAGCTCGCTTCTCTAAGATGAACTTCTCTTATCATGTCTCCACCACTAAGAAATGGGTTCATCTCTTCAAGCAATTCTTTTTTACCATATAATACTCCAATTCCAGTCGGTCCTAGCATCTTATGCCCTGAGAATGCCAGAAAGTCACAATCCATCTCACGAACATCTACTGGCATATGTGGTACTGATTGGGCTGCATCCACTAATACTAATGCACCATTTTTATGAGCGTAATTTACCATTTCTTTGACTGGGTTTATAGTACCCAATACATTTGAAACATGAACCAAGCCCATGAACTTTATCTCTTCATTCATAAACTTTTCAAAATCATCCATTTTCAAAAGCCCTTCATCATCTATATCAATGAATTCTAAATGAGCTTTCTTCTCTTTAGCAAGAAGTTGCCAAGGTATTATATTGCTATGATGCTCCAACAAGGTTAGAAGAATCTTATCTCCTTCTCTTATGTTTGCTCTGCCCCAACTATATGCAACAAGGTTTATAGCCTCTGTAGTATTTCTGACGAAGATTACCTCTTCAGGTTTTGCGTTGATAAATTTGGCTACCTTTTCTCTGGCTCCTTCGTAAGCATCTGTAGCCTTCTCTCCAAGTTCGTATATGACTCTGTGAATTGTAGCATTGTATATCTGATAATAATCGTTCATAGCATCGACGACTTGGTTAGGTCTTTGAGATGTGGCTGCATTGTCCAAATATACGCAAGGCATCCCTCTTATCTTCTGGTTAAAGATAGGGAAGTCCTTCCTGATCTTTTCTACATCTATTGGTTTTCTTGACAATTCTTTCATCTTTCTATCCTATCTCTAATGATATTCTGGAAATTTAACCTTAAATCGTTAACGGGCATCAGTTGAATTATAGGTTCAAAAAAGCCTTGAACTATTAACTTCTCAGCATCTATTCTTTTAAGACCACGGCTCATCAGATAGAAAAGTTGATCATCATCGACTTGGCTGACGGCTATTCCATGTCCAGCCTTAACCTCATTGTTCTCTATCTCTAAGCTAGGTACTGCGTATGAATGGGCTCTATCGCTTAAGAGTAATACTCTCTCAGATAGATTTGCATCTGATTGAGTAGCATCTCTATCGATCTTTATCTTTCCTCTATAAACTGAAGTCGAATCTTCCTTTAATCCACCTTTTACCATGGTTTGACTATTCGTATTCTTGGCTTCATGAAGAGCGTTTGTGTTAATATCCAAGTGCTGATCTCCCCTACCAAAGAATAGAACGTAGTTCTCAGATCTTGTATTAGAACCTTTTAAAAGAACGTCCAAATCGGTTCTACTTAATTTACCTCCAAAGGACCCTATTATGCTATTTATTGCGCTATCATTATCCAATAACGATCTTCTTACAGAGAAGTTGTAGACTTTGCTGCTCCAATCTTGAATCGTAAAGAAATTCATCCTAGCTCCCTTCTTTAAGTATACTTCAACAACCTCTGTGTGTAGGGCTTGAGCTTGATATTTTGATCTGTAATCCTCAAAATATGTTATAGAGCTATTAGGCTCAGCTATTATTAGTGTATGGTTGAAGAAGGCTTTGCCAGATGTGGCATGAAAAGAACTTTGTAAGGGAAGATTTAATTCAACATTCTCAGGTACATAAAGGAAAGCTCCACCATCCCATAAAGCTCCATGAAGAGCTATGAACTTATTTTCAGATGGAGGTACTAACTTCATGAAGTATTCTTTGACCAATTCAGGATACTCCATCAATGCTATTTTTAGAGAAGTGAAGATGACTCCTTTATCCCTTAAATCATCTCTTAATGTGATATTGACGGTCTTTGAATTCTTTTGCATCAAAAAGCCAGACCTTGCCCTTTTCTCTTGAAATTCTTTTGAAGGAGTCTTTAACTCTTCAAATTCAATAGATGGAATGAATTTGGATAGATTTAGTTCACTAAAATATTGGCTTGTATACTTCCACTCTTCTGCATAACGCAACTTTGATCTTTCTTCAAGATAACGCCACTGTGGCATAGGTAAACTTTCAAAGATTTTCCAAGCCTCGATCCTCTTCTCCCTCATCCATTCTGGCTCTTTTCCTAGCCTTGATTTTTCTTCAACTAGGTTTATCGATAGGCTCATTTTTATCATCAAATTTTATGAAAATTATCTAAGTATTGTTATTAGCCTACTGCTCCTGGCAACTTAGAGATTTCTAACTCTATGAGGCGATTTAGTTCCACAGCATACTCGAAAGGTAATTTCTTCATGATGGGCTCGATGAAACCTCTCACAACAAGGGCTTTTGCCTCTTCCTCATTAAGACCACGAGTCATAAGGTAGAATAAATGGTCCTCATCTATCTTTCCAGCAAAGGCTTCATGTGAAGCTAAAACTTCTCTTGTCTCATATATTTCATTGTAAGGAATTGTATAGGATTTTGACAATGGGTCCATCAATAATGCATCACATCTTACGTTCACCTTTGATCCTATCGATCCTTTATTTATCTTGACAAGCCCTCTATAGCCCATTACACCACCATTCGCACAGATGCTCTTTGCAATTACTTTGGCTGAAGCATAAGGCGCACTTATTATGATTCTTGAACCACCTTCTTTATGTTGTCCATTGCCAGCAAAACCTATTGTGAGATGCTCTGCCCTTGCTCCTCTGCCTCTCAATATACTTCCAGGATAAAGCATCGTTACCTTGCTCCCCATAGTACCGCTTATCCACTCCACTACACCATTTTCGTCAACCAGTGATCTTTTCGTGTTAAGGTTGTAGATGCTCTTGCTCCAGTTTTGAATAGAAGTGTATCTTACTCTTGCATTCTTTTTGACGAATATTTCTACAACTCCACTATGTAAAGATGATCTACTATACCTTGGTGCAGAGCATCCTTCAATATAATTCACTTCACTTCCTTCCTCAGCAATTATAATTGTATGCTCGAACTGCCCTTCTGCTTCTTGAGCCATTACGAAGTAAATCTGTAAAGGAACAGGCACTTTGACATTAGGTGGAACGTATATGAAGCTACCACCGCTCCAAACAGCGCCATGAAGGGCAGCGAACTTGTTATCAGATGGAGGAATGCACTTTGTCATGAAGTATTCTTTGACCAGTTCAGGATACTCTTTCACCGCAGTATCAGTATCTGTGAAGATCACTCCCATATCTTTGAGTTCTTTCTTCAACTTGCTATAGACGACTTCTGACTCATACATAGCACCAGAACCTCCAAGGAACCTTCTCTCATACTCTGGTATTCCTAGCCTATCAAAGGTCTCTCTAATATCCTCTGGTAACTCTTCCCAACTCGCAGCCTTTCTATCTTCTGGCTTTATGTAAAAAGTAATTCTATCAAAATCTAATTCGCTAAGGTCTGGACCCCATGTTGGCACGGGTTTACTTTTGAAGATTTCAAAGGATTTTAGCCTTCTTTTAAGCATCCAATCAGGCTCATTCTTCTCTGAAGATATTTCTCTAATAGTTCTTTCCGTAAGACCTGGTTCAGTCTTGAATACATACCGTATTGGAACCTTTGCTTCATACTTTGACTCATCTATTATCATCTTGTCCGATGCCATTCAAATCACACCATGGAAAGCTCCTTCTTGATCCAATCGTATCCCTTCTCCTCAAGCTCTAAAGCCAGTTCTTCTTTTCCTGACTTGACAATTCTACCATCTAAAAGTATGTGAACGTAATTGGGTCTTACATATCTCAATACTCTTTGATAATGAGTTATGAACAATATTCCCATATCAGGACCCATCAGTGTATTGATTCCTTTGGCAACTGTCTTCAAAGCGTCTATATCCAAACCCGAATCTGTCTCATCCAGTACGGCTATCTTTGGTCGTAATATAGCCATCTGCAAGATTTCACACTTCTTCTTTTCACCGCCAGAAAAGCCTTCATTCAGATAGCGATTGGCAAAGGATTCATCCATCTTCAAGAGTTTTAACTTCTCCTTCAAAATTTCCCTGAATTTAAAGATGGAAACTACCTCTCCACTCACATCTTTGGGCTTATAAGCCTGCATCGTATTGTTATACGCTATTCTAAGAAAGTTAGCTAAGCTTACTCCAGGAATCTCAAGAGGATACTGAAAAGCCAAGAAAAGTCCTTTCCTTGCCCTTTCATCTGGAGTGAGCTTGAGAATACTCTCGCCATCAAGCAATATGTCTCCCTTCTCTACCTTGTACCTTGGATGACCCATTATAGTATGTGATAAAGTGCTCTTGCCAGAAGCATTGGGTCCCATAAGGGCATGAATCTCGCCCTGTCTAACTCTTAAGTCAAAACCCTTCAGAATTTCTTTTCCTTCAACGCTTACATGTAAATCCTTAATCTGTAACTCTACCATTATCTCTAGATTCTTATTGGTTTCCCGTCTAATTAAAGTTATAATAATGTTGCATGATGGTTAGAAAGAGCTTGACTAGTATTATCATGAAAAAATTTCATAATTGGAAATCAACGGTGATCATTAGAATCCGATGCTATTCCAATCAAAAAGGTCAATCTGCTATAGGTTGCACAAAGATGGCACAGGCACATAGGTTGAAAAACTACATTTAGAACATCGATAAACCGGACAATCCAAGAATTTGTTATAACTATAATACTCTAGGGTTCCTTTGCTCCCACAAGATGAGCAAACGATTTCCTTAAGAACTCTAGGGAAGGTCATACAAGATCAAAGAGTTAAAGAATTAGAAAATACTTTGTGGAATTCTGCACGCTATCACTATTCTAGCCATGAACTGATACTTTTCACATAGAGTTATGAATTATAAGACCGAGAATATATTCAAGATTCCATGGCATGCACAGGCAGTACCAATGGCTACGCTGTAAGGCCTTTCAATCTGATCAATATATGATAGAAATGACGTAAGCTCTTCTCCTATAAAACATCCTACATTACGCTGAAGTTTATGGCTAGGAATAATCTTCGATGTTTTAACCTTACTCCAAGTAGCATGCTCCAATACTTTATACATAGCGCCTGCTTTTGGCTTGCCAGTAGTTGGGCAGAATTCTAGTGGTTGATCGCAAGGAATCTTACAAAGGCTCCCTTTTGGCATATAGCTTACTATTATAGTTCCTGAATCCTCATCATAATGATTGATCATGCTCTTTGGAATATCATCTAACACTTCTCTTACCAATTCTGATTCAACTTTTATCTTAAAGCCCTTGTCTTCGAGCCATCTCATAACCAGTTTTCCTGTCAAATTGCCAGGTATTGCAGGGACTATGTAATCTGGTGTTACTTTTTTCAAAAAATCTGTTAAAAATTTCACTGCATCACAGATGAAAAATTTAGCACTATTAGCTTTAACATCCATGGCTTTATCCAAATCTATTCCCTCGATGATTTCATCTGCAAACTCGCTAGCTTTGCAATTGGCGAATCCATCAAGTAGTATAATTTTAGCAAGGGATTCTTTTGCCGAGATCAAAGCCTCTGTACCGAAGTATCCACCACCAGCTATTACGATCAATTTATCCTTAAGAACGTTTTGCATCATCAAACAATTTTAGTCTTTAATAGTTAATAAGTTATTCTAATCATGCCAGAATCAGCAACAGCTTGTATTTTTGATAGAAACGACTTTTACTTTTGTTCAGGATTAGATATTTCTTCACTATATTCCTTCGATATTTCTTTTTTATATTCAGAGAATTTGATAACAGATTTTAGCCCTGGTTTAACTTCCTCTATTGGTTTTACCTCTATGTATCCAGTCTCATAGGCGCCTCTGAAAATTTTCTCTCCTATTTCCGTCCTAATTATCATTGTAGACCAACCCTCGGGTGATCCAACAGCTCCTACAGATATGTCTGCATATTCGCTCGAAAAATCTGAGCAGGTGCGGCAAGGATTCTCCGCATAATCCTTGATATCATCTAGGGGTAACATTAGTACTTCTTTATCTCCTACGTAAGCAACAAACTTTCCTTTCCTTATGTCAAACTTTGTAATGTCTTTTGGTTCTATGCCCTTCGAGGCTATAAACTTCATCAAATCTTCGTACCTAAAACTTTTCATGCAAAAAAGTCCTATGACGAAGTCTATATTTTCTCCTCTGTACCAAGCTTTATCGGAATACTGTAGCTTCCTTACTGCTTGGACCTCACAGGGAGTTCCAATTATACCAACTTTTTTCATCCCATAGCCCGCCACTGCATACTTTAGTCCAAGTAATACAGGGCTTGTCGTGTACTTTGTGCCAGCTGCCTCAACGAGTTCTTTTGCCTCTGTTGCAACACTTGGCCAAGGTCTCCATATACCTTTTCTGAGTTTGACTTCAGATACAATAGAGCCGTCTATTACGTTTTTATCCAATGCATACAAAAGTAATGTTGTGGCTATCCCACCGTTCTGTGCGACTTTTAAAATTTCATTAATTTTTGATCTAGCTGAGTAGATCACTCTGTAGATTCCTAGGGGTTCATCTCTCATTTGAACCCTACCAAAAACGATTCTGCCCATTTCTTCATAGTCATATATCGTTTTCGGGCATGCATTCCAACAAACTCCACAGGCTTCACATGAACTCAAAAGTTTTGGTAACTGGTCTTCGAAGCTTATGACCGAATATGGGCATGATGCTACACAGCCACCACAGTGTGTACACTTACCTTTGTTTATTACGTCAAACAGGAGATGTCCAAAAGTCTTATCAGCTAACATCTCTCATTTTTCCCTTGACAAGGGCTACCTCCATTTATATTAAAAAATTAATACAATATAATTTTATATTATATATAATATATATAATATAAAACTAATTAATCAATATTATAGAAGTCAGGATATAAAAATTCTAATCTACATCAGACCGAGGAATTCTTAATCCTTTAACTATAAATTCTTCATAAAGATTCATGGCTTGCTCTCTATCACTAGCTCCTTCGACTATCATAGTTCCGCTCTTCAATGCACTTACTGTTATCTTATCATAATCAAAGGTAATGCCAAGATTCGCCTTAACTCTCACATTCAGCATTTTGTCTTTTATCATATGATAAAGATCATCCATGCTCAAACCTAGGTTTCTTTTTGGATTTATTACATAAGTCCTTTTTCCATTTCTACCACAGATTTCCTCTATCAACTTCCTCTTCACTTTTAGTTTAGGATTTGGACCACAGACTTGGCAGTTCTCTCTTCTTGATATCTTTATTCTCTCAAAAGAGAAATCTCTCAAATCACAGTATAGCAAAGTGTTTAGAAGGTTTGGTTTTTTACCCAAGATTATCCTTATTGCTTCAGAAACTTCTAAACTAGAGATTATGCTGGGAAGTGATGGATGAACTCCTACTACTCCGCAAGTAGGCAAAATATCATTCGTTAAGCCTCCGCTAAAGCATTCAAGACAAGGAGTCTTTCCTGGGATTATCGTTGATAAATTGCCATAAGCTTCTATAGCTGCTCCAAAAACATAGGGTACTTTATGCCTAACACAAGCCCAGTTCAAAGCGTATCTTGGCTCTATGGCATCTAAGCCATCAATGACAACATCCATGCCTTTTATCATCTCTTCAGAATTGTCAGAATTCAATGATATGGGAATTGGGTCTATCTTTACGCTAGGATTTAATTGACTCAGTTTCTTTGCAGCAATTTCTACTTTAGGATAGTAGAGAGAATTTACATCGTAAAGAGTTTGTCTGTGAAGGTTTGAACGCTCCACAACATCTCTATCTATTATGCGTAAATAACCAATGCCCATACCAACTAACTGAAGGGCAGCAGGGCTACCAAGACCTCCTAACCCAACAAGGCAGACTTTAGCATTCAAGAGCTTTAATTGTCCTTCATAGCCTATGTCACTAAGGACTATCTGTCTAGAATAGATTTCTTGCTCATCTTTAGATAGCTCTTTAATTGCCATTGCTTTTCATCTATTACCCTAAATAATTAATATTTAATAGAATTCTAGCCCTTAAAACTTTCTCATTCAATATGCCTTTGCCAGATAGACTACACGACTAGCTTCTTTACCACACCAAAAGCATTTTTCTGAAGGAATTTCTTTAATGTCTATTCTTCTGCCTCTAACTTCTAATCCTTCTGTTTCAGCCTTTATCTCATCTGCACATTCCTTTCTTCCACAGAAAGAAGCTCTTACGATCTTTGCTCTTTCTCTCTTTTTCATCAATTCTTCTTTGCTGTTTACTGATATTATGGAAGAGTTAAAGGTATCCCATGCTCTTTTCTCAAGTTCTTTAAGGATTAGGCTCTTAAGGTTCAAAATATTATCAATAACATCTTCATCCTTGACTTTCTTTCTTGATCTTAAATCTCGCCTAAAGATCGTAACAAAACCTTTTTTGACCTCTTCCTCCCCTATTTCGATTCTTATCGGTACTCCTAGCATCTCCCACTTGTAGTACTTTTCTCCAGGTCTTTCGTCAGAATCATCCAAAATTGTTCTAAAGCCTGCTTTTGATAGATTTTGAGTTATAATTTTTGATTTCTCCATTATTACATCTTCCTTACCAGCTTTGAGTATTGGAATAACGATTATTTGAAAAGGAGCAACATCAAAGGGCAATACTAGACCATACTCATCTCCATGAACACTTATTATAGCTGCAACTATCCTTGATACTCCTGGCCCATAGCAAGTCTGATGAACGTTTTTCCTAATTCCATCCTTATCAGTAAATTTTATGTCAAATACATTAGCATTGGAGAAGTTTTGACCTAAGTAATGAGTCGTAGCCACTTGTAAAACTCTACCATCAGGCAAGAGAGTATCGAAGGCATAAGAATCTACAGCACCATAGAATCTATCGTAAGGCTCCCTCTCCACCATCAAAAAGGGTAAGCCGAATTCATGAAAAGCCTTTTTTGTAATTTCTAAATCCTCCTTTACCTGATTTCTTGCACTTTCCTCATCAATGAATGCACAGTGAGCCTCTATCCAGAGGAACTCTCTCCCCCTAAGAAGAGGTCTTGTAGCCTTCGTCTCGTGCCTGTAAACAGAAACCGATTGAAATATCTTCATGGGTAAAGCCTTGTAGCTTCTTATCCATAGAGCGAACATAGGGTAAATCGCAGTCTCAGAAGTGGGGCGAAGTATCAATTCCTCCTCAAGCTCTTCACCGCCAGCTTCATTTATCTTAAATACTTCACTCTCAAAGCCCTTTATATGTTCGCTCTCCTTTTTAAAGCTAGAGATTGGGATTACAACGGGAAATAAAGTAGGCTTATGATTCTTCTCTATGAGAAGATTCTCTATGATTTCATAGACTCTCTTTACTATGAACATTATATTAGGTCTGTAAACTATGAAGCCTTTTACATTGTAGCGAATATCTATCAATTCTGCTCTTTGTAATACATCATCGAACCATTCGCTGAAATTCTCGTTCTTTTTCTTTAGGGGAGCTTCAGTACTCATTCTTGACCATCATGCCAAAGATAAATGAGGATATTAACCTTAATTCTTTATAATCATCAAGATTTAAATCCTCACATATTGATTATAAAAAGGAGATTTAATGAAGATATTCGCTGACTTTCATATTCATAGTTATCTTAGCAGAGCAACTAGCCAAAATATGAATTTAGACGAATTAAGCAGAAATGCAAAGATAAAGGGATTGAACCTACTTGGAACTGGAGACTTTACCCATCCTACTTGGATGAAAGAATTGAAAGAAAAACTAAAACCTATTGATAATAGCGGTTTGTTCACTTACAATGGCATATACTGGATGATAACAGTAGAAGTTAGTACAGTTTATGAGAAAAAAGGCAAGGCAAGAAAGATACACCATGTTATTCATGTTCCTAGCTTCGATATTGCAGATCAGATCATAGATTCATTATCGAAAAGAGGAGATTTATCTTCAGATGGTAGACCAATATTCAATAATCTATCATCGTCAGAGCTTGTTGAAATACTGATGAGCATATACAAGGATACTCTGATAATACCTTCTCATGCTTGGACTACTTGGTGGAGCTTGTTTGGGGCTTTCTCTGGGTTCGATTCTATAGAGGAATGCTATGAAGATATGACTAAGCACATATATGCAATAGAAACTGGTCTAAGTAGTGACCCTCCAATGAATTGGAGGCTAAGTAAGCTTGATGAATTTTGTTTGATGAGCAACTCGGATGCCCATAGCCCTTGGATTTGGAGGTTAGGTAGAGAGTTCAATGCATTCGATCTTAAGAAACCATCATATTTTGAGATAGTAGATGCTGTAAAGAAGAAGGATAAGAAGAGATTCATATTTACAGTCGAGGTACCGCCAGAGTATGGAAAGTATCATTATACAGGCCATAGAAACTGTAATATCTCTTTGCATCCTAAAGATGCCATAAAGCTCGACAATAAATGCCCAAAATGTGGCAGGAAGTTGACCATAGGAGTATTACAAAGAGTTGAGGAACTGGCAGACAGGCCAGAAGGTTTTATGCCAAAGGATGCTATACCATACAAATCACTACTACCATTATACGAAATAATATCTCATGTTATGGAGATAGATCAACTCTACTCAAAAAAGGTCATGGAAGAGCAGGATAAACTGATAGCAAATTTTGGGAATGAATTGAATGTATTGCTCAATGCCAAAAAGAATGAGTTGTTAAAGGTAACCAGTGCAAAGATTGCAGATGCAATAATAAAAACTAGAGAGGGAAGGGTAGAATTCATAGCAGGATACGATGGAGTGTATGGAAAGCCCATCTTCGATACATATGATGAAAGCATCGAAAAAAGAGAATTACATA
Organism: Nitrososphaeria archaeon; assembly: GCA_029775875.1. Taxonomy (GTDB): domain Archaea; phylum Thermoproteota; class Nitrososphaeria; order Nitrososphaerales; family JACAEJ01; genus JAVZMU01. The sequence continues at coordinate 10,833 of JARVKD010000032.1, forward strand.
CTCAGAAAGAAGCGAAGAGTCTAGACGATTTCATATGATATAAATTTCACTCTTAATGCAATTTACCTAAATACATCCCATACTCCATAAGACTGTAAATTGCCCTTGCAGCCCTCTCAGGCATAGAGTAGGAAGGTATGCCACTCTTCTCGAACCTAACTCTAAATTCCTCTGCCATCTCTGTTCCACCCATTACACAAGCAACGACAGGCTTTTTCTGCTCTAATGCTACATCAGCCACTTTCTCTATCACATCATCTAGGATAGAGGGAGTTTGAGGTAATGTTATGACTAGCACGCCATCTATATCTTTATCATCGAGTAGTATCCTAAGAGCCTTGACATACATATCACTGGTAGCAAGTGCTGTGAGGTCTACTGGGTTTGAGTTTGCCATTATAGGAAGCAATTCACCTTTTTTCTTCAAATCTTCAAATCTGTTTATTATATCATCAGAGAGTTTAACAACCGAGAGTCCAGACTCTTCACAGGTATCTGCAGCCACAATTCCAGGACCTCCACCATTTGTAAGTATTGCAACTTTTTTGCCATAAGCCGGTGGTTGTAAGTTTAAGGCTCTACCCATATCGAAGAGTTCTTCTAAGTTCATCGCTCTTACTATTCCACTCTGCTTGAAGACTGCACCATAAATCTGATCTACACCGCTCAATGCACCAGTATGAGAAGCAGCAGCCCTTGCCCCAGCACTAGTCTTTCCTGCTTTCAATGCAACTATAGGCTTAAGAGTTGAGACTTTTTTCGAAGCTTCGAAGAACCCTCTCCCATTGCCTATACCCTCTATGTATAGTAAGTTTACTTTTGTCTTCTTATCCTCAGAAAAATAGAGTAAAAGTTCATGCTCAGCCACATCACACCTATTCCCAAGGCTTATGAAACATCTCACACCAATACCATGACCAGCCATATAGTCTAATGCTGCAGCCCCAAAAGCACCGCTCTGACTTATCAGTACAATGGAGCCTGGAAAGGGTCTTGGAGTTGCTACAACTTCCCTACCACTTGACAATTTTTTAACTTCAGGCAAAAATAGAGTATCCATACCTGAGTAGGGATCATAAACTCCTAAGCAGTTTGGACCTATTATTCTTATTCCTGATCTTAATCCTATCCTCTTAACTTCTTCCTCAAGCTTTACATTACCAACTTCGCTGAAACCAGAGGATATTATTATCGCTGCTTTAACGCCTATCTCTGCAGCTTCTTCCATAACGCTGGGAACTATTTGTGCAGGAATCGCTATTATGATCGTCTCTACGCTTTTCCCAATGCTCTTCAAAGAAGGGTAGCACTTTACTCCTAGAACTTCAGAGTACTTTGGATTCACTGGATAAATTTCTCCATCGAATATCCATTTCTCCTTGTTCATCAGAAGGTTATGTAAAACTACGTAGCCAACCTTTGTTATGATTGGAGAAGCACCTATAACAGCTACTGACGATGGTTCGAAAAAGGGTCTTATCTGCTCTAGATTAATCAAACTTTCTCCTCTTTTAGGTTTAGAGAATTCTCTTTATAAGTCTGATTTACTTACAGAATCTTTCACAAAATTTGGCAAAGAATTTATCGATCAAGTTTTTCAATTAGGGTTTGGTGAATCTGCTGGGACCTTTTGATCCAAAGCAATGAACTTCTCCTTTTACTCTCCTTATGAAGGATTCACAAGCAAAGCAATCTAGGAAAGGTACTTCCTCTTTCACCACAGGGCACTGGACAGATTCATGCTTCATTCTACTCATCATCTTACCACTCACAACTCCTTTTAAGCTAGATGTAACTTCTTTTGGTACGTTGAAAGCCTTCTCTCTTTGTAAGACTTGGACGAAATACTTTGGTTGCCTCTCCATCTCATCGCCAGATTTAATATCAATTTTTAAGATATAAAGCAAATGGTTAACTAAATCTGGGCTTGAATTTATACAGTTTTGACTATTTCTAAAACTAGAACCTTCAATGATCAATTCAAAATCATAAAGAATAAACTAATTAAAGCCATGATTTATATTGCGTATTGTGCAGATAAAAAATTACGATTTATACCTTGACTTAGACTTCAAGAACCTTAAGTTTGATGGGAGAGTACTGATAGAGCTTGAGTCTGAGGATGATGTAACCCTAAACTCTCTAAGCCTAAACATTCTCAATGTGAAGGCTGGCGGTAAGCAGTTAAAGTTCGAGATGAAGGATGAGGACTTGATGATTAAGACTGGCCCATTCAAGGGTGAACTAGAAATTACATACTCTGGACTGATTCAAGATTCACTGGTTGGCATTTACAGAGCTCCTTATGATAATGCATTTGTAATAACGACCCAGTTCGAGGCTGCTCATGCAAGGAGGATGCTACCATGCTTGGACCATCCGAGCTATAAAGCAGAATTCAGGATCACTGTTAAGATCGACAAGGACTTGGATGCTATATCAAACATGCCTGTTGAATCAGTAAAAGTTGAAGGAGATAAGAAAATCGTCTCATTCCAGAAGACGCCAAAGATGTCGACTTACCTGCTCTATTTAGGAATAGGGAAGTTTGAAGAAGTTAGGGATAAACTGGGCAATATCGATTTAATCGTGGCTACAACTCCTGGTAAGGTGAATAAAGGGAAATTTGCTTTAGAAGTGGCTAAAAAGTCGATAGAGTTCTATGAACATTACTTCGGCATACCTTACATGCTTCCAAAGATTCACCTGATAGCAGTACCAGAGTTTGCAGCAGGCGCGATGGAGAATTGGGGCGCCATATCCTTTAGAGAAATAGCATTACTATCTGATG
>JARVKD010000033.1:0-8012 GCA_029775875.1 Nitrososphaeria archaeon
ATGAGGAGTAATGCTACAGTAGTTCCAAGGACATACGCTTGAGTAAACCAGATCGCTTGCTCTGCATCTGCTCTTAGGGCTGAGGCTACTTGAGGGAGACCGACTATGATTATCCTAGAGTCTAGCCCGGCCATTAGAACTCCAACAGTAGTTACTGTAAGCACTGTCCACTTGTACTGCAAATATATTACTCTCCCTTTGGGCTTCTATTTCCTTCTAGTACATAATCCTTACCCAATTCTTTTTAATAAGATTCTAGAAAAAAGAGATCTCTTTTTTGCAGTTTTTAATATTCATTAATGAGACTCATTATCTTTCACTTATTATTGTAATCTTTAACTATATCCTTTCAATCCTACTATAGTTCGATTCAAACTCCCCCCTGCTCACAATGTAACTCATGTCTTAACTGCTTTCAACAATTATTGCGTTGAGGTTTAGATAATGCTGATTATTTATAAATGTTCACAGCATCTAAACGATTGGGCTAACCTCTCCTTTCTCTATTCCCCAAATAGATTTGTTAATCCATGAAGGATTCGATATTTTATACACGACTATGGAGTCTGAATCTTTATTTATTATATCAGAAACCCTCAATCTTAGCTCCTCAAGTTTGCCCTCTGTTATCTCTCCTTCAAAGGCTGAATTCTGCACCCAATTAAGATACTGTCTCATTACATGTCTAACCGCATTGAGTCTTTCTACAGCAATATCATAAACTATTATCACATATACCAAGATTCATCGACTCTTTAACCCTGTGTATTTGCTCTCTCCTAAAAGATGCCTTATCAATTTGAAGCACTCTAACCTTATCAGATATGAATAAGATACATGCCTCTTCAACCTGCTATGCTTTATAGTAGTATTAAGCTTCTTGTCATACTCAGATATGAATACCTTCCTTCCATTATCGTTAAGGTAGCAACTATTCAGCTCTTCTACAAAATGCTCGGGTTTGATTATCCTATTATTGACAAGATTGAAGATTATCCTATCTACGATTATGGGCTTGAAGACTTCGCTTATATCCAATGATAAAGAGTATCTCCTCTCACCAGGTTCATGCAAATAGCTTATCGTAGGACTCAACTGTGTATGATATATCTCCGTCAATGTTGTGCTGTAAAGTAAAGAATTGCCAAAGGATATCAGGCAGTTTATCATATTCTGGGGAGGGTTCCTAGTCCTTTTGTCGAATTCAAAACCTTCTCTTAAAATGCAATCAAAAGATGAATAATAAGCGTCTCTTGATCTTCCCTCAATGCCCATTAATTGAGCAACATCATTGGCAGAATCTATCTGTGAATTTTCTTTTTCGATGGTTTCTATGAAGTTCGTAACATCCTTGCCCATCCTCTTGTAATAATTTAGATTGTAGATTATATTGTGTAAAGCAGTCCTTACGATTTCTTTAGCTATCTCGATCCTCTTTACATTGTCAAGGTAATGCTCTACTTGCTTTACTAATAGGAAGCCTGATACTAACTTCTCTCTTGGATAAAAGGAGCCTGAATAATACCCATAATAGTTGTAAAAATGGACGGGTATGCCATGCTGATTAAGAAATACTATTAATTTTGTGTTAAAATCTACTTCTCCTAAAATATAGATAGATTTTATATCGTTGATAGGTATGGCTCTCTTTTCACCATCGCTTCTTTCTATATAGATGGTATTCTCACTGCGTCTTAATCTTCCCCCTGCAACTATATAATAATCCTTCATATTATCCCCAGCATAGGCCTCTATAGGCACAAGTCTTGCAATAGCTTATCCATACAGCTTCTGGAGGTTTCTGTTGATGGATTATTTCATCTATGCTATCTAATATTTTTCTCAATTCTTCTTCCTTATCTTTGTCAAGGTTTACATCATACTTCTTTCTTAACAATGGGTAGTTTATTACACCTTTGGCCTCCAGTCCAGCATAATTCTTCAGATAATAGAGATAGTATAGCAATTGATAGATGTGAGCATTCTCTATCTTCCTTGATCTCTTTATTTCATGTATCTCTCCTCTGCCTTCTATGAAGTCTATCTTGATCCTTACAACTTGAATTTCCTTTAACTCTCTTTGATACGAGTGTTCGTGGAGGAGCTTGCCCAAGTGCACAATGTCGGATTCGGCTTCCTCCTCCAATCCGTGTGAGTAGAGCCAAAGCTTCCGCTTACAAACAAAATAATAGTTAACTTGAGTACCGGTATAATCAAGATCCACGCCTTGTTCTCTTATTTGCACCTTTCTCCTCTCTAACATATGTTATCTGGAAGTTTCTCGGAGATATCCTCTAGGTGCGTAACAGGACCCAATAAAGACCTGTAATTGCGATTATCCAAGAAACAAAACCCCTCAATTATGAAACTGACATCGACCTCCTTTAATGCCCTCTCACTTACAGATATGGTATAGGCGTGAAGCATAGGGCTTAGCATCCGTTGGATTTCAAACAATTGGCTCCTGCCCTGCTTAGACTTAATATCTCTAATCATATCCATTAAAACACGGGAATCTATTTTTAGGAATTCAGCTAACTTCGGGAAGTGGTCTGAATTAAAAAGCTTTTCGAGTTCTAGTAGTGCGGCTTGAGAATCTTTGCTGCTCCATAGTAAGGTCGCTATCTCTTTTAGATACGCCGAGGTTTCATCAGCAACACAAAAAATGGATACCTTGAACGCATCTCCTTCTCTAAATTCTTTCCTAAATTCATCGATTTCACTAAACTTCCAAGCTAGTGTATTGGCTAATATGCTACGATACTTGTCTAAGGAAAGACTCTTCTCGAGCTCTTCAGTATATCGCCTCTGTATCGTTAGATACCCACTTTCATTAAATTCTTTGGGATTATTATTTAATGCCCGAAGCGTAGCGTCTAGCAGAACACAATCATATATGTAATCAGCAAAAAGTCTGTTAGAATTCTCGCGTTCATCGTCTACCCATCTATGAACCCACACCGTAGCGCAAAACTTGCGATCATTACGATTTGCCCGCCCACAAACTTGCATCAACGAATCCCATGGCGCAAAATCACGAACAATCTCATCTACATCGATGTCTACCCCTGCTTCAACACATTGGGTAGCCACGATCACTATCCACTCCTTGTTACTAGACTCTGACTCTAATAGCTTCTTGATCTCTTTAATCTTATTAATGCGTTCTATAGGCACTACTGCACCTGAGATATAAAAAAGACGCATACTATGAAAATCTTCCTGTTCTTTTTTCAGGCGTTGCAGGAATTCAAACAGGCGAAAAGAACACTTTATTGTGTTGGCAACAAACATAATGCTCTTGAACTTTCTCTCTGACAGAAATGCCGGCAAAGAATCAAGATAATCTCCAAGTTTCATACTTTCTAAATTTAGAATAATGCGCGTCCTATTGAGACATGTAAAAAATTCTTTGTCATCTTGGACAATCTTCACAGCTTCTTTAAGGAACGGCGGGTTTGTGGCAGTCATCTCTAGTTTCGTAGACATACGTTGTAGAAGGGTTTCGATAAGGGAGATAATTCTGGACGGAACTGTCTGTACTTCATCAAGAATTAATGTGGCGCCTGCAAGACGCCAGAATCGCCGTATGAAGCTTCTTTGTCCTGAAAGGAAGGAATAAAAGAGCTGGTCAAAGGTAGTAACTACGATATCAGAGTCCCAGTCCTCTGTGGCAAAGCGGGCTTGCTCGAAATTCGGACTTTCCTTGGAGTCACGTGCTTCTGGGAAGGTTAGGCTATGATATTGTAATACGCGTAATGAGTCAGGCTCATTGCAAAAGACAGACTTAGCCACGCCCGAAACTTGCTCTATTATGGAAAGATAGGGAAGGCTGTATATGGTAAGACTTTGCCTTTCATGCTGTAGCTTAGTTGCTAGGTGTAGACCCATAAGGGTCTTGCCTATCCCAGTAGGTAGATTCAACCGGAAAGTATTCGAAATGTTTGATGGAGTGAAACTTCTTACGTTCTCCCATGCTTTCTTCCTGAGCATCCTAAAGGTTTGGGAACCCCTATCCTTTAGCTTGGATAAGAATTCCTCTATCTTTTGGATGGGGATAATGGAAGGGATATTTGGAAGGGGTGCTTCTATAACGCAAGCAACATCCGATTCAGCTATTACGGATACGATCACAAGCAATGTAAGGTACAGATCTATCAGAGGGCTATTTTCAGAACCGCCCTTTTCAGACTGTTCTCTAAGTAAAATTCTAAATTTTTCAAATTCCCGAGCGATATCATCAGTCTGCAAAGACATAAAAACATCACGGAAGTCTTTAAAAACAACTATGCCATAGTAAGGCACATCGAAAGTCAGGTCCCATATTCTTTCGTCTATGTTGTTCCTAGCAACCGCGTACTCAATTTGCAAAGACTCTGGGGAGAAGGCATCATCGATATCGACGAGTAGGCTATGGTGCCTGTTAATTGCATAAGCACATACAAAAGGTAGGAGACGTGAGAGACCATTGCTATTCTTAAAGATCTTTATTGATACAATGAAGCCAAAAATAGATGATATTACCGCATGTTCACGTTCTTTCACCTTATGTCCAGTCCAGATGTATTCTTGAAACTGTTTCTTCGCCTTTCCAAAGTCATGGCAAATACCGGTAATGAAAGCAGCTTTGACTAGATCATCTTTATGAAAAACGAGGTTCAGTGGCATTTCTTCCACTAATTTGGCTGCCCTAGAACCTACGTCTCTTAGATGGTCTACTAATTCAGTAATGTCATCATCTGAAAACTTATGAGAGATTAACTTGTGCATGGCTCGAAGAAAATTATGTTCTTTTTTCTTCTTTCTAATTTAAAGAACTTTATTGTCTCTTGTCCCCTTGAAATGACCCCTAAAGGTTTTGCTGATTTTTGTACGTAAGCTATGTCGAGATAGCTGAATGATCTTCCCGATTTAACTTCTAAGGGTATGCCCTCCTCACGTATGTATTCGCTGTCCTCCGAGAGTCGCAACGACTTTGCTTGCCCTTCAGTAAGAGGGAGTACTGAGTCAAGCAAGAGCTCTTTTGCGTCTGCCTTATGTGCCGTGTCCTCTCCTACGAAATCTATGTCAGCAAGTAAACCCAAGCTACCCAAGTAAGGTGTAAAGAACCAGCGTTTTTCTTGTAGCCGCTCGTTTAACTCGTCCATCAGCTTAGCGTCGTGGTGATTAAAGACAACTTCAAACTGAGGATTTCTTACTACTTCCACATTAGCCTGAAATGACTCCTTAAACTTAGCGGGAATGATTTTGTTTCGTACCATGGTAGGAGGACCTTGTCTCCAAGTTTGTGGCAGATGATCCTTGATTATAGGTGATAAGGGAATCACTGCTGTCTTTGTTTCTTGAAATTGGAATTTACTTGCTAACTTGCTACGCCCAACTCCAACTACAGCCCCAATTAAACCTATAAGAGCGGTCCTAGGAGGAAAGCAGAACGTGAGAGGGCTGCCACCCGATGTAAAACCTTTCTTCCAATATGCGAAACTCCCTGATATGCGAAAGACAGTAACATTCAATTGGGTTAACCCATTAATTATATTAAAGCATTTAAAGCCTGTTGTAGTTTCACAGAATCAATTGGAGAACCGTCTTTTGCTAGTGGTATCTCGGGATCAATAAGTGAATAGATGTTGTTTATGAAACCTTTTTTCCTAGCTAGAGCTGTAAGCCAATCGCCTATTTCCAACGTATAGTCCCTCAGTGAACGAATAGCTTTCTCATCCTTTACTTCTTTAAGATGGATACGAAGCTTGTCTAAAAAGAAGCCGCATTGCCTTTGGTCCTTGTAATCTAATCTTACTAGGAGTCTGGGATGGTGAAAAGACTTAGATCTAGAATGTAAGGCCAATGTTCCTTGCCACATTGAATCCATTAGAATATTAACATCTGTCTGAGTGAGGCCAGAGTACTTTGCTAGATTTTCATTGATAACTCCGTAAAAACCTATTAATGCATAAGGCACTATAAACTCACGTCTGAAAGTGCGTTGTTTTGCTTTCTCTTTCGAAGCGAAGCCACCAGTGCCGGCAATCTCAAAGACTTCGGCTGCATGTAAGCTCTGACCAGGATTAAATTGGACTGCTCCTGTAATTTGAATCCCAGCACCCTTCTCTTCCCCTTTTTCTCTATCTTCCCCCTCTTCTGTTTTCTCACCTATCTCTTTGCCAGCCTTTTTCTCCTTCTTTGTTATGGGCACTAGAGCCCCGAATAGACGGACATCGATACACCTCTTTATGAGATTCTTTTTGGCCTCTTCGATAGCTCCTGCCTGGGGAAGACTTTTGAAGAGTTCCTCGTAGCGTCTTTCCGCTGTTACTGCCTCATCACCAGTAGTCCTAACGAAAATATCTAGGCCATCGTTCTCTCCTGCCTTGTGCTTATAATTGAGTATATAATCCCTGATCGTTCTTTTCAGACGAACATCCGTAACATCGATTCTTCCTGTTGCAGGATCAACTCTCGGTCTGTTTTCAAATGGATCCCCATTGGGGTTGCACCGGAAGATGTCATATAGAAATAATATTTCAGATCTATAAAGATAAGTTTGATTCAAGATTCAAGCACCTCTTGTCCCTCCTTGCTAGTATAGATCTGCTCGCTAACAAACTTTTCTATGCAACGATCGAGAGACCAGCCCAACGCAAAACAATATCTTGCTTCTTCATCTGAAAGTTTGCCTCCTTGAATAAGATAATGGGCTACTGCTTCTTCTATCGTTTTGATTGTTTTAGAGTAAACACCTAGTTGTTGGACCTTTAGTTTTAGCTCTCCAAATAGAGCGGTGGAAATCTCGTTTGGGGTTATCGTCATACCGCGCAGCCTACTCATTATGGGCATTTCTCCCCTCCAGTCATTTCGCTCTTTACGTTGTGCAAATTCAACTTTACCGAAGAGGGCGCCTATAAGGAAGTAGGCACGCTTTGCACCGCTGTTCAATAAAGGTTTGTCAGCAAAGAAGTTGATCCAGAATTGTTCTAAATCCTTAGTAGACTCCAACAATCTATCGCCCAATGACTTACGGTAAAGGAGTCCCCATATAATAAATATGTCTATGACCCAAGGCTCAATACTCTTCTTCACAGAGAATTCTTGCGATGATATCGATTCAAGGTATCTGGCTCTCAGCAACTTGTCAACATCTGACCAAAAGATTTCCTGTCTAGGTGGTCGCTGAGTTAATATAGCATCAACTAAGTCTGTAGTGGAAAGCGCTAACAATCCTTCCTTTTGTGAATCCCATGCCAGGCGGACAAACTCTAGATCCCCCTTTACCCATTTCACCCCTGATTTACCAGCTTTACCTAATGACTCAGATAACAACCAACTTCTGATCCGTTTAAGCTCCCGAGATAGAAAAGCAAGATTTGCGGGTAAGATATCAGCAGTCGTGTGTAGGAATAAGAACTTTTGTCCTGGCTGGTAAAACACCAATAAAACCGATCTAAAAGGTGGCGGCCCCTCCCACTTGTATTCGTCCAACAGTGCCCCAAATAATTCATACTCATCTGCCTTGTATTCGAAAAGTTCTTCTAATGATTCACCTGTCTTTATCAAGCCATGCTTCAGCATGTCCTCCTTAAAGTGCCATAAATAGTCTAGAAATCTTCGACTCACCCCATAATCACCAGGCTCAAAATTAGGAATGAGATAGGCAAACTTGCCAGCTATCCGAACGGTTAATTGGTTATCTAGGATGTTCTGACTCAAGTAAAGCCACTTCGTGCACTCTTCGCAGAGAGGGATAATAGTCCAAGAATACTCTTCGTTTCCGTGCGGTTGTAATGAAGGTTTGTCTTTTAGGGCCAAGAATCTGAATGGGATTGAAGGGCTAACTTCTGCATTCTTACGACAAGCTTGGCATTGCCCCTCACCTTTGATATCTTTCCTTCGTTCAATCAGCCTTGCTTTTACGAATGCATTTCTCAAGTTCACACCATCTCCGCCTTTTTTACCATCGAGCTCAATAGTCAGCAAACAACCTTTCTGAGGTATTTTGCCTTCGATAGCTGAAG
>JARVKD010000033.1:8070-13407 GCA_029775875.1 Nitrososphaeria archaeon
CTTGTCATGGTTTGCCTTCAATAATTTCATCATATCCTGTAACCATTGATTTGGAGTATCCGAACACTCTGAGAGCTTCTTTAGACCGATATCGATTTCCTTTAGTCCGTCTTCAATACTTTCCCTCATAGATTTGTTCCGTTTAGGGCGTATAACCCAAGAGGGCCCTATTCCTCGTCTGCTGATAAGCAACGCGTATAGATACTTCCACTTTTCCTCTTCTTTGTAGTCCTCGATTTTTACATTAGCAAGCTTAGCATCAACTGATAACACTTTCAAGTCTTGTTTTAGTTGTTCACAAAGCCTACTCGTTGTCAGGATGTCATTAGGGATTCCACGCATCTTTGCCTCATATTCAAAGAATTGTCTCGCTAGTTGTATTAGCGAAGTTAACAATAGATTAACCTCCTACTTCGATCATACCAAAGCCCTGACTGTTTCTTTCACCTAATCCTGTATCGTAGGCGAAACGAACTAGTTCGTCAGAGCCCCACATCTGAAGCTTCAAGTGCCAAGCTCGAACCTTTATATTAAAGATTGGAACAAGTTTACTTTTAGGATCCCAAACTCTTATCTGAAACCCTTGTTGCTCAATCGGCTTACCATTAAACGCCTCCCATTTAAACAACAGGTTTCTTTCAATACTTTCTGTGAAGCTGTGATTTTGAGGACTAAGATATAGCGGAGGTGAGCCCTTACCTTTATCTTGTTTGGAAACTACTATAGGTGAGATGGTATGAAAAGTGATTGCCCTATCAATGCTAGGCATACGAGTCTCAATGGCGTCTAATACCTCGATCTTACTACCAAAGATTTCCAGCTTATTGCTCAGTATATTGATACCACTCATTAGTTTTTTGATAAAATTCTCATCTGGGCTTGTGAGTTGCCAAACCATACTTCCTCGAACTTTAAAGCCTTCGGATGAAACTTCAAAACGCGCACATTCCAGATCGGAGTAGCAGAACATGCGGTATACCTTTCTTTCCCTAACATACCCCTTATTGTATAACCACGATGCGTAGTCTTTATCTGCCAAACCAACCAATCCATAGACCAATCTTGTTAGATCAGAACGATATGACCACGGTATTACTATATCTTCTGTCGCCTCTAGGAGTAGTTTGAGTCGCATACTTTCAATCCTATTATGTACTAACGCCTAATATTAAAATCATTTATCCTTGATATTCATGAATCCAAATCCTCTGCTATTCATCTCTCCAAACCCCGCATCAATACCAAACTCTAATAATTTGATTTGATTATCACTTAAACCTCTAAAATAGAACTCCCATGTAGTCCCAATTACGATCTGAGTTCCTTCTTCAAAGTGTAACCTAGTGCTGATCTGCTTCCTAAATGTCAACATCTGTATCAATGGAAATACATCGCTATTAGGATTCTCATTATAAAACTCAATATATTTCTTGGTCAGATTGTCTTCGATTTGCTTGATGAATGCCGTCAGTGGGTATTCTTTCCTCCAATACACATAATCATAATCTTTATCCAAAGTAATGCCATATTCTTTGCATCTATCCCTCTGCATCCTTACAACTATAGGAGTACCAGTTATGAGACTATGATCTCTACCATCTAGCCTAGATTTAAGAAGGCTAATATTATCAATTGCAAAATTCATCCTTCCTACTTTGACCTTTTTATTATTCCTTTTATTCATAAGAAAGACTTCTCTTAGTCTTTCGATAAACAGATCATCTGGCGATGATACTATCAGAGTTCTCTTATCTCCCTTCTTAAGATCCTCTGCTGGAAAGATGTTTGAAAAGCAGAAGAACTTGTATCCCTTCTTATCGTGAAGATAGGAATATTCGCTATCTTTGATCAGATCATAGATTAATCCTTGAAGATGGTGATGGTATTCATATTCGTAGGCACAATCCTCCAAAGCTTCTAGCTTCACTATAACCCTCAAGCAATCATCATATTAGTATCATGAGAATTTATATTTTAACTATGTGCAAGAGTTGTAAGTGAGCTACTGCTCTAGATTAAAAAAATAATATTTTTTTGCAACCTTCTTTTCCTTCCTAGAGAAGTACAATGCAACTGCATATTCATCTAGAGGGGGTACAAGATACATTGAGCTGGCCAAATTAGCTAAGAAACGAAGTAAAGAAAATGACAATTGGCCTCCATCCGGTTGAAAACATGAATCTTGAGAAGTTCAAGGAAAGACTGAACGAGATAAGAACCAGAGGATGATTCTAATCAACGTGATAATCATTTCGATTAGCTTTTATTTATGCTGCTAAAAAGAAGTCTTATGGCATCTTATAGAAGTACTCTTCCTGTTCCCGAAAGGTATGGTAGCAAAGAGATGAGAGATTTATTCGAAGAGGAGAGCTACTTAAAGTATCAATTAATGGTGGAGGCTGCTGTTGCAGAGGCTCAAGCAGAAATGGGCTTAATCCCTAAGAATGCTGCTAAGGAGATTGCATCCAAAGCAAATCTTGAGCATATTACAATAGAAAGATGGCGTGAGATAGAAGCAACAACACAGCATGAGACAGCATCATTAGTAGAGGCTATAGTCGAAATTTGCAACGATGAAGCAAAGCCATGGGTTCATTATAGCCTAACTAGCAACGATATTCTAGATACATCGTTATCACTGCAATTAAAGCAAGCCTTGGAGATAATCGAAAGAAAGATGATCTATTTGACAGAGGTTTTATGTGATAAAGCCTTGGATTATCAAGATTTGCCTGCTGTGGGTAGGACTCATGGTCAGCATGCCAGCATAATATCCTTTGGTCTAAAGTTCGCTGTATGGATTTCTGAAATGAACCGCAATATTTTACGCTTACAACAGTTGAAGGATAGAGCCTTGGTGTGTAAGACTCTTGGAGCCGTTGGTACAGGATCAGTTATGGGTGAGAAGGCTTTGGATGTTCAAGCACTAGCAGCAAAAAAGCTAGGTCTGAAATCTTTAGATGCTGCTACCCAAGTAGTTCCTAGAGATATTCTTGCTGAGGTAATATTCTTCACAGCGTTATTAGCATCAACGCTGGATAAAATGGCTAAAGAAATTCGCAACTTACAACGCACGGAGATAAGAGAAGTTGAAGAGCCTTTTGCTACTAATCAGATAGGAAGCTCTGCAGTTCCAATAAAAAGGAATCCTATAAAATGTGAGAGGGTTTCTAGCCTGGCTAAGTATATTAGAGCATTACCAGACGTTGCTCTTTACAATATACCATTGTGGCACGAAAGAGATCTTTCTAACTCTGCCAATGAGAGAATTATAGTGCCTTCAGCCTTCATACTTTTGGATGAATGTATCAACTTGATGATGGACGTTATGAAGGGTTTAGTAGTTAGGACTGATAGGATAAAAGCCAACATAGATTTGACTCAGGGTCAGATTTATTCAGAATTCGTGTTAGATGCTCTATTGAGAAAAGGATTATCGAGGTCAAAGGCTCATAGATTGTTGAGAAAGTCTGCTAGTGAAGCATCAAATAGAAATATACCATATTCTGAGGCTATTCTCAAAGACGAGGAATTGAGCACTTTATTGAAAAAGGATGAAGTCATGAGTTTATTCGATCCTAAAAAGCATCTATCATCGTCTAAGATGATAATAGCGAATGTAATAGAGCAATTTCAAAAGATAAGAACGGCTTGGATCATGAAGAAATAAGAAATATAGTGGGTTAACGTTGATGTCTATACGCTAATTACGGTCCTAGGGCTTGCTTCAGCTTGATGACAGGCGTCAAGACCATGCCTTGGCTGACGTGAGTTTGTGCCATATCGAAGTCTAAGACCACGACAGTAACTCCTTGATCAACCTCAAAGTGAACAGGTATCTTCAACCATCCTTGCGCCACGATTGTGAGGGTAACATTTTCTTTAGGGTTCTCTGCAAAAGTAGCGTTCGCTTCTACTATATGTAGCCAAATCGCTGTGTAGTTGCCATTGGGTACAGAAAGAATACCAAGAATTTCATTAATACCTTGAAGTGCAGTAACATTGTAGATTTTAGGAGATGTTAAGGTGTCACCTAGGATGGGTCCTTCACCAGTCCTGTTCCCTTCCATGTGTAGCCTTACCTCGGTAACATTGATGTAAAGTTTCTCTAGAGTATGTGAAGGAGCATCAGTCAACATCAGAACTAACGTACCCATTTTGGAGGGTTCGGTGATAGGCGGCGGAGTAGTTATTTCTGGAGGAATCTCTGGAATACTCGTAATCTCTATATTCGTTCCAAATCCTGCTGGCATAATCATATATGGCAAAAGGACAGTGCCTGCTATTATAATTCCTGCCAGTATGACTCCAGCCATAGCTGATATGATCAAATGTTTTCTTTCATACGCCAACCGCATCACTACAATACCCTACACCATTGCCATAGTTAATACAATGCTTTTGAACAGAATGTTCAAATTCTTGTACAGTTAGGGCTTCTCTAACCAAGTTCTTATTGTCTCGTACCACATTATAGCAGTGCTTAAACTTCCAAAGATAAGGGCGAAGATGCTGTAAAAGTTGACTTCTTTTAATTGTGTTAAATAAAAGACAAAAAGAGTTGTTAGCAAAGAGGCGTAGAAGATGTATCTTGGTAGCATAAACGATCCTATCTTTGTGAACTGTCTTAGAACTCCAACCTTGACCTCTCTTATTAGACGATAATCGCTGTTTTCTTTTTTCACTAAACCTAATTCCTCTAACTTGCTCAAATGGTAAGAGGCTAATGCTGGGCTTGAGAACCTTAATGTTCTTTGAACCTCTCTCACTCCTATGATTCCATTTTTAGATCTTAACAATGCCCAATAAACTCGAAGAGTATTGCCCTTTAACTTGCTGGCAATCTCCTCTTCATCTAACTCGCTCAAAATTTCACCTTAGAATTTCAAAAGCATGAATGGCAAATACTTGCTCGTTATAGATTTAAATTTATCTTAGGCATTAAAATAAAAACCGTGATTTCAAATTCAAGTGGAATAAATGGCATCATTGCTCTCTTTGGAGATGATGACGTAATCCCTAGGCTTGTTTTTGCCCTTAAATCAATTTCTCATCGTGCTAGATATGGTTACAAGATAATCACTGAAGATAAGTGTATAGATGATCTTTCAGACCTTGATAAGATCAAGTCAAACCTAGCAATAGGCTGCTGCCTTTCTAAAGCATCAAAAGATAGTATGGCTATTCATGGTAAAGTTTACTATCCTGAAGGCTTTGACTTATCAAACAAATTAAATGAGATTTTTGAAGACATAGAAAGAGCTCCAAAGATTCTATCAAAAATAGATGCTGACTTTGCCTTTGCAGGAATTGAGAATAATTCATTAATATATGGCA
>JARVKD010000034.1 GCA_029775875.1 Nitrososphaeria archaeon
ACTCTCAACTTCATCCTTAATTATATGAATCACGAGCTTTTCTAAATTTTTCCCTTTGAAAGCTCTCCATGATTGTTCATGGTCTTTGCTTGGTGTCGGCTTCTTCATCCAATCTTTCTTGTGGAGTTCTTTTGCTTCTTCAAGAAGTTCAGAAATGTGTTTATACATATCAATTCCATATCTTGCCTTTTTCTTTTCATAAAGTGCCACAAGATCCTTAAACTCCAAGGAATCGCCACCAAACAATCAAGATGAACTAACTCTATTTCTATTGTAATATGCCCATTTTACAGTTCTTTTCTCAAGCTTAACAGATTGCTTGCCAGAAGGTTTTCTCATAATAAACAGATATTTGAAACCACGAAGGAAGAAGTTAAAGCGTCTTGCCCTATTATACCAAAGTGCAGTATGGGATGCTTGCCCTCGCCGAACCACACAAACAACATCCACTGTCTCGAAATACTTGTTGAGCCTTTGATAGACATTAAAGCCAACAGGAGTGAATTTCTTTTTCACCCATTGATCTCCAATTAACCATCCAATAACTTTACCAGGCTTTAATACCCTATGACACTCTTTAATCACTTTTTCCAATTCTTCGTAGAAAGTTTCGGTTTCACTTGAGATTTTGCCTATACAATCTGGGTGGTCGTTATATCTTATATTGTCTCCATAAGGCGAATCCACAAAAATCATATCTACGGAGTCATCTTCTAATGGTATTTTTCTGGAGTCGTTTTGGATGATATCTGGTCGGGTAGGTGCTATATCATAACAAATGCATCTACGTCCTTCTTCCTTACATACATCAAGTGTAGTTCCACTTCCAGCCATAGGATCAAGAACTAAGTCGCCAATATCCGTGTATCTCTGGATTAAGTTCCAAATAACGAAAGCTGGAGTAACGCCTGGATATTTGTTGTCTCCTTTAGGGGTTTTTCCATAGCTTTGTCGAGGATAATCCCATAAAGTTGTAGCTTCAAGTGGTGGTTTTTCTTCAAGCTCGCTAATCGCCCTACTTTTAACAACATCACTCCGTTTGGTAGAAACTTTTTCTGAAGTTAATAAGCCCCATGTCTTGTTCTCCATTACTTGCTTGAGATATTCGGATTCCCTTGATGTAAAGAGTGCTAAAAGGCGTTCAGTCATTGAATCATTCAATGGTTTGTGCCATTCTATCCCTAGTTTCCGAAGTATATCTTTTGCGTCATTTATGGTTTGAATATTACCAAGTGGTTCAACTTCAACTTGGTATGGATACTTACCTCTCCAAACTTCCGGAACAATGTTCAGTCGACCATTTGACTTTGCACGGAAAATACCATATAGAACATTCGAATTTACGTTGAGAAGAAATAAAAGGTCGCCAGATTTCGTTGTCAAAACATCATCGGCATACAGTTTGCTAGCGCCAAATAGCATACGCTGAAGACACTCATGTTCCGTCTTATTCGTACAAACGAAAATATGCGCTTTAGTCCTTTCAATCATTTTTTGCCTCTCAGCACTTTTTGTAACCATTATTATCTGTATCAAATATTCCAGATTTTCAGCTATTAAACTTAACGTGTTCCAATCATTTGTTTATACTCGCGTAAGCAATGGAACTTTTTCCTACCCTGCTAGTCTTAAGTAGAAGTGAACATTATCTTATCTAAGTAGGCGTAATGTATAATACATTTTCATTTTATTATTATGATCGAATTGAAAGCAAAACCCTTCAACATGCCTTTGAAGATTACTGTTGAGGCTCAAGTAAACCCGTCAGAAGATGCCAACAAAGTAAAAATTGCTGTTCAAAACATTATCAAATTTATAGAGCCAGATTTATCACAGAATAAGATAATAGCTTCAACCAATGATGAGAAGAGCCTGTATTTGATTTATGAGCAGATAAGAGACAAGCAGATATTGGCAGTAGCAAGAAGGTTGCTATTAACAAACATGGTTCATGATAGCACATATCTTTTATTGAACAAGCAGGCAGCCTTTATGGGAATATTGAATATATGTGAAGATGAAAACGAATCTCCGCTAGGTCCTATAAAGATAATAGTACAAAGCCCTTATATCAATGAGTTCATAGACTGGTTAGCTCCAGAGTGGTGATCATGGCAATAGTAGGCTTATCAGCCCTTTACATAATAATAAAAGGAGAGCCCTTTGAAGATTTGATAAAAGATATAACATTTGAGAGGGAAAAGAAGGAGAATCCCGATGTTTGGGAGTTAGTTGATGAAGTTGATCATTCTTTAACTTATAAAAATCTTAAATTCATTCAAGATTTATCTTCTCAAGGTTATCTATTCACTGTCCATTCTCCTTACAGTGGGATTAACATAGCTGATTTGGAGGCTTCTAGACGCAAAGAATCCCTATCAAGGGTAAAGAGATCGATAGACTCAGCAGCAAGAATCGAAGCCAAAGCCTTGGTTTTACATCCTGGTTTAAGGGGAAAAGATCCAATAATAGCTCAAAGACTAAATGAAGAATCGATTATAAATCTCTACGATTATGCTGAATCCTTTGGATTGACGATAGCCCTTGAAAATATGATACCTAGTCCCCTGAACTTTATGACAAAGCCTATAGAATTTCAAGACTTCTTAGAAAGGAATCAGATCAAATTAAAGATGACTTTTGACATAGGGCATGCTCATATAGGAAATTTAGTCAGTGAATTCATATCGAAGCTTTCGGATAAATTCTTCATAATTCATGCTCACGATAACAAAGGCATGAAAGACGAACATCTTGGGATAGGAGACGGCTCTATAGACTGGAATGGCTTTACAAAGAAATTCATGGAGCATGACTTTAGGGGAATCTACATAGTTGAATCTGTTGAGAAGCCTTTTGAATCTGTAGCAAAGTTGAAAGAGATGCTTAGTCTAATTTAATCTCTATATGGAACATCTATCACCAATTGATCTGATGCTGCCATTACATTTGGGTGTATCTTCAACGCTTGAGATACTAAATTATTTACATCTTCATACCTTGCACTGAAATGAGTTAAAATCAGCAAATTAGCCCCAGCATCCCTTGCCAATTGTGCAGCTTCTACACTTGTTGAATGCAAGTTCTCTTTGGCTTTATCACTATACTCATCGCCATAAGTTGAATCAAAGATTATAACATCAGAATTAGAGAAGAACTTTGTCAATTTGGCATTCGGTCTAGTATCTCCAGATATTCCTATCTTTCTCCCTGGCCTTCTAGGTCCTAACACTTCGTCAGGAGTAATTATTTTATCCTTTAATTTTATGCTCTCGCCATTTTGCAACTTTGACCATAAGATTCCCTTTGGTACTCCAAGTTTCAACGCCTTTTCAGGATAGAATACTCCAGGTCTATCAAACTCTTCTAACAAGTATGAGTAAGTTCTTATAGAGTGCTCAGCCAAGCAGGCTTTAACTACATAATCCTTCTCTTTAACTACTATCCCTTCTCTCACTTCGTTTACATTAATCTCAAAAGTAAGACCAAACTTGAGGTATCTTATATTGTGTTTTAGAAAGCCTATTATTCCTTTAGGTCCATATATATCCAAAGATTTATCTCTATTGAGCATAGACATAGTTTGTAAGATGCCAAGCAAGCCCACTATATGGTCTCCATGAAAGTGAGTTATGAAGATCTTCGTCTTTCTGTTGAAGCCAAGACCAGATTTCACCATCTGTCTTTGAGTGCCTTCTCCTGCATCAAACAATAGCAATTCATTTCCTCTCATTATAGCAATGGATGGCAAGCTTCTATCAATAGTTGGCACTGATGATGAAGTGCCAAGAAATACAATCCTCAACTGGACCAATCACTTTCCTCCTTAAAGTCTAGGCTAAGTTTTAATTAATAAGTTTATGATGGATTAGTTCAAATCTTAAAGCAAACATTTTTATGCCATATCTCAGCTATTCAAGAGACGCCCTGAAGTTAACAATGTCCCTTTCTTCAACAAAAAGGCTTGTCTCATTAGATGCCTTCAGAGGGCTGGCGATGGTGATTGTTGCCCTCTCGTACTTTGGTGGACATCTTCCTGAATTTGTTCCTGGTCTTACGCATGCTGACTGGCATGGATTGACTTTTCTTGACCTATGGTTTCCCTTCTTCATATTCGTAGCTGGAGCCGCTGTATCCTTGTCCATACCTAGAAGACTAGAAGCTGGGCAGTCAAGAAAAAGAGTTATGGTGAGAGTAGTCAAGAGGGCTACGCTCCTCTTCGCCCTTGGACTTCTTCTTAGTACTCTCCCACTCTCCTCCTTTGACCTTGGATCATTCAGAATCATGGGTGTACTCCAGAGAATAGCCCTTGTGATCCTCTTTACCTCAGTGATATTCCTAGCGTCTGGTCCAAGACGTACCATACCATGGGCTATCGTCCTACTTCTGGTGTGGTGGGCACTCATGCAAGCAGGGGGTGGATCATACGACAAGACATCCAACTTCGCTTCTTATGTAGACCGCACCATTCTAGATGGTCATATCTACACATACACGAAGGACTGGGGCGACCCAGAGGGTATAGTGGGCACGTTGACAGCAACTTCTACTGCTCTATTTGGCGCTGCAGCCGGATGGACTTTGAGAAAAGAGGGAGATAGAGCAGTTCCCAAGCTGGTGATTACTGGTTTAGCAGGGTTGGCCTTGGGCTTGCTTCTAAACCCAATTGTTCCTATCAACAAGAACCTATGGACAGCTACTTTTACCATACTAACGGCTGGTTTATCCGCTCTGCTCCTTGGATTTATCCATTTAGCTTGTCTGAAGGGAGTTGGTAGATTGTTCGATCCACTAGCTGTTCTTGGCCGCAACTCGTTGTTCTCTTATGTCATAATAGTAGTACTCTCAGCTGCATACTGGGATATTCAAATACTGGGACCCAATGGACCCATTCCTATTTACCTCTTTATTGTCGATATTTTGTTGGGACCTCTCAGCCCGTTCTGGGGTTCCTTAGTCTTCGCCACATTCCACATCTTACTGGTTTACTTGGTGGCTAGAATCCTCAAGTCGCGGGAATCTCTATTAAAAGTTCTTAGTGGTAGGATACTGATGAGAAAGGATAGATAAATAATACAACTACAAATTGTAAGACTATAAAAAATGGTAAAACGTTATGTTGAAAGGTAAGCCCTACATGAATAAAAAACTTTCAAAAATAAGTATTATTCTTATTTCAGTCCTTGTTATCTCCTTATTTTGCCAAACATGCAATATAAGTAGTCCAAAGTATTTGGACTATGTGATAATAGTTCAAGCACACAGTGATGACTTTGATTTTTCGCTTTTTGGTCAATCTTTGATCTATCAAAAGTTGGGTAGCGTTATAGTAGTGGTAACAGTTACAGATTGCCAAGCAGACATGATATGTTATGATTATGCTGTTTCAAACGGATTAATACAACCTGATGCCATGTATAATGAGACCTTCCAAACATCTAATGGAAATCAATATACTAGACCATTCTGCAGCCCAAATGTAGGAATGTGCAGAATAAATAGTATGGAATGCAGATACTCCAAGTGGAATATTGTAAGTGTAAGACCATCCACACCAGCCCCTGATGGAATAGGTTCATTTTCTGATACCGTGAAAAATTCATTTATTGCCTCTATTGTTCCTGATTTGACTGACAAGATTAGCAAAATTTTAACTGCTTCTAAATCAGAAGGACTGAAAGTAATTTTCTATATACATGATCCAGAAGTGAATGAACATGGAGATCATGTTTTTTCTGGATATATTGGAATACAAGTATATCAAAATCTAAAAGGCAATTTAGTTGGTAACTCGTTTAAGTTAAAAGCGTATTATGTATATACCAGTGCACAAATTCCTATACAAGGTTATATATGTATGTAGATGTATCATCAGTTTATACAAAAAAATTGCAGTTTTTTAATAGTATATGGGAAGCAAATGCATCAAAAATAAACTTGAAGAACTGGCATAAACATCCTTGGAGTGGTGATGATTTGTGGTTCAAGAACGAATTATACAAAGACTTGGATACATAAGTTAGAAGTGAGGTCTTAAAGACAAAGAGAATATTTATCAAAAATACCTGATAGAATCTTGGGAACAGATAACTAAACTTAATTATAACCTCAAAACAGTATTATGGTGAGGGAAATGAAGGGAAGAAACTACAAAGTGATAAGGGGCATGCCTTACACAAGGAGAGACTTCATACCTGGTGCTCCAAGACCTAAGATTGCAAAATTCTCCACTGGCAATCCTAGTCAGGACTATGACCTTAAACTTGAATTGAGGGCTAAAGAGAGGGCTCAGATAAGGCACAACGCTCTTGAAGCTGCAAGGGTTGCTCTAAACAAAAAGCTAGCAGGGATAGGAGAAGGCAACTACTATCTTCTCATGAAAACTTATCCCCATATAGTGCTTAGAGAGAATAAGATGATAGCTACAGCAGGGGCAGACAGACTTCAAGAGGGCATGAGAAGGGCTTTCGGGAAGCCTATAGGTCTTGCAGCGAGAGTAGAGGTTGACAATATAATTCTTGAATTAAGCATAAAAAAGGAGAATTTAGAAGTGGCAAAAGATGCTCTAAAAATGGCATCCAGCAAGCTACCTATTCCTACCTACGTAAAAGAGATTCCCTTAAAGCAAGATGTAATAGAAGTTAAAGAGAAATAAAATCTGATTAGAATTCATTTCTTAATCTTATTTAAGTGATAAGAATGATCTGGATAGACGAAGAGAAGATATTCTCAGAGATTAGAAAAAGAAATCCAAAGACTGTTATTTTAAATGCACCTGAAGGTCTTATGATGAAGGTGCAGGAACTTGCCTTTAAGATTCAAGAACTATTTAATACTCAAACTATAACCATCGCTGATCCTTGCTATGGTATATGTGATACTGTTGATGAAGAGGTTGAAAGGTTAGAAGCTGATATAGCGTTCCATATAGGTCATAATATCGCTTTAGAAAGAATGGGTAAAAATACAATTTTAATAGATGCAGTAGACGATGTGGATTTTGATGAAGTCTTAAGAGCATCACTACCAGTGCTTAAAAAATATGAAATAATAGGAATATGCACAATAGCCCCATATATTCACAAAATCGAGAAAGTTGAATCCTTCTTAAAAGAAGAGGGGATTGAAGCGGTCATAGGCAAAGGTAAAGGACTCGTGAAAGACGGTCAAGTATTGGGTTGTGACTTTCATACAGCCTTTGAAATTAGAGAAGTTGTCAAAGCTTTTGCCTTTTTAGGTCAGAGCATTTTTCATGCCATTGGGATAGCTCTAGCAACAAATAAGCCAACCTTTATGCTAGACCCATACTATAAAGAGGTTTTAGATGTCACACCAATGGCTTCAGATTTATCAAAGAAGGCTATACTTTCAATATACAAAGCCTTAGATGCAAATACCTTTGGGATAATAATAGGGTTAAAAGAAGGGCAAAGAAGGTTGGAGAGGGCTTACAAGATCAAGAATGAGTTGGAGAAGCATGGCAAGAAAGTCTTATTCATAGCTTTACATGAGGTAAAAAATGAGAGGTTGATGCAATTACAGAAAATAGATGCCTTTGTACAGACAGCCTGCCCAAGGATTTCTATAAATGGTGAAAGCTTCCATAAACCTGTTCTATCAACTCTTCAGGCTGAAGCCCTTATCAAGATACTGGATGGTAAGGATTTTGAGGATTTATTTCAAAGAAGCACTTGGGTTTAAAAACACTTTTATTAATGAGCATTAAATATCCCTACAATCTTGTCAAACCATCCTTTGATTGCAGAAAAATCGAAGAGAGTAGTCCCAGGGGATATTCTTGCCGTAATAGAGGAGTTCAGTTCTAGCGAAGGGACCTATATAAATGAGAGTTCAATTAGAGCATCAAAACTAGGAATGGCAAACTATAACCTGAAGAAAAAAGAAATCAAGATAGAGCCTTTGAAAAAGATCAAGGTGCCGATGGTTGGCGACAGTGTAATAGGGCAAGTAGAAGCTGTACAAAGCAATATTGCCAACATAAGAATCTATTACATCAATAATGAGAGGAGTCTTAGTAATTTTGTAGGGATGCTTGTTCTAAAGCCCGAAAGCCCGATGAGAAAAGGTAGAGAGAAAGCTATCATTTGCAAGCTTGGCGACATAATTAGAGCAAAGGTTACGAGTTATAAGAATGCTATAGTTCATCTTTCTATAAACGGGGATGAAAATGGAGTTGTATATGCAAAATGTAGCCTCTGTGGTGGAAATATGAGCAAGATCGGTCAAAGAGTGAAATGTGTTGACTGTGGTTTCATCGAAGATAGAAAGCTCGCATTTGACTTTGGCGAAGCTTACTTAAAATGATCAAAATTCTTATTAATTGCTTTATGATAGAAGCTAATTATGGAAATCAAAGTTATCTCAAGCACTGAGAATGCTCTAGTCATTGATGTAGAGGATGAAGACATATCTGTACCAGAGATAGTTCGTCGCGAACTCCTTAAAGATGATCATGTAACGTTTGCTGGTGTAACTGAACAGCATCCTTTACTAAAGAAGCTTACAATGAGGGTACAGACTAAAGGTGTAGAGCCCTTAAATGCTTTAATTTCTGGTTGCTCAAAGGCTATTGAAAAAGCATCTGACTTGCTTTCAGAAGTGAGGAAGACTCTTACTAAAGAAGGGGCATGATAAAATGCAGTTCTGCGAAAAATGTGGAATGAGGCTTAAGTTCAAACAGATAAAGACAGAAGATAAATCCTTCCAAGGCTTGGCCTGTGATAACTGTGGCTATTACATAAGGATTGAGAAGGTTACTGGTAAGTTAGAGAAATCATCATCCAATTATATTAAAATTCTTGGGGATGAATCAAGAGAGCTAAAATCTTTGCCCATTGTAACTTTAGAATGCCCAAAATGTGGCAATGCAACAGCTTATTGGTGGTTGTTACAGACTAGAGGTGGGGATGAACCTCCTACTCAGTTCTATAGATGCACTAATGAAAAATGTAGTCATACATGGAGGTTATACACCTAAAGCATTAGAAGAGAATTTAGCAATTTATAAGTCTCTATAGCAACTTTTTCAGTAGCTACAAAGTCAATAGAATAAACTTAATCTGACCTTTCCTATCCTTCAAAATGGTGTAATGAGTTAGACTATCAGGACTAAACCAAATATATCAACAGTATCAGATGGAGAAGTAGCAACCTTGAGCTTGTAGCCAACCTTTCCTACAGTTTTTCCTACATCTATCCCTAAAGCCTCCGAGGGTGGACGGGCAATGCTTGGATACTTGCACTTTCCTGGCTGAAGCACGCACTCATCACACAAAAGACATGGTCCACAGGCCATGCCAAAGGCAGAATCGTATCCAGCTAAGTACAACTGCCTCTCCAATTCTGCAGCTATCTTCTGTAATATTACCATGTTTTTTATTGAATGGGTTCTGCCTGTAAAGAAGCTTTCCGGCGCGGATGATGAAAAGCGCACAGTAAAGAGAAGTGCCCAATCGTATCCATCGATAAGCCTTTTTGATTGTTCTATTGTAGGGCTGAAGGGTGGGCACGTGAGATAGTGATTATAGAAAGGACATCCATATTGACACTTAAGTCTCGTTCTATCGTTTATGACGATATCTCTAGCGCTGATGATCCTTGCATCTAAAGCCCCAAGATCCTTTGCTAATTCGCAGAACCTTTTAAAATTAACAGGGATTTCCATGTGACACCTTCATGAAATCCCTAATTTAAATTTATCTTTCATTCATCTGTGTTGGTCATCATTTAGCCAGTAATAGTTCCATGAGAATCTTCTGGTCTATCTCAGCCCTTGCTCTCCATCCTATGTATAGCATGTCATTCTCATCCTTTGAGAGATAGCCAGTTCTGATGAATCTATCCAAGTTCATGTCAACTCTCCATTTTGGAAATTTTTCTCTTAAGATTTGTTCAACATCACTTTTTGGGGCTTTGCCTTGCCTTGATATTATCAAAGCTATCGTTGCTGCTAAAGCAGCTATGTCATCTATTCTCCATCCAGATGCCATTATATCACTAACTGCCAAAGGATTCTTTATTGTTATAAAGAACCTTGCTCTATCAAGTTGCTCTTCAGTGGGATTATCGGTTACTTCAACATCTTCAAACACTACCTTTACTTGAAGGTTTAACTTATCGAGCTCTGAATTCAATAAGTCTATTATGCTCATGAAGTCCTTGCCCAAAGCCTTCTTTAATTCCCATCCTCTTAACCCTGGCTTCCTATGCCTTTGAAAGAAAAGCAACTGAGATGCTCTTTTCAGTTTTCTGCTCATCTCTGCTTCTTTCTCGCTCAATTCTTCCCCTCCCTAAGATTCTTCCAATTCTCATAGTTCAGAGTTATGGGCAAAGAGCGAGTCATCTTTTTGCTGGATAGTTTTCTTGGTTCTTTTAGGGGCATTATGAAGATTTTTTCCTCCAATGGGTCTATTACAAGAGTTGCATAGCCTTCTGTCAAGATGAAGCTTACAACATAAGCTCTCTCTAAAGTCTCTTCAAAGGTATTTGCATAGACAAAATCCCAATAGTCTATCTTATCATTAATACTCAATTTACTCATCAATTCTTTTAACAATTCCTTCATTTTTTCATCAAAATCCTTTAAAGAGACAACTTTAAGCTTGATTAGATCATCTATCTCAAAAGTTCCAATAGGAGAGCTTGGACCAAAATCCTCTCTCCATCTCTCACTTAATGGTAAAAGGTTGTTCCAGTAATCTATAGCCTCTTTCAGCCTTTGAGAGAAGATCTGATCTATTCCAACTATAGGGTGCCAAGCATTAAGAAAGGCTTCAGCTATATTCTTTGAATCCATCATTCTTATCTTCAGCTCAACGAAGATAGGGTCTATGTAAAGAGATGATGAACGATGCTTTATCCAATCGCTCTGCAGTTTTATGATAGATGAGATAGAATTAATAGCCTCAACATCTAAGAGCAACTCATCCAACAGCTTCCAATGAGGGAGATACTTCTTCAACTTTTCAAGAGAAGCCTTCACATCAACTTCAAAGGGATCGACTCCCCTTCTCTCTACAGTTCTACACATTTCAACGATTCTTATCAGATCCTCTAGGCTAACTTTGCTTCTTTGCAAATTCTTTCACCACCTTTGCTTCAGACTTTCCTTGCACATTTTGGACTACTATGACATGAACATCATGCTCTGTAACAGCGATCTGGCTAGGAGTAATCATTAGATATTGAACATCTTTGCTTTCTTTGATGGTCGAGACCAAAACTTTGAAGATGGCTTCACGATTCCTTGGATCCATATGAACATCAAACTCATCAACTGCTCTAAAAGGAGACATTATGTGTTGCTGTAAGGATAGCAAGAAAGCCATTATAGAGACTGTTCTCTCGCCACCACTTTGAGTGTAAGCATCCAAAACAGATGGCATTCCTCCCCTGAAACTAACGAGAAGTTCTAAACCTGCTGTCTCTAAATCCTCTAAATCGTTGAGCCTCACACTACCTGAAGCGTTCATCTTTGATAGTATGCTCTGATATGAAGGATTTACTTCATCTATGAGCTTTTGTAAAACCTTTCTCCAGACTTCTTTCCTTTCCTCTAACTCTGATGAGGCTCTTTTCCTGTTTTCAGAGACTATGCTTGCCTTTTCCTTCAATTCGTTAAAGGTCTTTGAATAAGCGTTATACATTTCCTCCGCTTCTTCAGGTATGGCTCCAAGGGATTGAATTCGAGCATCTACTATCTTGATCTCGGCATCTATCTCCATCAAGTTTCTTTCAGTCTCTATTCTTTCACCAGCTTTTTCCATCAAAGGAGCTAGTTCATCGAGCCTCTTCTCACCATCTTTTATCTCTCTGTTTATATCATCTATCTCATCTTCTATGTTCTTCTTTCTAAAGCTTAGTATAGCCTCATTAACCCTGTAGTTGACATACTTCTCTAAACTTGATATTATCTCCTTCTCCAACTTGCCCAATCCGATTTGAGTCTTAGAGATTTTATCTTCAATCTGTTTTTTATTATCGTCAAAGTTCTTGACTTTCTCAGCCAGTTTGCCTACAGGCTCTGCATTTAATTGGCTTAAAACCCTCTCTGTGACCTGAATTTCTGTTATAGCCTTCTCAAGCTCTAGCAAAGAATAGTAAAGTTTTCTTTGTTCCATCTGTTGAAAAGTTAATTTCTCATAAGAATTTTTTACAAATTCCTTCGTCTGATCTATCCTTGATATAATGTTCTCTAAAGTATTGGTTTTGTTCTTAAGCCTCTCTTTTAGAGATGCTATTATCCTTTCTTGCCTTATTATCTGAGCCCATATGGCTTCTCTCTCCAAGAATCCTCTTTTCGCTATGAGCTCCTTTCTGAGAAGGCTCTTCTCATATATATCTCTCCAATAATTCAGAGTTTGCTCAGCACCTTCAAGAGCCTTTAGCGTTGATTCTTCTTCACTAATCAAGCCTGAAAGTTTTTCCTCAGCTTCAAGTATTCTTCTTCTATAATCTTGAAAGCCGACAGCCTCTTCTACCATCTTCAGCTTCTCTTGTGGTGAGATGATACTGAACTCTTCCACCATATTCTGGTGCATTATTATGAGCATGTTATCAGGGTTTATGCCAAAATCTCTAAAGATCCTCGTGACTTGACTCTTATCTATCTCACGATAATCTGCCTCATACCAGTATGAACCATCCTTTCTCAAGTAGCGAGAAAGCATAAAGGTATCAGATTTGAAGAAGGGTATAGGTCTCTTACCATTTCTTGGCTTGTTGTCAAACATCAAAGTAGCCCTTGCTATGTCTTTTCCATGCCTTATCAGATCGCTTAGCTTTCTGCTTCTTTCAGTATATGCCTGACCTAAAACTACGGATATAGCAATGAGTATCGAGGATTTGCCAGCCCCATTTGGACCACAGATTATGTTCAACCCAGGCTTTATAGGAATCCTTGCATGTTCATAAGACATGAAGTTCTCTAAAATTATCTCGTTTATGGTCACAGGAATCTTAGCCTTTCTTTCTGATAACATGCTCATCACCTTTTTACCATTATCACTTAAATTCTTAAAGGAAGCCTCCCATAAATCTGATGAAACTATCTTTTGTCCTAAAACTTAAGGCATGGTTATGATCTTTTTCATAACCTATCGTTGAATAAGGTCTTTTACCATAATCATGCCCAGGATAAATCCTAACAT
>JARVKD010000035.1 GCA_029775875.1 Nitrososphaeria archaeon
TTCTCACGTATCTTTATGGCGCTTCCATCCTTATACGCATAAGTAACCTTATTTGCTGTGTTCATCAAAGCTAGAGTGAAGAAGTTTCTTATCTTTGGATCATCTATCCTCTTAATTTCTTCCTTAAAGAATAAAATATCTTCAAGAGAATATCTTGAAAAGGCTCTTTTGGTTAAAGAACTTAGTCCTTTGGTATCATACCTTTCAAATTTCTTTGAGAAGATTTCTCTAGCATAATTTCTAATCTTCTCTAAATCGTAATCCTCTGTCTTTACTTGTGTAACGAAGACTGCAAGGGGAGAAGCATCAACCCCAATAGCATTGAATCCAAATTCTTTTGATGTTAGTAATGTTGTTCCTGAGCCACAAAAAGGATCGAGTATCCAATCTTTACTCTTGATCTTGAGCCAGTCTAGCACTAGCAAAACAAAGTCTCTTGAGAAGCCTTCTTTAAAATAGAACCAGTTATGTATTGGAACTTTCTTATTCGGTATGAAGGTCACTAGATTCCGAAGGTCGTATCTCTCTTCGATCTTGAACAATAAAGAACCCTTGCTCTTATCTCGCATTTTTAATTGAAAATTATATGATTGAACCTTATAATCTTACCCTAGTCAGCAAGATCATAGATTCTTGGCCATTTTATTTCTTTCAACCATCAACTCTCTTAGTATTCCACGTATCATCGAACAGGCATCGACTATCTCCAATCTCCTTAGGCTGTAGTAGGTGTTCATTCCTTCCTTCCTATTAGTGACAACCTCTCTTTCCCTTAGTATTGCCAGGTGCTGAGACAGAGCAGCCTGCTTTATCTTTAGACTCTTCATCATTTCGCTGACAGTCTTTTCTCCACTTTTCAAAAGGTCTATGATCTCAAGCCTTATGGGATGAGCCAGAGCCTTGCAGAAATCTGCTTGTATTTTATAGAATTCTTTGCTCAATTTTATCATCACAGAAATCTAGCCTTCGCTATAGTGTACCAGTACAATTTGTTGAAGGTTAACTTTAACAAACGATAGATCCATCTGGGACGAGTGGGCTTTGGAGGATGATCATATATATCGCTTTGTTGCCAGCATCGCAAAGGCAGACCACTTTTCCATTATACTTATCTCGACTTTCAATACCCTTTATCTCTGATGCTATATTATTGGCAACAACCTTCGCCTCATAGTGGGCCGCTGCACCAGACTTAGATATAGGGAGATCTGTAGCATCCCCTATTGCATAAACGTCATCGTAACCCTTGACCTTTAAAGTGTACCTATCAGTTGGCACCCAACCTCCTCTATCCCCCAATCCAGAGTCTTCAATGACTTTCGATCCTCTATGAGGTGGTATTAATATCAATAGATCGTAGCCTATAGTTTCTCCTTCTAAAGAGTGAACCTCTTTTCTCTTAGGGTCTACAGACTCTACGTTGAAGAAAGTAGTATACTTTATCCCTTCTTTCTCGAAGATTTTGTTCACTATAGGGTCTACAGATTCTATGGGGAAAATCCTTGGCAATGGTGATAGATAGTGTATCTCAACCTTATCCCTCGTCTTTCTTTTTCTTAGTTTATAGTCCAAGAAGCATGCAATTTCAGCAGGCGCTGGAGGACACTTATAAGGAACCCCACCAACTCCAATCACTATCTTTCCTTTATCAAACTTCTCCAAAGCATCTTTAAGTTTTAAAGCTTCATCAACAGTGTAAAAGTGGTAAGCTGCTTCTTTTAGCCCTGGGACTTCTTCTGGGCAGAGCCTTGCTCCAGTAGCTATTATCAAGTAATCGTAATCGAACCTATTGCCACTCTTCATCTCCACCATCTTTCTTTTTGTATCTATCTTTGTTGCTTCATCAACGATCAACCTTACTTTCTTGTTCAAGATATCCTTCTCATCCTTTACTATCCCTTTCGGATCCTGATCGCTGAGGGTTACATACAAAAGTCCAGGCTCGTATACGTGTCTTCCAGTCTTGTCTATAACAGTAACAGACGCTTCTTCCTTTTTGAGCTTCTTGGTGAGCAAGTTTGCTACTATGGTGCCTGCTGGTCCCCCTCCAACTATGACTATCTTCTTGCTCATCATCGTTCAACCTAAAAAATAAGGATGCTCTTGACACCTACTTTATCTTCTGAACTACGATTTCTGCATAGCCAGCTTTTTCGTAGATGCCAATGAGCTTATGGCCAGCCTTGCTCGTCCAGAGAGGGATGTCCCTTTTCGACCCTGTATCGGATGATAAAACTCCTATGACTTCTCCAACCTTGGCTTCTTTTATGGCTCTTATCAATTCCATCAAAGGTCCTGGGCAGAAGGTGTTTCTAGCGTCTATCAGCCTGTCTACTTTGGGTTCTTCGCTCATGCATTTCACTCCTTATATGAAAAGGGTTATTTTTGAATCCCTTGCAGTCTCTATGAACTCTCCAACTCCCATTATGTCGTCGACTATGTCGTCAAGATTCTCCTTCTTTAAGCCTAGAAGGTCTAAGGTCATAGAGCATGCATGAATCCTCACGTTACCTAACTCCTTAGCATTCCTAAGAGTATCGTACCAAGATGGAACCTTCTTTTCCTTCATAACTTGCATCATCATAGATGCCATATCCTCGAAGTCCTTACTCATTCTCGTATTAGTCTTTATTGTATCCTTGAAAAATGCATTTAGGCCCCAGAAGGTCAGGAATATGTCTACGTCCATGCCCATAGCAACAGCGCCAGATGTGAGAATGCTCACAGGAAAAAGCTTGTCTACAGTCCCCGAGAATACTATCATGGAAAGTCTTTCCGCCATTTCTATCGCCTTATTAGTATATTAGATTAATCTTATAAACTTATCTCTATGTCAAGTATAATGGCATCGTGCTTCAGCAAAAGTTCATCGTATTAGCTTAAGTTATCTCGATTCTTATATCATCAATATTGTAGCTCAAATAGGTCTCCCAACTTACTGTAATCCCGACAGCAACCCAGATTTCATCACTTGAGCCTGTATTCAAATTTGCTTCATAAGCATACTCTTTCCAGCCTAAAACCTGATTTGCTGGTCCTAGAATTTGAAAATCGTCTTCAACCTCTGGATTACTGTTTCCTACAAAAGCAACGACTCTAGCAATGGTAATCGCTTGGTTCTCAGAATCACTGTATAAATGGAAGGAGACTCTAACTTTAATATTCGAATAAGATTTCACTGATACCTTTCTTTCTACCCATATCGTCCCATCATCCTGCCTTCCATCTATAGAAAAATTCAAAGAATATGATCCAGAATGAGCCAAAGAATCCATTCGAGAAATATTCCAGAAAACTTCATGCCCAGGATTGTTTGGATCTAATGGAACATGAGCATCTTTACTCCATTCACCAAAACCGTTTTCAAAGCTCTCATCAATTATAAATGGCTTTGGATAAAGATAGAATCCTATAAAGATAAGTGCGATAACTAAACCAATACCAATGATGCCATAAATCTTTAGCTTCAACCCATTAGCTAATGTCTATGTCAGTTGATAATACTATGTATTAGAACACTGAGCGAAAAATCTGTTCTAAAGTCAGAACGAAGGTAGAAATCTAAAACTCAAATTGTTTTAAGGCTTTCCTACTTTCTTCATGAGCATCTGATTCAACCAATTAATACCTTGAGTAGTTATCTTATAGCGAACTCCTTCTTCGCTTGTCTCTTTATCAACATAACCCCATTTTAACATCTCACTCATTCTCGAGCTTATGGACTTTGGGTTAAGACCCGTAGCAGACTTTATCTCATTCAAAGTTAGGGACGGTATTGCTACTTTTCCACTCTCATGGTTTATCTTGGCTGCTACAAGTTGTAGCCCTAAAATACCTTTATCACTTAGCTTTTGTTCACCCATCCACACTCTTGGACCCTCTGGTGTTATCTTTACATAATCTCCAAACATGCTGATCAAATCGTTCAAGGAGTAGTTTATAGTAACTTTAGAAGCTAAATCTATGCTAGGTATATGCTTCGTCAAAAATTCGTTCAGAGATGATAATACAGACTGCGGATCGCCGCTGAACTCTGCCTTCAATTCGCCATAAGTAATAGTCACATTTAGAATCTTTTGTCCTTGACTCACTCTAATACACCACCTCTATCCATCATGCTATCATCTTTATCGGAATTAACATTTTCGGAAGTAGGTGAAAGACTGCTTATAGTGAGGCTTGTAGACGACGTATACACGAACTCTCCACCTTCATCCTTGAACCTCCTTAACTTGCCTTCTTTAGCCAGTCTAAGAAGAGCCACAGCCACTGATTGCTTAGGATAAATCAATCCATAAGATTCTAGAACATCTCTCACATCGCTGAGTTTGCGAGGATACCTTCCCCATTCATCTCTGAAGAATTTAGTTATCACATCAGGAAGAGAATCGCCTTTCTCTACCTTTATTTCAGGCAGAATCTTAGGCTTCGCTTCGGTCAAAATTTCTTCTTTAGGTGGAACTTCAGTTATAATCTCAGGTTTCGTTAGCAAAGGCTGAGCAGTTGTGCTTTTTGGTAAATGCTGAACCAACTCAGGGATCAAATGGATGGCTTCCTTTACTGCTGATATCGGTGCTTCTATTTCAGCCTCATTTACACCCAATCTTACCCTTATCTTCACAACATTCTCAGACATTGAAAATGGATTTGTAAATACTGGCTTATTATCTTTACTGTATGGCTTATGCTTGTTCTTTTATCACATTTTCAATCCTTTTTTTCAAAACGATTCCGACCTTTGCACCGTCTACTCGTCCTCTTACAATGTTCATTATCTTACCCATGAGAATGCTGAAAGAACGCTCGCCCTTCTCTTTTATCAATTCTTTATTCTCTTGAACTATTTCTTCAACTATTTGTGAAAGCTCATCATCTGAAATTGTTACTATACCGAGCTTCTTTATAGCATCTTCAACGCTTTTCACTTCCCCTTTTAAGAATACTTCAAGGACTTGGGGCAAAGCTTCTTTTGATATTTTCCCTTCATCAAGACTCAAGAATAATTCTATCAAATCTTTTTCATCAAGACAGTTTATGTCAAAGCCAGCTCTAGATAGACTGACGAGGGTTTCAGTTAGCGTGGCTGCTATGAAGCTTGGCTGAACTTTTGTTTTGGATGCTATAACTTCGAATAATTCTGAGAACTCAGAATCAAAGACCTTTTGTGCTAATTTTTGGCTCAACCCGTATTTTGATACATAATCCTCTATCTGCTCCTCCCAAGGTTTGGGAACTTCTTTCTCAAGCTTTAACAGCAATTCTTTTGTAATAGGTATTGGTGGTATGTCTGTCTCAGGATACATCCTTGCAGGTCCAGGCCTTGGTCTTATGAACTTAGTCTTGCCATCAGGGGTTGGGCCACGGGTCTCATAAGGAACTCCTTGAAGCGCATCTTTTGCCCTTTCAATTATTGCCATCATGGAATCAAAAATACTATCCTTTGGTCCTGCTAAGATTATGAACGCATCCTCATCAGAAGTTTCTAGCATTTTCTTCAAACTTTCTATTTCACTCATCTTAATCCCATAGCCAGGAAGTTCATCTGAATGAAATATTCCTCCTAATCCATAAAACCTGACAAGCTCAGCCATCTCTTTACCCAATCTGATATCTGGGTAAGGTTCATAGCCCAACAATCCAGAGAAGCCCTTCAACTTCAATGCTAATACTATACCATCTTTTTCTATAGCTTTTCTTATCAATTCACATTCTGTATCTTTGAATATCTTTGTAACTTCTAAAGGAGAACCTATATCTTCTGGCCTGACTCCTCTTTTCTCAAGCTCA
Source organism: Nitrososphaeria archaeon (assembly GCA_029775875.1). Classification (GTDB taxonomy): domain Archaea; phylum Thermoproteota; class Nitrososphaeria; order Nitrososphaerales; family JACAEJ01; genus JAVZMU01. Next base: position 5,788 of record JARVKD010000035.1, read on the forward strand.
CTCTTTATTTTCATCAAGCCCAATTGTCTTGAAGCCTCAAACTCTACAATCTTTGATATTAGGTCAAGCTTCTGAATCCCTTTAACTTCTACTATCTTTCCTCCCTTAATGGATACGTTGATATCTTGCCTTATCGTGCCAAGACCTCTCGCCACTCTTCTAGTAGCCCTTAAAAGCCTTCCTAACGATAGTGCTATTTCTTGAATTTCTTCAGGAGAGCCTTCGACAGGCGCTAAAGCTATCTCAACTAATGGTACACATAATCTGTCCAAACAGTATTCGCGATAACCTTCATGATCTCCTAAGAGCCTTGCTGCATCCTCTTCAAGGGAAATAGTCTGAACTGCTACGTCTCTATTTTTTGTTTTGAGCGATCCACCTAGGGCAACTATTATAGTTCTTTGGAAGCCAGTTGTGTTAGAGCCATCTATGACTATCTTTCTCATCGTGTGCAACTCATCTACTATCTTCGACTTTAATGCTAAAGCAACTATCAAAGCAGACTCCACAGCCTCCATATTGAGATCGTGAGGGGGTTCTTCATCAGCTTCTACAAGGCAAGAGCTCCTTCGGTTGGCATGATATTTTATCATCTTCCCCTTCTTGAATTCGAACATGGCTGCTGGATCGACTTGCCCCAATTCACTTTGAGTAGGTCTTAACCTTCTAATGAAAAGAAAATCGAATTCATCGGATTGAAATTCTTCACAATGGCAGAAGAGTTTGTTTTTAGTTGCTAATTGCTGATGTATCTCAAGCCCCACCTTTAATCCTATGCCTTTGTAATCTATCATATTCTCTCACCATATTACCTAATAGGTCTCTTTTCCAAGTCAGATCTGTAATTTATCTCTCCCGCTATATTCCTTCTCATCAAACTCTTTGCTTCTTCTATGCTATCAGAATTGCCCAATGCCCACATCATCTTCACCAAAGCTGTCTCAGGTAACATATCTTCGAGAGGTATAACTCCCATGTTCAACAAGTCACGCCCAGTATCATAAACAGTCATTCTTACCCTTCCCCATATGCATTGAGAAGTCATCGCTACTATCAATCCTCTATCTTTGGCTTCCTTCAATTTTTCATAACAATACTTGCTCACATGACCTAGTCCAGTACCTTCCAAGACTATTCCTCTGTACCCTTTTTCAATGAAATAGCCTATTACATCAGGGTCGAAGTTAGGATAAAACTTTACCAATGCAACTCTAGTATCAAAATTTGGCTTGACATCAAAATCCTTATCGTCCCTTCTAGGAGGAAGATTAGGGGTAATGTTCTCGATCTCAGTGCCTCTTAAATAGGCTACTGGAGTAGCATTGACAGACTCGAATGCATCTCTTCTGCTAGTGTGATTCTTCCTAACCTTTGTACCAAGATGAACTGCCAATGTATCATCGCTCATGCCAGAGTGCATTACCACATAGACTCCTGAGAAGGAAGCCCTTGATGCCACTAAGACAGCGCCTATCAGATTCAATGCTGCATCTGAAGATGGTCTATCCGATGATCTTTGTGATCCGACTAATGCAACAGGTATTGGCACATTAGATAAAGCAAAGCTTAGAGCAGCAGATGTATAGCCCATAGTATCTGTCCCATGAGTTATGACTATGCCTTGATAGCCATTCTTAACTTTCTCTTTGACTTTTAATGCTATCTCTCTCCAATATTCAGCCTTCATGTTCTCACTATATATACTGAAGAGAACTTCAGCGTCTATCAAAGCGTATTGAGACAGTTCTGGGACTACCAAGTATAAATCAGAGGCAGATAAGGCTGGATGAACTGCACCAGTCCTGTAATCTACTCTGCTCGCTATAGTGCCTCCAGTGCTTATTATCGATACTTTTGGTAGGTTAGGATTTACTGATGGCATGGGAGGAGGGGCGAAATGAGGCTTTACTCCTCCAGATACCCTCTTTACAGATTGAATATTTCTAACGTCAATCCCTATATTATAACCATTGGAGAGTTTTATCACTATATGAAGGTCGTCGGCATATTCATACCTTGGCATCAAGATTCCTTCATATTTCATTTTAGGAGTTACAATCTCTATCAGATCTCCTATGGATGCATTTGACTTCTTCAATAACTCTAGTGAAGAACCTTTGTAACCTGTTAACTCGCTCATGCTTCTAATGGAATTTGCATAAGAAATAAGCTTTATGAAATGCTGATGGATAGGATATTGTTAGAATTACAAATAGTAAGACTCATAAATGAGGAAAGTAGAACCATGGGGGGATATTTGGTTGAAAATTCAAAAACCCTCTGGCGAATTATCGATCAAAGAAAGTCTCTCATGGGCGTTTAACATTTACCGAAAAAACTTCGTCATGTTCTTTATACCAGTAGTTATAGTTACGCTCCTATCGGGAATCTACGCGGCTACAGTTTCCTATTTCGGCATAAGGATGTTGCAGCTCTTGACTGGAGCCACGTTTTCAGAAGCGTGGGACTGGTTCCTCGGTAACCTCGAAGGGCTATTGTTCATGATTTTTACTTTAGGTGTAGTGATATGGATAATAGGCACAATAGGATTTGGAGTATGTGTTAAATGTGCTTCGGACCTTTTGGAGAAGGGCTCGGCAAGTCTTAGGAATGCCTTCAGTTTAACGCTTAAGAAATCTTCTTCCCTATTGGCAAGTGTATTAGTCGCAGTAGTACTCATATGGTTAGGAATGTTTGCTTTGATAATACCTGGAGTAATATTTGCCATAATACTTTCCCTTGTAGTTCCAGTAATAATTGTCGAAAATTTAGGAGCTACAGATAGTTTGTCTAGGAGCAGAAGACTTGTAAGTAACCGTTGGCTGAAATCTTTTACCTTCTATTTGATTATTATGATACTAGTTGCAATCGTATTTGCCATTTCAAGCTTAATCGTAACCCCGATTGGGGCTTATAGTCTGCCAGTAAGCAACATCTTAGCAGGAATAATAACGGGGTTCATCGCACCAATAGTTCCTATAGCAACAACAGTATACTATTATTCAATGATCGCTAGGGAACAACAAAAAACTCCTCCGTCATCACCTACATAATAGCACGTGTATGCCATTACGTAAGAATGAGCAGTTATGGATGAATCTATAAGAAACTGAGTAAAAAAGACAATGAGAAATTTTCCTAAAAAGTAGCTCCACTATCTTTGAATGTCTTTTGGTCCAATAAAAGAAGTTTTCAGTTTTAGAGCTTGCGTTTCAGGCTATCATTGGCATTAGTGATATAAGATACTTTAACTTATACTGTTTGGGGAAAGATCACGGGCATAGATATCGGTTACAAGTTGAAAAGGGAGCATTTCGAAGGCAGAAAGAATCCATACACAGGATTTGAGACTCCAAACGACTCGACGCTTATCGAAATCAAGGAAATGGTTAAAGCCGATAAGTTGCAGGAAGCATGCGATCTTCTTGCAAAAGTTTATGACATCAAGAGCGTGAAGATAGTCATAAGTATTGAAAAGAGCCCTGAGTCGTTCCTAGTCTATAACTTCATAGATGAAGAGGTAATCCTATACATTGAAAATCTTCCTAGCTCTGTTAAGAAGCTTTACGCTCTATTGCTAGGCTTCTTCGAGCATCTCTCTACAATGAAGAGCTGGAGGTTCCATGATGATCCTGAACTTTCCCATAATAAGCAAAAGGAGGAGGCTGAGCTATTTGCTACGAGAATTATGGATCGTTACGTTGCCATGGGCTTTTTGGTTAAAAAGGAATAGAAATATGAGTCTTTCTTTTTCGATACATGTCTACTAAATACTCCTTACCATGTATGGTCCTTCTTTCTCATATCCAAGTCTTTTATAGTATTCCTTAGTTCCTATCGCACTCATGACAACCATCTTCCTTGCATCAAATTCTTCTTTGGCTATTCTCTCAGCTTCTTTCATCAATTTTGCTCCAAAGCCTTTGTGCTGATAGCTATCATCATATATTTTGCCAATAGGTACCATCGTGCCATATACATGCAACTCTCTAACCAAGCAAGTTTTTGAATCAATCTCTTTTCTATGGGCTTTTTCTGATGGATACCTTAGCCTTAAAAATCCTATCATTGCATCGTTTACAACATCTTCATAAGAAATGAATACTTCAATTCCATTAGATGCTTCATAAATTTGCTTTAACAATTTTACATTATCGAGATTTACATCTATTCCATACTTCAGTTTTTTTAAGCCAACTTCGCGGCATCTTATGCACTGGCATTTTTTACTCATCTTCGACAATTCTATTTGCACCAATTCCCTTAAATTGCTCTTTTTTATCCCTGCTATGATTAGTCTTGCAGGTATGTCTCTTTGAATTCTCATTATTCTTACCCATCTTGGAACTATCTCTTTTACTCTTGCTAAGAGTCGTATCATAGTATCGTCATCATAAGGCTGATACCTTCCATCCAAGTACCATTTATAGAGCTCAGAAGATTCGATCAATAAAGTTGGGTAAATCTTCAGCATGTCTGGCTTAAAATCAGGATCGTTAAAAAGGCGATTAAAATCATCGAAGTCTCTATCAGGGTTTGAGCCTGGCAACCCTGGCATCATGTGAGCAACTATTTTAAGAGAAGAATCTTTAGCAATTCTAAAGGCATCGACTACATCTTTTACAGTATGGCCTCTTTTGACTAAATTGTAGATTCTATCGTCAAGGGCTTGGACTCCTATTTCTACTCTTGTCACTCCATAGCTAAGCATCAAATCGACATGCTCTTCTTTACAAAAATCTGGCCTAGTCTCTATAGTCATACCAACATTCCTTATCTTAGAATTCTCGGCCATTCTTTTAGCATCTTCAAGGTCTCTAGAATCATTCATGTTTAAAGCGTCATAGCAACCTTTCACGAATGCACTTTGATATTCTATAGGTAAACCGAGAAATGTTCCACCCATTATTATTATTTCAGCCTTTTCTACATCATGGCCAATGGCCTTTAATTGACTAATTCTTGCTGATACCTGCTTAAAGGCATCGAAATCGTTTTGAATCGCTCTTAATGCTGCTGGCTCTTGACCAGTGTAGCTCTGTGGCGTTGAGAATTCATAACCTCCTGGGCAATATATGCAAGTTCCATGAGGGCATGGATAGGGCTTACTCATGACTGCAATGACTGCTATCCCAGAAGCTGTCCTTACAGGCTTTACTTTTAGTTTTTTTCTGAATTTCTCGTTATCTTTCAAAAATGATAAGATCGTGCTTTTGCTTGGTAAAGATTTTAGCTGATACTTCTCACATACAGAGTTTATGATCTTCATCAAATCTTTTTCGTTAAAATCTTCACTCATAGATGATGCTATCTCTTCACATGCTCTTCTCATGACTTCATCATAATCTGTCTTTTGCATCCAAATCGCCTTTTATGTAATCTTGAAGAAGTCTTTGCCTCTTCAATATATTCTCTGTACTCTTCCTTAAGTTTATCTCCCACGCTATTAGAATTGAGCAGAGAAGGCTTTTTCGAATTTTTAAAAGAAAAATAGGATCTAGTTAGAGTCGGCTTAATGAAATCCAAAATTAATATCGACAAAAGTCGAAAAAATCTTTAGAACTTGTGAATACTATTGATTCTATAATTTGTGTAATAATAATGAATTAAGTTTAGAATATTTCTAGATCATAATCCTTAAATATATTATTACGAACTAATGCTCGCGATCAAAGATGGACAAACGTGCAAAGAGTTTACTTTCGATCCTAGTTTGCGCAGTGCTACTAGTTTCAGCGACGCCTTTCATGGCAAGTGGATTCGGAGTTCCAGCAGGAGCAGATGCATCAGACTGGTACATGACTGTAAGTGGAGTTCTTGATACTGACAAGTATTCATTATATCCATACAAAGCCACATCCCTGAAGATAGGCTTCTCCAAATTTGGAGAGATGATAAACAGCATAGATAACGTTGGATTAGAGTATGGTGGTGTGAGAGATCCATTTGCACCTCCAGCAGGTCCATCAGTAGGTACAACAATACCAAAGAATGTATGGCTAGAAGGATGGTTCATCAATATAACATACAAGAGCGGCATAACAGGAAAGATGAGAAATGTATGGGCTACAGCACAGCATGCAGATTTATCACAGTGGGGTAATGGATGGATAAGAATTGATGACAATTATCCAGGAGGACCAGCATCAGAGAGTGATGAGTATCCGCCATGTAGTGGCTACTACATAGGAAGCAGTCCTGCTCAGTATGGAAATGGTGGAAGAAAGACGAATGGTACAGTAGTAACAGCGCCCATTGAAGTATTGTATGATGGTCCAAGAAGGTTCGTGGCAAGGATTGTTAATACAATATCTGACTGGATACAAACTGGAACCAGTACTGAAGTAGTGACCGATGTTCCTCTACTCCAAGTCATCATCACTATTGATTTCAACAAGGACAAGAAAGAAGTGAATCTGTTCAAGGATGTTAAGTTAATTATAACGAAGGGAGCGATTGGCAAGATCCCAATAGAGTTCTTCTTCCCAACAGAGCCAGTAAAAGACTATGGAGAATATGAGATTGATCCTGAGCTTGGTTGGTTCGATGATCCAACTAGTCCAGGATACCAAGATGGTTTTGCTAGCGAAGTTGGGGCTCCTGCTAACATGAGCGCTATACGTTATGATCACAGAAACAAGCAGTTCGAAGCAATATTCGTTCAATTCAGTAACAGAGGAGAGTGGGACTTAGGTAAGCCAGATGGCTATACCAGCTATGTACACTTCTTCACAGAAGGAGCCCAAAATGCACCATACGATTATGTATTGCCAACTACACCAAAGCCACAACCATATGGTCTAGATGAGAATGTAACTGAAGGATTAGCAACAGTCTATGATTATCCATACACTCTAACAACAACCATATTCCCCAACTATTACTCAAGGCATGGTCCAGAACCAGATACTGTCAATGGAGATACATTCGACTTGGCACAAATAATTGGCTCTGAAGGAGCAGCAACACCAAAGTATGTAGGCTTTGCTGCTTACTGGCCATCATTATCAGACTGGTCTGTAGAACCTATGGAATTATGGTGGAAATCATTGACTAGCGTTGATATCCATACTGCAGACAGAACATACGAGCCCTTCATGTCTCCTTATATAATAGGAGAATGGGACTTCTTGCTATCAAGAGAAAAGCTTGAGATCACATATCCATGGAGTGTAGATGAAGAAACTATTGTAGTAAAGGCAGACAAGCAGTTCAGAGGAGTTACAACATATGGAGTAGTGGACTATCATAGCGGCGACCCCGAGTTTGAATTCTGCTTCCCTGACATGTACTATGAGGGAGACGCAACCGACAAGCTACTTCTAGGCGGATATGTTGGATCAGGACCGATGGAAC
>JARVKD010000036.1 GCA_029775875.1 Nitrososphaeria archaeon
AAGAGATATAACGCTAAACCAGAACAGTTTCCTTATATTTTGAACACAGATCCTGTCATAAAAGAGATAGGAGCAAAACCAGGAGACTTGATAAAGATTATAAGGAAGAGCGAAACTGCAGGGGAGGCAATATACTATCGCTATGTTGTGGAGGGATGATCATGGAATCTAGTGAATATAATTCTTGGGGTATCATTCAAGATGTGCTAGAAAGAGAAGGTATCGCTCGTCAGCACTTGAACTCTTACAACGAATTCATCTCAAGGGGCATAGAGAGCATAATCAACGAAGTTAGCGAAGTAGAAATTGAGGCAGCAGGAGGGTCTTACAAGGTAAGGTTCGGTAGAGTCTCTATAAGACAACCGAGTGTTATGGAGATAGACGGTTCCAGTAATAACATCCTACCCATTGAGGCGAGGTTACGTAACCTTACTTATGCTTCACCCATGTATCTAGAGATGAGTATAGTAGAAGGCGATTCTGTCACAGAATCTCAAATCCACCATATCGGGGATCTCCCAGTCATGGTCAAGTCTGATCTATGTCCTCTCCATAAGATGAATAAGGAAGAATTGATTCAGGCAGGTGAAGATCCAGAAGACCCAGGAGGTTACTTTATCATTAATGGCTCTGAGAGAGTTATAGTGGGACTTGAAGATCTATCTCCCAACAAAATTTTAGTGGACTATGAGAAGAGTGGGGGAAGCATTTTGTATAAAGCTAAGGTTTATTCATCAATAGTAGGTTATAGAGCAAAGCTGGAGTTAACACTTAAACATGATGGCGCCCTCTATGTCAAGGTTCCAACTTCTCCTGTAGATCTTCCTTTCATTATAATAATGAGGGCACTAGGGATTCAATCCGACAAACAGATAGCCGATAGCGTCTCACTAAAAAAAGAAGTCCAAGATCTCTTAGAGGTTTCTTTCGATAAAGCAAGTGACGTGATGACACCAGAAAAGGCTTTGACATACATAGGCAATAGAATTGCACCTGGAATGCTCGAAGAATTCAGAATAAAGAGAGCTGAGGCTTTGCTGGATTGGGGTCTTCTGCCACATTTAGGTAGAACGCCTGAAGATAGAGCCAACAAAGCTGCATTTCTTGGGGAAGCTGCGTGTAAGCTTCTTGAGCTAAGGCTTGGTTGGTTAGAAACAGACGACAAGGACCACTATGGCAATAAAGTCATAAAGTTCGCTGGTCAAATGATAGCCGACCTATTTAGAACAGCTTTTCGAAACATGATAAGAGATATGAAGTATCAACTTGAGAGGATGGGTCAGAGGAGAGGCATAGGTGCAGTCGGGGCAGCCATTAGGCCTGGAATAATAACGAATAAACTGAATAATGCGATAGCGACGGGCAACTGGGGCAGAGGTAAGGTCGGGGTCACACAGCTTCTTGACAGGACCAACTACCTCTCAACCTTGAGTCACTTAAGACGTATACAATCTCCTTTGAGCAGAAGTCAACCCAATTATGAGGCAAGAGACCTTCACGGAACGCATTTCGGGAGGATCTGCCCTAATGAAACCCCAGAAGGGTCTAATTGTGGTCTGGTAAAAAACCTTGCTCTCTCAGCTGTTATTTCTGTCAGTGTGCCAGAATCTGAAATAGTAGAAAAGTTGTCTGAGCTAAAGGTTAAGCCTGTCTTAGAGGCTAACGATGAACTTAAGGAAAACGGTTGTAAAATCTTCATAGAAGGTCGTTTCATAGGTTACGTTGAAAACGGCGAATATTTCGTGACAGCCTTTAGGAAGTTACGTAGACAAGGACTGATAAACCCAAACGTAAGCATATACCTCTACACGCCTAAGGATCCAAGAGGAACCAAGAGAGTTTACATATCTACGAGTTCTGGGAGAGTTATGAGACCTCTTATTATAGTAAAAGATGGAAAGCCACTCTTGACCAATGACATGATATCGAGAATTTCAAAAGGGGAGTTGACTTGGCGGGATGTGCTAAAGATGGGAGTTATAGAGTTGATAGATGCGAACGAAGAAGAAAACTGCTTCGTGGCTATGGATTTAATCTCTTTGACAGAAAATCACACTCATCTTGAGCCTTCGGCGTCTTCCATGTTTGGAGTCACAGCCTCCATAATTCCTTATCCTGAGCATAATCAGTCACCACGTAACACTTACGAGGCTGCGATGGCCAAACAGTCTTTGGGATTTTCGATACCTACTCTCTTGTTTCCAACTTATGTAAGAGGGCACATGCTAGTCTATCCTCAAAGACCCTTGGTTAAAACGCGCTCATCATCCATGTTAAAATTAGACGATAGACCAATAGGACAGAACTGCATAGTAGCAGTATTATCCTTTGAAGGATATAACATAGAGGACGCAATAGTCATGAACAAGTCTTCCGTGGATAGGGGACTTGCCCGCTCTTTCTTCTATAGACTTTATGAGGTAGAAGCTAAGCAGTATTTGGGTGGCATGAAGGATGAATTTAAAGTGCCTTCGCCAGAAGACAACATAAGAGGATATCGCGGCGAAAAATACTACCGTCTTTTGGAGCCTGACGGCGTAGTTATGAAGGAAGCTAACGTGTATGGCGGGGATGTAATAATAGGTAGGACGAGCCCGCCTAGATTCATGGAAGAGTACAGAGGGTTTGAGATCAAGGGTCCGTATAGGAGGGATACTTCTGTGGCAATAAGGCCTTCAGAGTTAGGAGTTGTTGATGATGTGTTCCTTACTGAAAGCGCAGATGGTGGCAAGATGTTCAAAGTAAGAGTCAGGGACATGAGAATTCCTGAAATAGGGGACAAATTTGCCTCTAGGCATGGGCAAAAAGGTGTGGTAGGTCTTTTAGTAAATCAAGAGGATATGCCCTATACAGAGAGTGGCATCGTTCCAGATATTATAATAAATCCTCACGCCTTCCCATCAAGAATGACAGTTGGTCAGTTCATAGAATCTATAGCGGGAAAGGCCGCAGCTGTAAGAGGTACTCCTACTGATGCCACAGCATTTTCTGGAGAGAAGGTAGAAGATTTGGGGAAAGTGTTGGAAGAAAAGGGCTTTCACCCCTTGGGAAGAGAGACGATGTATGATGGAAGGACTGGTAAGAAGTATGATACAGACGTATTCATAGGTGTAGTGTATTATCAAAAACTCCACCATATGGTGGCTGATAAGATTCACGCTAGAGCTAGAGGGCAAGTTCAGATGCTTACGAAACAACCTACTGAAGGAAGGGCGAGGGGTGGTGGATTGAGGTTTGGTGAAATGGAAAGAGATTGCTTGATAGCTTATGGAGCATCTATGATGCTAAAAGATAGATTATTAGACGAAGCTGACAGAACTGAGGTTCACGTTTGTGAGAGATGTGGGTTGATGGCATACTACGATGCAAGGCAGAGAAAGTATGTGTGTAGGATCTGTGGCGATTCAGCAGAAATATCGGCAGTGGTTGTAGCATATGCATTCAAATTGTTATTACAAGAGATAATGAGCTTGAACATTGCTCCTAGGTTGATGATAAAAGATAAAATGTGAGGGGGTTGAATTATGTCTCTCGAAGAATCTATTAAGACCATACGATCTATAAAATTCGCTGTCTTCCCTCCTAGCGAGATTAGAAGATATTCTGTCGCTGAAATAACAGCCCCTGAAACCTATGATGAAGATGGAATGCCAGTCCAAGGAGGGCTTATGGATAACAGGCTTGGAACTTTAGAGCCAGGACAGAAGTGTGCTACATGTGGAAACACTACTGCAAGATGCCCAGGGCATTTCGGTCATATAGAGCTGGCAGAGCCTGTTTTGCACATAGCTTTTATTGACGTTATTCATAAACTTCTTCTTTCGACCTGCAGAGCCTGTGGCAGGCTTCTAATTCCTGAAGTTGAAATCGAAAACTACAGGAAAAAACTTGCTGATAAAAGCGTCCTTACGCCAAGATTTGAAGAAGAAAACATAAAGGAGATAATAGCCAAGGCTAAGAAGATCAAAATCTGTCCTCATTGTGGCAAGCAACAGTATGAGATAGAATTGACAAAACCGAGTATTTTCCATGAGATTACAGAAGAGGGCGGAGTGATAAGGCTGTTACCCATAGCTATAAGGGAAAGGCTTGAGAGAATTCCTAATGATGATCTTGAGCTTTTAGGTTACGATCCTAAATCCTCAAGACCTGAATGGCTAATCTTGCAAGTCTTGCCAGTTCCTCCAGTCAGCGTTCGACCTTCTATTACACTTGAGTCAGGAATAAGGTCAGAAGACGATCTGACCCATAAACTAGTCGATATACTGAGAGTAAACCAAAGGGTTAGAGAGAGCAAAGAGGCAGGTACTCCACCTTTAATCGTCCAAGACTTGGTGGACTTGTTACAATACCATGTGACTACTTATTTTGATAACGAAGTTTCTGGAATACCTCAGGCTCATCATAGATCAGGACGACCTTTGAAGACTATAAGTCAACGCCTTAAGGGAAAAGAGGGACGTTTTAGGGGAAGCTTATCAGGCAAACGTGTCGACTTCTCCAGCAGAACTGTCATATCTCCAGATCCAAGCTTAGACATTTCTGAAGTCGGAGTACCGTTAGAAGTAGCAAAGAAACTTACCATAGCAGAAAAAGTTTCACCTTGGAATATTGATTTCTTAAAGAATTTGGTCATGAATGGTCCTTTCCAGCACCCAGGGGCAAATTACATTATTAGGCCTGATGGTGTAAAGATAAGGCTCGATTATGTTAGCGATAGAGCTGCTTTAGCAAATACTCTTGCTCCAGGCTTCGTAGTTGAGAGGCATTTAATAGATGGGGATATTGTAATCTTCAATAGGCAACCATCTTTGCATAGAATGTCCATAATGGCTCATTATGTGAAAGTATTACCGTATAGAACCTTTAGGCTACATCCAGCTGTATGCCCGCCTTACAACGCTGACTTCGATGGAGATGAAATGAATCTTCACGTACCCCAAAGTGAGGAGGCAAGATCAGAGGCCTTAACTTTGATGAGAGTCCAGCAACAGATATTATCGCCAAGGTATGGTGGACCCATCATAGGCGCCATAAGAGATTTCATTACAGCGGCTTACCTGCTGACAAAAGAAGAGACTCTCTTGACAAAAGAAGAGTTTGCTGATCTAGCCCTCACAGGCGGATATGGGGGGCCTCTTCCTAAACCTGAGATCAAGAAACCAGTTGAGCTTTTTACAGGCAGGCAATTATTCTCCCTGTTCTTGCCAAAAGATTTTAACTATATTATGAGTTCAAAGTGGGCTAAAAGTCTGAAGAGGGGCGAAGGCGTTAAAGACATAGTCATCAGAAATGGCGTTTTGACCAGTGGAGTGATAGATAGAGCAGCCATTGGGGCTGAGGAATCCGATAGCGTTCTTCACAGGATAGCAAAGGACTATGGTGTGGAAGTAGCCCGTAGCTTTCTAAATTCGATCCTTTCAGTCCTTAAGGCTTTCATCGCAAGACGCGGTTTCTCTTATGGTTATGATGAGCTTATACTCAAAGAAGAAGCCAGAAAGACTATAAGTGAAGAGATAGAAAAATCCTATGAAAAGATCAAAGAACTTATCAACCAATATGAACAAGGAACTCTTCCAGTAGTTCGTGGACTCTCCCCTGAAGAAAACCTTGAGTATCACATTGTGAATGAATTGGCAAGAGCAAGAGATCGCGCTGGACGAATCGCAGATAAGGCTTTTCCCCTTGATAACAGTGGAGTGATCATGGCAAGGATTGGTGCAAGAGGCTCAAGTCTAAACATAGGACAGATGACAGCCGCTTTAGGGCAACAATCAGTAAGAGGCAAGAGGATCGAAAAAGGCTATCGAAACCGCGCTCTTTCTCACTTTCAACCTAAGGATCTCACACCAGATGCAAAGGGGTTCGTTAAATCTAACTACAGAAACGGATTGAATCCAGCAGAGTTCTTCTTTCATGCCATGGGAGGACGTGAAGGATTGGTCGATACGGCCGTTAGAACTCAACAAAGTGGCTATATGCAAAGGCGGCTCATAAACGCCCTTGAAAATCTGAAAGTAGAATATGATCTAACTGTGAGAGATTCGTATGGCAACATAATACAATTCTTGTATGGTGAGGATGGTGTTGATCCAGCCAAGAGCGACCATGGAAAAGCAGTAAATGTAGAGCATCTGGTTGAAATTGAAGCGTTGATCAACAAGAGCAAAGAACCAGAAGAAGAGCAGATAAGAAAAATTTTAAATCAATATGCAAAGCAACTTAATCCTAAACTTGTTCATGACTTAAAGAATTCTTTACTCAAGATTCCTTTAAATGTCTCAGGCATCAAGAACGTCTGCAAAAAGGTTGTAGAGTTATTGAAAAAAGCTACAATCGAGCCAGGGGAGGCTTGTGGGATAGTATCCGCCCAGTCTTTAGGCGAGCCGGGTACACAAATGACGCTAAGGACCTTCCACTTTGCAGGTGTAAGAGAAAGGGATGTAACTTTAGGTTTGCCTAGGCTTATAGAGCTTATAGATGCAAGAAAGCAACCCTCAACACCTTCTATGGACATTTATCTTGACGATGAGCACAAATCTAGCAAGGAGAGCGCCCTCAAAGTAGCAAAAGAAATTTTATTCACTAAGGTTGCTGATTTGCTGGACCGCAGCCAACCATGGGAGATAGAATATAATACCATAAAGTTGTTCCTGAACAAAGAGGCACTTCAAGAGAGAGACTGTAGTCCTGAGCTCATAAGAAAAGTAGTGCAAGTAGGAAAGCGCAAAGTAGAAGTGGATGAAGAAAGAGGTGTTATCTCCATTACAGTAGAAGGAGCAGATTTTTCAGCTTTATCTGCTTTAAAAAACAAGGTAATGAATATGCGCGTAAAAGGATTGCCAGGAATAGAACATGTTGCACTGGTTAAGAAAGGTGAAGAGTGGATGATACAAACTGCGGGGTCTAACTTGGCGAAGGTCTTAAGAATAGATGGCGTAGATCCTAAACGCACAACCACCAACTCAATTTATGAAATAGAGACCACTCTAGGAATAGAGGCTACTAGAACAGCCCTTGTGAAGGAGATCATGAACACGTTAGAGGAACAAGGTCTTGAGGTAGATATGAGGCATGTGCTACTCATAGCGGACCTTATGACTTCTAAGGGCTTCTTCCAACAGATAGGAAGACATGGAATAGCTGGAAAAAAGCCTAGCATACTGGCTAGAGCCGCTTTTGAGATAACGGTTCCCACTCTAGTCGAGGCATCTGTGAAGGGAGAAGTCGAAGAGCTAAAAGGTGTGACAGAGAACGTGATAGTTGGGCTACCTATACCAGTAGGAACTGGCATGGTCGATCTTTTCATGAGAAGTGAGAAAAGTGATCAGTGAAAAAGATTTTGAGAAGATTTTGAGAACGGTCATGAAAACAGGAAAATTCATAATAGGCGCTAAAGAAGTATCAAAGTCCATTAAAGGGTCGAAGATCATAATCTATTCATCATCCTTACCTAAAGACTGGGTTTCAGAAGTTGTAAAAACATGCAAATCTTTATCGATACCGTTCATAGAGTTTAAAGGGACTTCCGTAGACCTTGGTAGAATTTGTGGCAAACCCTTTCCTATGTCTGCCATAGCGATAAAGTCTCCTGGAGAAGTTGACCTTTCTCCCTTGATCAAATGAACATAAAAGATGAATCTGTACCTTTTCTCATTAGCCTAAGTATTTGTTCGACAGCTTTAAGTCTAATTGCTAGCCATAACCTTGCTCAACAGCTATAGACACCCTCATATAGCAGTTTAGTGGAAGTTAAGCCGTGCCATGTAATGGCTGAAGGGGGGTTTAGAGTCCTTTGGTCGATGATGAAAACATAAAGAAAAGAGTCTTTACATCTGAACTAAATGAGAACTTCATAGGGAAGAAAGTAAGAGTAGCAGGCTGGGTTGAGGATGTGAGACCTCTTGGTTCTTTAATCTTCTTAACTGTGAGAGATGTTAGTGGAATCATCCAGGTCGTATTCATCAAAGGCAATACCCCTCAAGATACATTCTCAACTGCAAAGCTGGTAGCAAGGCAGAGCGCTGTTGTGATTCATGGCACTGTAAAAGAGAGCAAGGCTAAAGGCGCAAAAGTGGAGATTCAAGCTGATGATATTCAAGTCCTTTCTAAAGCCCAGCATCCTTTGCCTATAGACCCTACAGGAAGGGTTAGTTCTTCTTTAGATCTGAGACTCGATTCTAGAGCTTTAGAGCTTCGAAATCCTTACACATCAGCCATCTTCAAAATAAGGCATACTGCTTTACAATCGATTAGAAAGACCATGCTGGATAACAAATTCATCGAAGTAAATACGCCAAAGATCATAGGGCAGGCAGCTGAGGGAGGAGCAAACCTTTTCTCTCTAGATTATTTTGGAAAGAAGGCTTTTCTTGCCCAGTCTCCACAGTTGTATAAAGAGCAACTAACTCTGTCTTTAGATAGGGTCTTTGAGATATCAACATACTTTAGGGCTGAAAAATCTCATACAAGAAGGCATCTTAACGAGTTTGTAAGTGTTGATATTGAAGCAGCCTTTTCCTATAAAGAGGATGTAATGAATATATTGGAAGAAACGGTTGTGAAGATCATTAAAGACGTTCTGAAGGACTGTGAAAATGAGTTAAGAATACTTGATAGAGATTTGAAGGTCCCTAAAACTCCTTTCGATAGAATGACTTACTCTCAAGCTGTAGAGGAGCTAAAGGCATCGGGTCTAAAGATAAAATTTGGAGACGATCTTGACACTAGAGCTTTGAAAAGGCTTAGTAAAAGGCATAGAGATTTTTACTTTATCATAGACTGGCCCACCAGCCTTAAGCCCTTTTATATAGAGACCAAGAAAGATAACGAAGAAATTTCTGAATCCTTCGATCTAATGCATGGTTATCTTGAGCTTGCATCCGGAGGTACCAGAGTTTCAGATAGAGAGAAGTTGGAGAAGCGATTATTGGATGATGGCCTTGATCCAAAAGACTTCTCAGAACATTTAAAAGTCTTCACGTGGGGGATGCCTGTGCATGCTGGCTGGGGCCTAGGCTTAGATAGATTGGTCATGTTTCTAACAGGAATGAAGAACATAAGGGATGTAGTGCTTTATCCAAGAGATAGATTCAGGCTAATACCTTAGAGACTTTCAAAATATTCAGAAGATTGAATCTGTCCTATAATGCTTTGAAATTCTCACTCCAAGTAATATAAGCCTTGACCATATCTTGGCTCACACTTGGCCTTCTTGTCTTAAGAACTTCCTTGAAATCGTTCTGAGTTATCTCTCTTGGTTGTAAGGACTTATCCAGAGCTTTACCTAAATCAAAGAGCTCTGAGACAACCCTTATCTGAACAGCTTGGCATATGTCCTTAATGTCGCTGCCAGAATAACCTTCTGTCATTCTCGCAAGCTCTAATAAATTGACGCTTGGATCAAGTCTAAGAGGAGAGGTGTAAAGCTTGAACATCTCTATCCTTGACCTAAGAGATGGTAATGGCACATAGATTCTTTTCTGATAGCGCCTTAGGAAGGGCCAGTCTAGAGACCAAGGCTTGTTAGTAGCCCCTATGACATATAAGTGCATGTTCTTACCTTTGTCTATAATACCGTCCATTTCCTTAAGAAACTGATTCCTCACGCGAATTTCTCCTCCAACCTCTTGAGACCTTGATCCAAGCATAGAATCTAATTCATCTATGAATATTATAACAGATCTATTTCTTTCTAGCATCTTCCTAGCCGAGTCAAAGAGTCTCGCTACGTTCTTTTCTGCCTCTCCTAACCACTTTGACATAATAGTGGCTGCATCAACGGTTATGAAATCACTTTCTATTTCTGAGGCCGCAGCTGCTGCCAGCATCGTCTTGCCACAACCAGGAGGACCATAGAGCAGTATCCCTCTGGGCCAACCCAATGGAAAAAGGTCTGGTCTTTGAACTGGGAATATTATAGATTCTTTTAAAGCTCTTTTTGCATCGTCTAAGCCTATCACTTCCTCCCACTTTACGTTGGGCTTCTCTTTTAACACCAATTCATCGTAAGATGCCTTCAAAGACTCTACCATCTTAAGAGATTTGCCAGAGCTTGTGCCAACATCATCATGTTTTTTCGAATCTTCTAATTGAGAATCATCTTGAATAAGACCATGGGCTGACTGAAGAGCTTTTATTCTTTCTTGATAAGTTGTAGCCCTTTCCAGGTAAAGCTTGTTCAACTTGTATTCAGGATAAAGCTGAGCCAATTTTATCAAAGCCGTTATAGCCCTTTGATACATGACTATCGCCATGCCATGGGCGCCTTGAGAATCTAGGCGTATGGCTTCTGAAGCGTATTTCCCAGCTGCTTCCTCTAATTCTTTAGCAGCAACCAAACTCAATTTTTATCACTTATTCAACTTTTTCTCGAAGCTAATCTTTCCTTCATGTAAAAGCCTCAAAATAGAGTGCTTAACTTCATCCAATGGAATATCTAGCAAAGTCGATGCTTCTATCAGATTCAAGTTGTCTCTATGTTTGTTAACATAGTTGAGTATGATTCCATCAAGATCAGAACTGTTTAATGATAAAACAGGTTCTGTCTCATCCATGCTTTCTCCAGTTGCCAACAAAGCCACTCTTTTAGTCTTAACCAACTCTTCTTTTGAAGTTAAAATCTCTTTCTGTGTCTTCTTTTCAACATATTTTATGGCTTCTTCAACTAAATCTTCTCCTTCCCCCTTATTCAGGTCAAGATATGATGAAGATGGCGTTATTTTTAATTTGACGATAGTCTCATTGAAAGTAGAGTTGAATTCATCGAAGACTCCTTCGACGCTAGGCAATAGTTCTGATACAGACCTATCTATCTTCTTCATAGCCTTTAGTGCGGAACTCAAATGATATACAGCATCACCCAAATCCTTCAAAGTCTCCAGCCTTAATGCGAGTTGATTAAGCGCCAATTCACTCGCACTGACTATTTGAACAGCTTTCTTCAGCTCTGAATACTCTATCTCATAGGCGCTTGCATCTTCTTTAACCATCTCCAAAAAATCTTTGCATCGAGCTTCTAATCTATCCTTTAGGCTTAAAAGGTTCATCCTATTGATCTCTATCTCTCTGATGGCAAGAGATAACTTATCCTTCATACTGTCATTCTCGTTGTTCAATAAGGATTTAAAAAAAATCAAAAGATCGCCTCATACATTTTGCATTAAAAACCCTAACTGGGTGCGCATAAAATCGATGGTAAGTCTTTGAAAGAAAAAATGAAGACAACCATAGCTCTCTGGCTGTTTTTATGAATATAGATATCTCTTTGAGCCCTACGAGAGCCACGGATGTCATTTTCGATCTTTTCAGCTTACACTTTCAGTGGTAGGAATCTTAGTCTCTAATGGTAACTCTGGTAACTTCTCTTTCATTCTCTGCTCTGCTACTGCTGAGGCTTCTGAAAGGATTTTCTCAGCGTCTTCACTAGCTGCCTCGAAGCTTATCGTGTACCCTCCTAACATGCCTGCATCTACAAGGATACTGCTTAGTAGACCATTGATCTCTCCCATTTCATGCTCAGCTTCTGGCAATACAGTCCCAAGCCCTGTCCTTACATTCCTTATCACAGCCATTGCTGGAGTAAGAGTAACGACTATATCACCAAGCTCTTGGACAGTGTTCAAACGCAAAACTATCTGCTCAAGGGCTACCTTGGCTTGAGTGACCATCTTGCTTATCTTTCTTATCTCAGCGAGTTCGTTGGCATACACTGACGCATGGCTCATATCATGCTTTTGAATGGCTGTAACTACTTTGTTGAATATTCCGCTATCTTTCTCTCTTAATCTGTTAGCAGTGCTGTCGAGCCTAGTAATCTGAACTTGAATCTGTCTTACTGCTGTTTCTAACCTATGCTTTAGAGGACCTGGAGGTCTAACAGCTTCCTTGACTCTCTCGCCAACTGTTGGGGTAGGTGGTTTTTGCCATTTATCCGCAAATTTTGACATTTTATCACCTGAAAGATAATCAAGAACGGTAAGCGATAAGAAAGTAGGTATAGAATAGTTTATAAAAAACTAAAATTTTGTAGTCGGCTTCCATCGTGAATACTAAGATAAGATCTTAGCGCAAAGAGTATCTTTTCTTCACATATGCACTTTTGGAGCTTAGCACCATACTAGAAATTTATGCCCCTCTTTGTATACAGAATTTGTTTGTTCAAGAGTTTGCCTATAGTATGAGTCTTTCTTGGTGTTATCTAAAAATCTACTGTGTAACTATGTGTATCTTATCTATCTGAAAGTATCTCTTGACAAGCAATCTTACCTTTTCGGCATTCCTTCCCTCTCTTCCAACCGCTGCCCCTTTATGCCTTTGATCTACAACTATAACGCCTATCTTAGTACCGTCTAACTTCTCTGTGAGTCTAACATCATAAATATATTTAATGTTGATGGCCTTCTCAATGAACTCCTTTGGATCATCAGAGTACTCTACAAGTTCAACGGGTTTTCCTATGAGTTTTTCCAAGGTTCTTATCGATTGTCCTTTTTTGCCTATTGCTAAGCCCATTTCTCCCTTGTTCACGACAAAGATGACTCTGTTCATTTTATTGTCTATGATACAATCTTTAGCAGTCGCACCACTTATGCTTTGAAAGAGCGATATTAAGCCCAATTCTTCAGAAGTCAATTTGATTTTTTCCAACGTACTAAGCGCTCCAATCACTAGGTCTACATCATTCAAGTATCAAGGGATGGATTTAAGCTTATTCATGCACTATCTAGAGAA
>JARVKD010000037.1 GCA_029775875.1 Nitrososphaeria archaeon
ATCATCATTTATTGGCATAGTGCCAAACTCTCTTATTAATTTATCATAATCGACTTCTCCCCTAACTTCCCAAGGAGTAACTATGAACTCTTTCTCGTTTGCCATATTTATCATTCCAGATTGAGCATTATTACTGAGAATTGTCTCCCTTTTAATAATTTTCTAAAGAGAAGCATCTACGAAGTAAAAGTATATTGATGTTTTGATTCCTTTGTTTGTAACTTGTCGATGCGTGATTCAATTTATGTAAATTATTGCGCATTTGTTATCAGTATTTACATCATTATTAAATAATTATTATATGATTTTCTTAATGGGAAGAAGAATGCAAGAAATAATGAGTAAGAAGATACTATCAGCATTTGCTGTTACAATGTTCCTAATGTCAATGGCTGCATTTGTCACACCAGTAATGGCTAAAGGCGGTTTTAACGAGTGGGGATACAATTATGGTGCACATCTATTCAACGGCTGGTATGGTCAATGGGGTGAATGGAAGGCATACCATGGAAATCCGCCAGGTGAACACTGGTCAGGTGCTACATGGAATGCTTGGATTGTAATGAAGTGGTCGAAAGACTGGATACCTGAAGCAGATGAGCCTGTTGGTGCATGGGTTACAAACCATTGGTATTGGTATAGTGACGATTACGATGAAGAAACTTGGTATGGGTTCAATACGAGAGTAGAATGGACAGATAAGGATGTAGCTCCTGAAGCTGCATATTATATAACGGAGTTCCTAAAGGTTCAAAAGGTAAGTGATAATGCTGAAGCATGGGCTGAATATCAGGCTGGCGGTGCTTACGATGCTGGCTGGGGAACCTACGATAATGCTGTTCCCAAGTATGTGGTTTTCCAAGATGTGATAAGTGTCTATGATACAGCCACAGGAGAGTTGGTGGCAACTTTCGACCTCTGCACTACAGCACCGAAAGGATTAGGTCAACCCATCTTCTAAAAGGTAACTCCCCTTATTTTTTATGATTTCAATTCAAGTCTTCTGTTTAATTTTATGCCCTTCCTCATCTATCTCCTTATTCCATTTTTGTTTATAAGACGTAATCTTTTGGCTATTTATATTTAAAGGGTGAGAACAAACTCGTTCAGTATATTTACAGTTCCTCATAAAATTTCTCACGCTTACCAATCTTAAGTACAACTACCTCGCTGGCTTCAAAATTAATTACAAACGCTATTCTATAATTGCCAACTCTTTTTCGGAAGACACCCCTCAATGTCCTTATAGGTTTAACATCGCCAGAGAAGGGATTTAATTCCATGTTCTTAATAGCTCCTAATACCCTTTCCCTATCCTTATCTTGCAACGATCTAATTTCGTTTATGGCTTTTCTGTGAAGTATTACTTTGAACATTATTAAGCATCTCGTTAAGAGACATGAATTCTTCTCTTCTTGCTCTATAATCATTTAGTCTCTTCTTCAGATCATCAATCTCATTTCTAGGAAGAGTCTCTCCTTCCTCAAATAAGATTAGATAGAGGGCTCTTGATAGGATGCTGACTCTTCTCTCAAGCTCTAAGACTCTTGCCTCAACTTCCATAAACCATCAAAAAAGAAGTATTCAATTTTTACTAATAAGCCTTTACTGGTAAACGCTTGCTGCTATATGTAATATTCCTAAACCCTCAAATTTAAATTTTCAAAGCCACACTTAGCGTAACTTATGGATACGTCAAATACGTATATGTAACCACAGCGGTAGCTGATCCTCCGTTCAGAAAGCCTGTTACTTTGAGTTTATAGCCTGCCACAGTAATAGTATCTAACTGCGCTTTATTTCCGCCGCTTGTATATGTTTTGATAAGTTGATAATTAGTACCATCATGAACATAGATATTTATGGTAGTAGTTTTTCCCGAGCCAGCAGCTGGAACAGAAAAGGTCACAGTAAACTGCGAGATTTTGCCAACATCCTTTTCTATTATGGTAGTTTCTGTAGTAGTCAGAGCTAGCGTAGCAACCCCACCATCTATCTGTGCTGTCTTTTCGTATTTTCCTCCCGTACCGAACCAACCGTCTAGCTTAGAGTTAATCGTAGTGATAAGGTCTATATTAGCCAATCTAGCAGTCGTGAAGATAGAGTCAAAGTAAGTCTTTGTGAGTAGACCACTCAAGTCTATGCCTTCGATCTTACCTTTTATATCGTCTAAAGCTCCTACGAGTGTCGTCCATCCACGAATAGAGCCATCTAAGTCTCCTATCAAGGCTTTGATATCAGAGTCATGGTTTGATATGGCTGTAGTTATAGCTGATTCAGTAGCAGCAAGCTCAGAGTCATCCACGATATTAGCATCAGTAGTCAGCCAAGTGTAAATATCTCCAACCTTAGTCTTGATAGCTGATAAGCCGTAATTCCCGTCTTTAAGTAGGGATTCTACCTCATCTACATAGCCTTTGATAGAAGTTACATCAGCCCAATCTATAGTATCAGTCTTAGCCTTTATGTCTGCTAATGTAGCTGGGATTGTTGTTTCAACTGCTGTCTTAATTGCGTCAATCTTAGGTCCTATAACATCTAGCTTACCTTCAATGGCCATCACTCCAGTCTTGATGGAATCTACTACACCTTTAACAGCATCGATCTTTAGCTCATTGGCATCTATCTCAGCTATGATATCTATCTTAGCACCTGAGATATCTATCTGAATTGTTCCTAGCTTAGTCATAATTGCTGATAGTCCATAAGTAGTATCATCTAGCTTAGCCTCTATGGCATCTACATTAGCTTGTATGCCCGATATGGCTGATGTTATGACTCCTTCAGATGATGATATGGCTTCTAGGACGGGCGATAGGTCAAGCACAGGCATTGTAGATATGATCTCGTCCTTAGCAGTGTCGATGTAGCCTGTTATGTCTGAAAGGTCCTTCGTGACTAGGTCTCCCCATATTGGAAGAGCATCTAGCTTATCTTCTATAGCTGCTATATCACCAGCTATAGTAGTTACAGGAGTGCCTATCAAGCTAAAGACCGTTGTAAAGTTTGCTTGAATGCCTGGAAGACCAGTCTTTGCGTCGTCTAGCTTAGCCTCTATGGCTTTTATCTCGTTCTTTAAGCTATCAAGATTTGACCATAACTTCCCTTCTATGTCTGCTATAGCATCCAGTACTGATGTGAAGTCAATCGCTGCAGGTGGTAAGTTCATGATAATGACAGTGACAGTGAATAGTGCTGAGGCTTTTGCAGGAGGGTTATATGGAGGAGAATCGGCTCTTATATAGTATAATCCTGATGCTACTGAAGGTATAGTAAGAGTTGTCGTAAACTTTCCTGTTTCATTTACACTCACTGTTCTATATGGCTCGTTCCAATCAAGTCTCTCATCGCCATCTCTATCGAAGTATACCCTGTATGTGCCAGAAGTAAAGCCGTTTCCCTCAATGGTTACAACCGTTCCTGAAGGACCGTTAGTTGGGTTTAAGTCTAAGGATGGTTGAGCTAGTGCTAATGGCACTGAAGCAAAGAACATTGAGAAGACGAATATGCTAACCACTACTAAGGATACTGTCTTCTTACTTTTTGATTGCACATCAGCTCTCCTTTTTTTGGAATTATAAATACTTATACGGTATATTCACTTGTGTATACGTAATTTGTCACAAATTTTGTAATAAGTATCCATTAGTGTTTGATTCTGTGCCCTTCCTCATCTATCTCCTTATTTCTAATTCTAGTAGATGATATTGGCAAACCATCATCGGCTTTAACAGTATCTACTATCATTATCTTTAAAGGCTTGAAGCCTTTTGCCTTTCTTAATTCATTAGCCTCTCTTGCTCTAATAAAACTCTCGTCGCTAACTACTATTGCTTCAATATCTCCATCAGTAATAACTGGACCAAAGTAATCATCAAGTTTGTGTATTTCATATCTTCTACTGGGGAAGATAGAATTCAAGAAACTCTTCAGCCTCTCAACTCTTTTATCGAATCTTCTTTCGGTAATCTTTCCTAGTTTCTTCACAAGATTATCTGATGTCACTCCTATGACAATGGATTCTCCAGATTCAAAAGCCATCCTTAGCAATGCTTTATGGCCAGCATGAACATGATCGAAGGTTCCACCTACTGCTACTTTTTTATACCTAAAGCTCATCTTACATTATAAACAAATTTAAGAAAGAATCTAATAAACATAATTAATTTTAGGTGATGAATTTGAGCGTTCCTCAAGAATACTTCAAGGCTGGGAAGATAGCATCAAAGGTCTGTGAAGAGATAGCTAAGAAAACATCCATAGGGGACAAAGTCCTTGACATATGCAACGAGGTTGAGGGTATGATAAAAAACTTAGGAGGAGAACCTGCCTTCCCTTGCAACGTTGGAATAAACAGCGTCTCTGCCCACTACACTGCTGAAATAGATGATGAGAGCACAATAAGAAATGGAGATGTTGTAAAGATAGACCTAGGAGTTCATATAAATGGATACATAATAGATACCGCCTTTACACTATCCTTCAACCCTGACTATGATTTAATGGTAAAAGCGGCTAAGGATGTATTGTATGAAGCCATTAGTATGGTAAGAGAAGGAGTTAGAGTAGGAGAGATAGGGAAGGTAATTGAGAATGGGGCAAGCAAAAGAGGCTTTAAAGTCATATCAAACCTTAGCGGTCATCTCTTGCAACAATACAAAATTCATGGAGGAGTATCCATACCAAATGTTTGGGTAGCCAACACTCCTCCATTAAAAGCGAACGAAGTTTATGCCATAGAGCCCTTTTTGACAACTCTGGATGGATCAGGTGTAGTTGTAGATGATGCAAGAAGAAATATCTACGCATTAATTGGAAGAAAGAGGACAGGGGATAAGAACCTAGACTTTCTGGTAGATCAGATATGGAATCGCTTTAAGACCTTGCCCTTCACTGCAAGATGGCTGATAGATATTTTTGATAAAAAAGAGATTAAAATGTTGTTAGACAAACTTGTTCAAGTTAAGATTTTACATGCATATCCTGTTCTTGTAGAGGCATCGAAAAAGGTTGTAGCCCAGTTCGAGCATACTTTAATACCAACAGAGAGCGGTGTAATAGTTCTAACATAATTCAGCAAATAAGATATAAAGGTGGGAAAATTTTTAATGAGTGAAGAGAAGGCATAGAGGATTGATTGGGCCGGTCGTCTAGCCTGGTAGTGATGCCTCTTTGGCATAGAGGAGGTCGTGGGTTCGAATCCCACCCGGTCCACTTTAGACCTTTGAAAAGAAGATTTGATCATATTGACTATGGGTCAAGACTACTTACCCTTTAAAAATAATCCTAATGGTATAAGCAATATATTTTGATCAATGAGATGGGCAACCAATGCTGGTAGTACTCCAGAACCAAAGGTAATAATGCCAATAACTAACGCCAGCACAGAATTCTTCAGTAAGGTTGCTATGGTTAATGTTATGGCATCCTTTCTACCAAAAATCCTTCCCATATTGTAGGAAACCAAAATGACAATGGTCAACAGAAAAGTTATGACGAGATTAATTCCCAAAAAATCATAGATATTGCTTTGTATGTAACTGACACCGCTGGCTACTCCTCCCCAAAGTATAAGTATTAATGCCATGTTAGAAACAAAATTTCCATATTTTAATGCATCATCAGATATTTTCCTAAAATATCTTCTAATTAAAATTGCAGCCGATAAAGGTACAAGAACTATTTGAATCAAGCTAAGTATCATAGATATGGCATCGAACTTTATTAACATTCCAACACCAATCAGCATTGTAATAGGCAAAGTCACTATCGAAATTAAACTTGTTATTGTCGTTAGAACTATTGCCAGAGACGGGTTCCCTTTAAGCGCATCTGAAAAAAAGGCTGTTGCAACCGCTGTAGGGCAACTAAACGCTAATAAAATTCCCGTGAAAATCAAGGGTGAAAATAAGATTCCTATTAGTGATAGCAGAGGCATGAATACAAAAACCAAAAATAGAGCAACAAAAATTGTTCTTATGTTAATCCTTCTGAAATCAGCCAAATCTATCTTTAAGCAGGTAAAGAACATCAACAGCGTTAAGAAGTAAGCCAGAAATGGTTTAAAAAATAGACCGATTTGAGCAAGGATAAGACCTAATGATAAGCCTAAGAAAACTATCAAAGACAGATTAATGCTTCTTGATGCCATTAGAAATTATACCTCGATTACTCATATTAATTTTTCATCAAACCATAGGTTAAAAATCTCTGTCGATATTCATGATATAAAAATCTATTTAGATGAAAAAATTAATGGAATTGGAAATGATGATAAAAAGGGTTAGCGATTATGAACCTTTCAAGGCTGTTGATAATTCAGAGATAGTAGAAGTCATTGGTATACCTACTACCAACACGAAAGAAGTGAGTCTCGCTTTAGCCAAGATAAAGCCAGGATTAAAGACTGCTAATCATTATCACAATTTTACTGAGATATATATGGTAATAAAAGGAGAAGGGATAATGCATATCAACGATGAAATTAAAGATGTAAGAGAAGGAGACAATATACTGATACCTCCAAAATCTTGGCATTTTATAGAGAATATAGGAAATCAGGATTTACTGATTTGGTGCATTTGCACCCCAGCCTTTACCAATGAAGAAACTATTTTAGAGTAATCAAACAAATTAATATCCCCATATTCCATATAAAGCATAGATAAGAGAATGAAGAAGATTCTTTTTGTCTGTGTTGAGAATTCAGCCAGAAGTCAGATGGCTGAGGGGTTTGCAAAGCATTATGGAAAGGGAAAAGTAGAAGCCTATAGCGCTGGAACAAAGATAGCCGAGAAGATCAATCCAGTCGTTGTTAAAGTCATGGCTGAAAAGGGAATAGACATTTCGAAGCAGAAGCCCAAGCCTTTTGATGTAAAGATAGCTGAGCAAGCAGACATTATTGTAACTATGGGATGTGATTTAGAAGAAATGTGCCCAGCCCCTTTGTTGAAGAAGGCTATAGATTGGGAGATAGAAGGTCCTAAAGGAAAGCCGATAGAAAAAGTAAGGGAGATAAGAGATAAGATAGAAATTAAAGTAAAGGAACTCTTGGAGAATTTATGATATTAAGGAATTTTATGCTCTCTTGCTAGTGTCTATATAGCAAATTATATATCCAATCATCATTCATGCCGAGATAGGGGCTATGCAAGCCAAAAGTGGAATTAGTAAGATTACAGTGATGATAATTATTTATATGATTGCGGTAGTTGCAGTAGGGGCATCTTATTTTTTAACCTCACAAAATATAATCGTTTTGAATGGTGCAGGAGCTACCTTCCCTGAGCCGTTGATAAAAAAGTGGGCATTTGAATACAATGAGAAGAACCCTTCAGTAGTGATAAACTATCAGGGGATAGGTAGTGGAGGGGGGATAGAACAGATCAAGAGAAAGTTAGTAGACTTTGCTGGTACAGATGCTCCAGTAAAAGATGAGGAAATGACCACGGGATATTTAGTCCATATTCCAGAGACCATAGGTGCAGTAGTAGTAGCATATAACATACCTGGATTGACAGGGACTCTAAAACTTGATGGTGATACTATAGCAAAAATATTCTTGGGCAATATAACAAAATGGAACGATGTAAAGATAGTTGCTTTGAACCCAGAACTAAGCCTGCCAGATCAAAATATCTTCGTAGCTCATAGATCAGATGGTAGCGGGACTACATACATATTCACAGATTATCTATCAGCAGTAAGCCAAGAATGGGCTGATGAAGTTGGTATAGGGAAATCTGTTGGCTGGCCTGTTGGAGTTGGGGCACAAGGTAACCCAGGAGTAGCAGGTCTAGTTCGGGAGAACCCTTATTCAATAGGCTATATAGAGCTCGCTTATGCAAAAATTGTTAACATGACTTATGCATGGATAAAGAACGAATTTTCAGGAGAATTTATAGAACCTACTCTTGAATCCGTATCCAAGGCAGCAGAAGGTTTCTTAGAAGAGATGAAAGAAGATGTAAGAGTATCCATAGTGAACTCTCCTCATCCAGAGGCTTATCCAATAGCATCCTTTACATACATACTTCTCTACAGGGAACAGAATGTCTATGGAGTAAGGACAAACTTTGAAAAATCCAATGCTTTGTTGAACTTTGTATGGTGGGTAGTGCATGAGGGACAAGAATACTCTGAAGCTTTACTCTATCCTAGATTACCTCCAGAAGTTATAGTTATATGTGAAGAATTGCTTCGCTCAATAACCTACAATGGGCAACCTATAATTACTAGCTAAATAAAACAAAAACTATGCCTCCTCCTCTTCTTTTTGGCAAAAAAGGGTCAAAGAGGGCGAGGAAAATTCTTTCAGGCGATTCTATCTTCAAGAAGTTAACAATAATATTCGCTCTCTTCATATTGGTCTTGTTTTTACTCATATTTTATGAGCTTTATTCAAGATCACAATTATCAATAAATAAATTCGGTCTTGGTTTTCTCACAGGAGTAGAATGGGATCCTGTGCATCAAGTCTTTGGAGCCTTGCCTTTCATATATGGCACAGTCACCTCATCTATTATTGCTCTAATAATAGCCGTCCCGATAAGCCTAGGTATTGCCATATATCTCTCCGAGTTGGCTCCAAGACGTTTCAGATCTCCCCTTTCCTTTATGGTAGAACTTCTTGCTGCTGTACCTAGCGTAGTCTATGGTCTTTGGGGGCTTTTTGTAATGGTGCCATGGATTAGAGATTATTTACAGCCTTTCTTAGAGTCAACTCTGGGCTTCTTACCTTTATTTCAAGGTCCAAAGTTTGGAATAGGGATGCTCGCAGGAGGAATAATCCTTGCTATAATGATCATACCTACAATATCTGCAGTATCGAGGGAGGTTATGCTGGCTGTTCCTGATACTCAAAGAGAGGCTGCCTTTGCCCTTGGTGCTACGAGATGGGAGACAATAAGATTTGCTGTTTTAAAGTATGCAAGAACGGGCATCTTCGGCGCCATATTACTCGGCTTAGGAAGGGCTTTGGGAGAAACGATGGCTGTAATCATGGTAATAGGGAATAGACCCCAGATATCTCTATCATTATTCGAGCCAGCATACACTATGTCAGGGGTTATAGCCTCAGAGTATATCGAAGCGACTCAAGAAATCTACCTTTCAGCCCTTATTGAGATAGGTCTCTTACTCTTCATAATTACTTTGATAATGAATGTTTTTGCAAGGCTTCTTGTCTGGCGAATGATGAAAATGTTTAGAGGTGCAAAGGAATGATAGCCAAACGAATTACTAGAAGAAAGATCGTTGACAAATTGGTCTCTTCTCTTGCATTGCTTTCTGTCGTGATAGCCATAATACCTCTTGCTGGAGTGATAATTTTTGTCACATCGAAAGGATTATCTGCCATAAATCTAGACTTCTTTATCTCACTACCAAAGCCTCCAGATGAGATTGGAGGAGGAATAGGCAACGCTATACAAGGAACCTTGATTCTAATAGGACTGGCATCGATGGTAGGCATACCCATAGGAGTATTATCAGGAATTTATTTGGCTGAATATGGAGATAATAGGTTTGGGTCTTTGGTGCGCTTTATGGCTGATGTTTTATCTGGAGTGCCATCTATTATAATGGGGCTCTTTGTGTATGTTACAGTGGTTCTTACCACTCACAGCTTTTCAGCCCTTTCAGGAGGTATAGCATTGGGCATCATGATGATACCTGTGATAACAAGAACTACTGAAGAGTCTATTAGACTTGTTCCTAATTCTATAAGAGAGGCTTCTATGGCATTGGGGGTAAGAAGATGGAAGACCATACTATTCGTTGTACTAAGTACTGCGAAAAGTGGGATAATAACAGGCATAATGCTATCCATAGCCAGAATTGCAGGTGAGACTGCTCCCCTTCTTTTCACTGCCTTTGGTAGCGATGTTTGGGCTACAGGCTTGAATCAGCCTATTTCTGCTCTACCTTTAGTTATATACAAGTACGCAATTTCTCCCTATGCCAATTGGCAAGCCCAAGCATGGGGAGCAGCATTCATCCTTCTTATCATGGT
Source organism: Nitrososphaeria archaeon (assembly GCA_029775875.1). Lineage (GTDB taxonomy): Archaea > Thermoproteota > Nitrososphaeria > Nitrososphaerales > JACAEJ01 > JAVZMU01. The sequence continues at coordinate 10,013 of JARVKD010000037.1, forward strand.
GCTAGTATTGAACATAGGTGTAAGGTTCATGGCAAGAGGAAGGTACAGAAGGTAACAAAAATAATCTTAATCGCAAAAAATTGGAAATAGTCACATTTAATTTTCTGGTATTTCCTTAAAGAATCTTAGGAACTTATTTTGATGGCTTTAAGACCTTTTTGATCATGAACGAGATGCTCTGAGAACTGACCCTCAATGAAGTATGTAATAGTTGCCTTGTGAGCCTTTGGGTTAAAAAGAAACAAAGAGATGGCTTTGCTCCCAGCCATTAACTCAGCCACGAATTGAATAAGACTACATGTCTTTTGAAAACCTATGGAAAGGATCATGTTAGTAAGATTATCAAAGATCAAGCAGATCTTTTCAAACCTTACCATATTTTTTAGCGTCTCTGTCATCATCCAGAAATCTTGACTGAAGATTAAGAGTTCATCCTTTTGCGTATGCTTAGGTGTGATGAAACCTTCAACTAAGAGAATTAAATGTATACGACTTTGACCACTAAGCCTCTGATGTATATTACTCCCTTTTTGGGTAAAGACTATGACAGATTCACCATGAGATAATGCCTCCTTTACCAAGTCTTCGACGGCATCTTCATATTTTGATCTTGGATCGAACTCCAAGAGAAGGCGCTTACCTAAGAGCTCTTCATGAGTCAGCTTTAAGCTCTTAGAGAAGGTATCATTTAGGCTCATCTTGGAATTAAAATCGTTGAAATCTTTTGAAAAATATGTTTTCAAAGTTGTCATGCAATCACCAGCCTTGTGAATACCATAAGCAAATAGGGCATAGCTGAAGGTGAAGAGCAAGCCGACTGGATGCCCATCAAAATAAGTTCCACTCGCTTTGGCGAAAACAGTGGAAAGTTCTGCGAGGAGCTCTATGATAGGAGATATTAAAAGAGGTAGCCAGATTAGACTGAGCCATGCTTTGCGTATGAAAATGATAAGGGTCAGAACGAAAAGGAAAAGAAAGATATCTCCTATAGGATAAGCAAGTTTGAAGAAAAGAACGTTAAAGCCTTCTCCAAGAGAAAGAATAGGCGTTAGCAAAACATAGGCTAGTGCTAAGAAGATTACTCCCAATACTATGAATAAAATGAACTTTGCGCAAGAAGAGCGGGTTATAGGAGAGAGCTTTAAAAGAGTAAATAGAGCATAGGCTAATGGGAAGTATCCAGTTATCGAAACCATATTGGCAAGGCTAGGATAGGTTATGTTGAAAGAACCAAACCAAAAGCAAGCATTACGGATCATTTCAGCGATAAAAAATAGAGATATAGCAATTGTGAGAGAAATGAAGACTCTCCAAATCGGGCTAGAATAGGTCTTCTTGGTAGCTCTTATCGTTACAATGAGAGAGACTACTGTTGTCACGGCAGCCCCTATATTTATTATGATTCCAGGGAGAATTGGTATTGGTTGAGCTAGAAAATAGATTAGTGATATTAAAGCAATTGAAGTCATAAAGACGAATTCAGTTTTTCTATTTATAATTAGAGAAAATTTTGTCTTCTGAATTTCATTCATTATCTATTAGCCTCTTGGTTAAGTCTTCATAAGATCAATAGTCTTACCATCACTTTTTTGCAAGGACTTTAAACTGATATAATTTATGTATTGTTGAGGATTTCGATCGAATTTCCAACTAATAAGGCTATTTTGGTTGATAATCACTTTTCTTTACTGTGCTGGATTCGATAAATCTCCTTCACTTTATCTAAAGTATCAATATCCAGAGGTCCTTTGTCATAACGAATCCTCTTGATTCTAGGAAAGCGTAAAGCGTAGCCACTGTCATGGCGATCACTCTTTTGAATGCTATCAAAGGCTACTTCTAAAACTATCTCTGGTTTAACTATTAGCATATAACCATGATCCTCTAAAGCCAAATTCTTAAGCCTATCCGTCATCTCAAGAATCTCATCGTCTGTCAAACCTGAGTAAGCTTTTCCAATCACTTTTAAATTATCATCATCTTTCACAGCGAAGGTGTAATCAGAGTATAAACCTGCCCTCTTACCATGACCATACTCAGTTGCTACAATCACTACGTCTAAAGTATCCAATTCTTTCTTTAGCTTAACCCACCTCTTTCCTCTTTTGCCAGGAGTATAAGGAGAAGATGGGTCTTTTAAAACAAGTCCTTCATGACCTATCTTCTTGCTCAAATTGAATAATTCTTCTATTTCACTAGAATTCTTTACTTGCTTCATATATGAGATTTTTATCGAATTGTCAAACCCTAAAGATTCAAGAATTTTTCTCCTTTCACAAAGAGGCTCATCCAAAAGAACTCTTTCATTAAGATAGAGCAAGTCATAGACGAATAGAGCTACAGGCACTTCATTTAATATCTTAGAATCAATCTCTTTTCTCCTAAGCCTTCTTTGAAGTTCATGAAAGGGCAATGGTGCATTATCTTTGAAGGGGACTATCTCTCCATCTAAGATGAAATCATCGTGAACCTTCTTAAACCCTTCTAAAATTTCAGGAAAATCATC
>JARVKD010000038.1 GCA_029775875.1 Nitrososphaeria archaeon
AAACGGATTGATCAAGGGTGGAATTACAACGACACTCGTAAAGTCATTAGTTAATAGGCTTGGCTTCAACTTGCTTATACTTACATTGTCATAATTGATCATGGTTATGGTATCTCTAACCCTTACATCTCCTAAAGAGGATATTATCAACTCTCTTTTTGCATCAGTGAACTCTAGAAGGGCGAAGTAGACCTTTGCTGGATTGCTTATCATCACATTCTCAGTTATAGAAAAGCCTTGGGCAACGTTTGAAAAAGTTCCCATTAACGTCCATCTACTTTTAATCGTCTTTTTTGTGAAGTTTTCATGCTGACTATCAAAGATTATAAAGTATGGGATGCTTAATGATGAGTTGACTTGCTTGCTTGGTAAGCTTAAAGCTGGAACGAGAGGGATTGAAGCACTGAAATCTGTATCATTAACTCGGGAAAAAACCTTCGTAAGGTAAAACTTCACTGAAATAGTAACACTCTCATTTGGTTGGATTTCATAGCCTTTTGGATCTATAGTAAGCCTTGTATAATTCTCAGTTAAAGCTATGCTAAAATCAAAACCGCTAGGGCTTATTTCTTGTGGGATTATTTTATCATAAAGCTCTTTCGGATATGTTATATTGATCAACGGTAAGATAGCATTTGTTTCAAAGTCGTTCTTGATAAAGATGGTTTCGTTTACTAATATGAAGCCATAATCACTCACAGCCATTTGATGATTAAAGAAAGAAATGTTTTCTATCGTTGATTGAGCTTTAGCCTGATAAGGTAAGGATGGTAATATTAAAAGCGCTATGATCAGAATAATAGCGTACTTTCTTGACAAAGCCATGCCAAAACAAGGTTAGAGGCATGATTAAAATACTTAACTCTATTGTTCAGACTTTAACTTATCCTTAATTGGTATGAGCCTCCCATCCTCTTTTATCATTATCTTCGTTTCTATACGTATATCCATACCCAGAGCTCTGAAAAGCCAAAGAAGCTCCCCTCCTGATATAAAGCCCTTCAAAGACCCAGACTTGATGAGTTCGGCAAGTTTATCCACAATAAGGGCAGTGTTCTTTGGATAGTCTCTCTCAGCAATTATGAGAACTTCTTCTCCTCTATCTACCAATCGACTTAGCACTAAGTCTCTCGATCCTTCTTCTTTCGTCTTCTTGGTGAACTTCTTCTTTAGCTCTAAAAGTCTCTTTGCTTTTAATAAGTCTAATTCTTTGTCTTCTCCCATAAACATCAACCTATTGAATCATCATGAATTAGCTTTAGAAATCCTATCCTTGAAAGGAGACTTTAATATCATCTCTATAAAGAACTCATGAAGCCTTGTATCGTCTGTCAGCTCTGGATGAAAAGCGATGCCTATCAAGTTGTTTTGCTGAACTGCCACAATCTTATCTTCATAACTTGCAAGAACCTCGACATCTTTGCTCAGAATCGATGCTATGGCTGGCGCCCTTATGAAGACTCCTGGGAAAGGATTTTTTCCTATCTTAGGTATTTTAAGACTTATTTCAAAGGACTCACGCTGTCTTCCAAAGGCATTTCTTATAACCTCTACATCTAATAACCCTAAAGTTGGTTGGTTCATCTCTCCTATCTTTGCATCACGAACTTTTTTAGCCATTAAAATCAAGCCTGAGCAAGTGCCAAATATGGGCATTCCAGCAAAAGCAGCATTCTTTATTTTTGAAATCATCCCATAACGCTCAGCTATTCTCCCTATAGTCGTACTCTCTCCACCAGGGATTATAAGACCATGAATTTCATCCAATCGGTCCTTTTCCTTGACTATTACCGCCTCTCCTTCTAACCCCATTTCTCTCAAAGTTGTATTGGTAATATCTATATGCTCTGATACATCCCCTTGGAGAGCTAATACTCCTATTCTTAAAGTCTTCAATTCTACCTTCTTACACGCCCCTAACTTGCATCATCTGCTCTGGCTTCAGCGTCTTGATGTCTATGCCTATCATAGAATTCTCTTCAGATATCATCTTGCTTGCTTCCAATACTATCTTTGGATCATCCCAGTAAGTAGTCGCTATTACTATGGATTCAGCCCTTTTTGCTGGATCTTTTGATTTGAATATGCCTGAGCCAACGAAGACTCCGTCAGCCCCTAAGTGCATCATCAAGGCTGCATCTGCAGGAGTTGCTATCCCTCCAGCAGCAAAATTCACCACAGGCAGTCTACCAAGCCTGGCTGTTTCTTTGACCAAATCTATAGGCACTCTGTATTCTTTCGCCATATCAAGCAATTGCTCTTCACTTAAGCCCTTCAACTCTCTGATCTTGCCCATGACCAATTTTATGTGCTTAACAGCTTCAGCGACATTTCCAGTTCCAGCCTCTCCTTTTGTTCTGAGCATAGATGCTCCTTCTGCAATTCTCCTCAAAGCCTCTCCCAAATCTCTACAGCCATTGACGAAGGGAACTGTGAACTCCCACTTGTCTATATGGTGAGCATCGTCAGCAGGTGTTAGAACCTCGCTTTCGTCTATCATGTCTATACCTAAAACTTCAAGGATTTTTGCCTCCATGTAGTGCCCTATCCTGCACTTTGCCATTACAGGTATTGTTACATGATCCATGACTTCTTGTATCCTTTTTGGGTCACACATCCTTGCTACTCCTCCTGCAGCTCTAACATCCGCTGGCAATTTGTCAAGAACCATGACAGCTATTGCCCCAGCATCTTCAGCAATCTGAGCTTGCTCAACATTAGTAACATCCATTATTACTCCTCCCTTTTGCATCCTTGCAAAGCCCCTTTTCACTCTAACAGTGCCAAATAGTGGCTTTTCCATTTTTGTTTCTATAGTTGTTATCGTCATGGCTCCAACCTTTTATGGTATCTTAACTAATAGAATTCTTCCCTATTTAAGTTAATTTACGCTAAAGTTTTAGATTTGAAGTCTGTAATAAGCATTCCTTTAAATTTTTTAGCTCTTTATAGCCTCTATTGGTTGCCTTATAATAGTCTTCATTCTTTCTGGCGCTGATTTGCGAGGATCACCCAAATATATCTCATGATGCCTTCCTCTTAGTTCATAACCTTTTTCTCTAATGAAGTTATGTAGTTTCTTGATGGTTGGTCCTTCAGCAGAATATGGACCTATGTGCATTATTTGAGCAGATAATCCCTCATGAAAATCTTCAAACCTCATTTTAGAAAGAGCAAGCAAATTCTTCTTTTTTCCAACTTGTTCAAGAGCCTTTTTAAATAAATCTTTCGTCACGAACTCTGGCTGCATGATCATCACTGTCCATTTCCATGCATCTTTGTCTTCTATACTGAACTTACTCATATCATCGACCCACCAAAGACCTTCAAGGGGCATGACGCTATAGTCTATAGCTTTCTTTTCTTTTTTGATCATAAACTTAAGAGCATAAGATACACTATACAATGCTTCTACTGCGTCTTTGAATTCTTGTGCTTTATTTGGATCTCCTACACCATCTATCATTAGAAAGTTCATTCTTGGAACATCAACAATTACAACTTCTTTTGCAGAAGGATTGTACAAGTGCTTAAGCTCCTTTTTAAGATCAATTTTTGGCATCTAACTCACTTCGAATTGTCTTAACTTTCTCACAATTGGTTATTAAGTCTTAAGTAGATTTGCTATCTTTTTTCCAAACTCTATGCACTTAGGAAGCTCTCCCTCTGAAATCAGACCCTTCATTCCTTCAACTCTTATGGATAATCCAGGAGCTATCATCTTCAACCCAGGAACTTTTTCGTTTATTTGTTTCTCCATCTTCTTAACCGCTTTTTCAAAATCCTTTCCAAGATATGTGTCAAAAACAGCAAACGATTTTCCACTCAATGATAACTTGCCAAGTTTATCTATGAACTTCTTTATTCCTCTAGTTGGACCACCGAAATGATTTGGAGAACCTATCAGTATAGCATCATAATTCGCTAACTTGTTAAGATCAAATTCTTTGATTTCACTAAGAGTAGTTTCTATTCCTTCAACTTCTCTCATTCCTTCTATGATCTTTTCTGCTACGAGTTTTGTATTGCCATACTTTGTCTCATAAACAACGATAACTTTTGCCAAAGAGTTCGCCTATTATTTTCAATTTGATAGTAAGCATTATTAACTCTATTGATTGCCTTCGTTCATCGATTCGTAATTCTAAGCGCTTAATAGTTACGATCTTTTACTTCATTGATATGATGCTATACTTTAAGGTTAGGCTGGATTATGGAATCATGCTGGTAGTGCTATTACGGTTAGAGATCTAGTTTTAATCGAACCCGATCCTCCAGTTACACCCCATTGGATTGTAATCGTGTAGTTGCCTGCATTAACATTTGGCTGGTACCAGTCATATGAGAGAGAAGCCCACAAGCCGGCCTTAAGTCCTCCAGGTTGCATATATAATTCACCTGGCTGAGCATAAATCTCAGTCGTACCATTCCATATACTTGCTCTCCAACGAATAGATGCATCTACGTCAGCTACAGCACTTGTGCTGAACAGAATGATCAAATGACTCGTTCTTTTGATGTTTATTGTAACAGACATGCCATCTATATCCTCCCAAGCGAGTGTTGACTTATTTATTTGTATAGTGCCAGATGTCGAATTGTATGGGATTGCATACGCTGAAAGTATTAAATTGGTAACAGCTTCATCAGCTAACTTGTCTGTTGTAACAGCCCCATCAGCTATCTGTTGATTCTTTATTGGGAAAAGGCTCAAAACATATGGCGCAATTATAATCATTGTGATTACAGAAAGAAGATATGCCACGACTATTGCCAGAGCGATGCCTTTCATTGAGCTTTTTACGCCTCCTGGCGGTGGAGGAGGAACATAGTTCATACTTCTTATATTTCTCATTTATTTCACCTCTCACTCGGGTAATACTTTCAAGACTTAAAGTTTGCCTTTTGAATTGATGAAGCCCTTCTTGAAAATTCATGATAAAACCATAAACATCTAAATGTAAATTTTGATCTGTTCGAACAGTCTCTATAGGTGAATAGCTAGATTAAAAATCGCTAAAGATGCCAATAATGCTTCTTCAGTTCTGACCGTTGCTGTCTTTTGATCAGGCATAGTATTTATGATAAATTTGCTGATTTGCATAGGATTCATGTTTTCGTCTGAAAGAATCTCGAATACTCCTCTTTTAGGAGAGCCAAATATAAGCAATATGCTATTTGCCCTTTTCACTTCATCAATCAACTCAGACCAGAGTTCGGTTATTATTCTTCCTTTCTTGGATGTGAAGATGATCAAGTCAGATTTTATGCTCTTTACAAGCTTTCCTAAGGATGGAGCACTCCTGACTTCATAGCCCCAGTAATCCTTCATCTCCTCCTTTTTTGCTACTCTGCATTTCAAATCTGGATGTTTTGATGTGAATATAACTGTCAATCTCTCGCCATTCTTTACCATGCCTTCTAAAGGTATCAAAGATGATAGACCAACATCTACTAGAGTTCTATCTCCTGATTTTATGGCTACGCCTTCTCTCAAATCTCCAACTTTAACATCGGATAGAGGAATTTCTAGCTTATGGTGAAGGGTTCTCAAAGGTGGTAGAAGACCAGCGTATGTTAATGCTTTTAACTGCTTAAAAAACCTCTTTCTAAGATATTGAGGTGTCTCCATATACTCAAGAATAGTCTTTATAGTTTCTCCATCCTCTTCATAATTTCCAGATAAATCTTTGTAAATGTAAATCCTTGACACTCCGAAGATAGAGCAAGCTCTACCAATCATGCCCAGTTTTGATGTCTTCTCTCTAAGATGATAGGAATCTGATACAAGTGAATCTGGTATGGCAACCCATAACTGTGGGGCGATCATAAAGATGGATATGCTACCTACTGATAAAAGTTCAGTATTTATGCTATGAGCCTTCTTTTCATCAAATTAATCGAAATCACAAAGAGCAAAAAAGAGACTATAATTATCCAAATTAGATTCAAAGGTAGAAAACCGCTCCACCTGCTTAATGTTAGGGCTCTTGATATTTCAACTACATGAACCAAAGGCAAGGTGGCAAAAGAGGCATATTGAATGGGTTGAGGTAGTGCAGATATTGGAAAGAAAGTTCCACTGAAAAGAAACATCGGAGTAATCAATAAAAAGATTGGGTAGTTGAGGGCGTTTATGTTAGGGGATATAGCAGTAAAGCACATGGCTAAAGCAGAAAATAACAAGCCTGCGATAAAGGAGAAGGGAATTATGATCAAAGCCATTGGAAGGCTAACTAGCCCGAAGGCTATAACCACTATAAGCATGAATGAAGCGTTTATGAGACTTCTAGTTGCCCCCCAAAATATTTCTCCTGCAATTACTTCATCCAAGTTAAGAGGAGTTGCTATTATTGCATCGAAGGTCTTCTGATAGTACATTCTTACATAAGATCCATAGGTGCATTCGAAGAATGCCGAGTTCATGATGGAAATAGAGATCAACCCAGGAGCTAGGAATACTGCGTAAGGAATCCCATCTATTGGACCTACGAATCCACCCAGTCCAAAGCCAAGAGCAAGAAGGTAAAGGATAGGTTCTAGGAAGGGTAGTATGAAGTTTACTTTGTAAGTCTTCATAAATACTTTCCAGTCCCTCATCCAGACCTTCCAAGCCCAATTACTCACTTTTGGAAACTTAAGGTAAGAAGCCATTCTATCACTCTCTTAACGCTCTTCCTGTCAGCTTAAGGAAGACATCTTCAAGGGTGGCTGGCCTCACTGTGGTCTGGCTGAGTCTACACTGACCCATAAGGTTAAACATCAAATCTGAAGGGCTATCAGTGAAGATATGAATAGTATCTCCGACTATCTCAAACTCTTGCTTCATCTTTTGTAGACATGAGAGAACTTCTGGGTTTGCCTTGGTCTCTAGAATGCTAGTCCCTATCTGCTCTCTTACAAGGTCCTCTGGTCTTCCTTCTACTAGAATCTTGCCATAGTCCATTATCACTAATCTATCACAAAGCTGTGATGCCTCCTCCATATAATGAGTAGTAAGTATCGTCGTAACTCCTTCTTTCTTTAGACTTCTTATTCTATCCCATATAAGATGCCTTGCCTGAGGGTCTAAGCCTACTGTTGGCTCATCTAAAATCAGTCTCTTCGGCTCATTTAAAAGAGCACGAGCAAGAATCAACCTTCTCTTCATCCCTCCAGAAAGTCTCTCTATTATTGCATCTCTCTTTTCTTCTAATTGCATAAATTTTAGAAGCTTTTCAATCCTTTCCTTTGCTTCATTCTTTGGGATGCTGAAGTATCTAGAGTAGACCATAAGGTTCTCATAGACTGTAAAATCAGGATCAAGGTTGTTCTCTTGAGGAACCACTCCAAGATTTCTTTTTATCTCTTTTGGGTAAAGGTCTACATCCATCCCCAAAACTTCTAGTTTGCCAGATGTCTTTGGGGAGACGCACTGAATCATCTTTATTGTTGTAGTCTTTCCAGCGCCATTAGGGCCTAAGAAGCCGAAGCACTCGCCTTGCTCTACACTAAAGTTGATACCATCTACAGCTACTATGTCTCCATACTTTTTCATTAAATTTTCTGCTGATACTACTGTGGGCAAAACAGAAGGCCTCAGTTAAATGTCCAATTCTCTAAACTCAATTCTGATTTTTATTCTTTTTTAAGCACACCAATAAACATTTAAAAAGATCAATGAAGTTGATTTAGGGTAAAATGGGTCATAGAAAGAAGAGTGCTCCTAGAAGAGGATCATTGGCATACCTGCCTAGAGGAAGGGCTGCCAGCATAGTGCCTAGTGTTAGAACTTGGCCTGAAGTTTCATTAGATAAACCTTCGCTTCTAGGCTTTGCAGGCTTCAAGGCAGGCTCTACACATGTTATAACTGTGGATGATAGAGAGAAGACGCCCAACTTTGGCAAGCCTGTCTTCAATTCAGCCACCGTTCTTAGTGTACCGCCTATCTTCGTTTATGGTATAAGGGCTTATGGGAAGAATGACAAAGGTCTTTTTGCAATTAAAGATGCCTATAGCGATAAGTTGCCAAAGGGTTTGAGCGAAAAGGGTAAAGAGCCAAAGAATATGGAAGATGCTTTAAAAGAAATAGAAAGCAACCTAGACAAAGTGGCTCAATTATGCGCTATAGTAAGTGTTTATCCTAAGGATGTAGGATTATCACAAAAGAAGCCTATTATTTTTGAAGTCGGTGTCAGTGGAGGAGAAATGAAATCACGCTTTGAATATTTGAAGAACTTATTAGGAAAAGAGGTCAAGATTAATGATATAATAAAGCCTGGCATGTATGTTGACGTAATGGCTATAACAAAAGGAAAGGGCATTGAAGGGCCTGTAACAAGGCATGGCATAAAGAGGAAGAGGCCTAAGTCGAGAAAGAGTGTTAGAGCAGTGGCTACTCTTGGGCCATGGCATCCTGCCTCTGTCATGTATACAGTTCCTAGAGCCGGTCAGAGGGGCTATCATCAAAGAGTTGAGTACAATAAGAAAGTTATCGTTGTATCAAATTCAGAAGAGGCAGATATAACTCCTAAAGGCGGTTTTCCTAACTTCGGTGTAATTAAAGGGGATTACATAATCTTAAAGGGATCTATACCAGGACCAGCAAAAAGGTTGATAAAGATACGCTATCCAGTAAGACCTCCTAAGGCCAAAGTTCAACCACCAAAAGTTCTTGAGATAAGTGTGAGAAGGTAATCATAATGGCAAAAGTTCCTGTCTACAACCTCGATGGTTCTGTAGCAAGTAAAATAGATCTACCTGAAATCTTCTTCACTCCCTTTAGACCAGATGTAATTCATAGGGCTTTTGTTGCACTATCATCACATAGCATTCAGCCTCAGGGCAGAGACCCTCTTGCTGGTAAGAAGACAAGTGCATCAACCTATAACCCTCCTACTGGTCGTGGCATATCAAGAGTACCAAGAGTCAAGGGTGAAAGGTATCCTAGATCAGGACAAGCAGCAGGAATAGCAAGTGTAGTGAAAGGTAGGCAAGCCCATCCTCCAAGGTCTGAAAAGGTAATGAGAAAAGAAATCAACAAAAAAGAGAAATTATTGGCTACAGCATCAGCCATAGCGTCATCATCTAAAAAAGAGTTGATAATGCTAAGAGGTCATAAGATAGATAAAGTTCCAAGCATTCCTCTAATAGTATCTGATGAAATTCAGGGCTTAAGCAAGGCGAAGGATCTTAAATCCTTTTTCGAGAGATTTGGCTTAGATGAAGATGTTGATAGGGCAGCAGGGAAAACAAAGAGTCTCTCTGGTAAGCCTAGAATGCGTGGTAGGACGAAAAGAAAGGCAAAAGGTCCTTTGATAGTTATAGCCGAGGATAAAGGCTTAGGAAAAGCTGTAAAGAACTTTCCAGGAGTGGATTACGTATTGGCAAAGGACTTGAGTGTATTGCATTTAGCACCCGGTTCTTACCCTGGCAGGCTTGTTGTTTGGGCAGAGTCTGCCCTAAATTCTCTCAATAAACCTTTGATGGAGGTTGTTAGAAGGTTTGAGAGTTGAAGATGCCTCAAGGATCATAAAAAGGCCTTATGCTACAGAAAAGACTTTCAGCCTTATCGAAGGAGAGAACAAACTTGTCTTCATAGTAGATGAGAAGGCTAGTAAAAAAGCCATAAAGCAAGCTGTTGAAACTTTGTACGACGTAAAGGTAGATTCAGTGAACACTGCGAATACTATTTATGGCAAAAAGGCTTATGTGAAATTGTCAAAAGAGACTCCAGCAACAGATCTGGCTGCTAAACTGGGTCTAGTATAAATTAATGATAAAGACTTAAGAGGAGCGAAAAACAAAATTCTGGTGGCGGTTATGGGTAAAAGAATCCTTCAACAGAGAAGAGGTCGTGGGGGAATACAGTTCCGTGCACCGACGAAAGGAAAGTTAGCCCCTGCGAGGTATCCTCCCTTCCCTATTGCGGAGACTAGATGGGGAATGGTTACTGGGCTATTTAATGAGAGAGGGAGAAGTGCGCCTTTAGCGCAGATAACCTTTGATGATGGCACAGTAAATTATCTACCAGCTGTAAATGGATACTATGTAGGTCATAAGATAGAGATAGGACCTGAGGCTGAGCCAAAGATAGGAAATATATTACCATTAGAAAAGATACCTGAAGGGACGAGCATCTGTAACATAGAGAAAAACGTTGGTGACGGTGGTAAGCTTATCAAAGCGTCTGGATGCTCAGCCATACTGCGTTCAAAGACAGTAACAGGCGCTGTCATAAACTTCCCATCTGGCAAGACAGCAGTGATAGATTCTAGATGTAGAGCAACTATAGGGGAGATAGCTGGTGGAGGTAGGATAGAAAAACCATTCTTAAGGGCAGGAGCAAAGTATCATGCCATGAAGGCTAAAGCAAAGATTTATCCTCGAGTGAGAGGAGTTGCCATGATATCTGTTTATCATCCCTTCGGAGGAGGGAGGCATCAACACACCATCCATAAGTCTAAATCCATTTCTAAGACTGCACCGCCAGGTGCTAAAGTTGGAGATATAGCGTCAAGAAAGACAGGTAGAAAGAGAACGATTAGAAAAGTACAGGAGGTTAAGTGAATCTATGGTCAGAGAATTCAAGTATAGGGGCTATACAACTGAACAGTTACAATCCATGTCTTTAGAGGCTTTCCTATCTATCTTGCCTTCAAGGCAGAGAAGGTCTTTGAATAGAGGTATATCTGACGAAAAGAGAAAATTACTTGAAGATGTTAGGGCTGCAAAGAATGGAAAGTTGAAGAATGCTATAAAGACTCATGCAAGAGACATGGTAATCTTACCGAACATGATCGGTCTGACTATTCATTTACATAATGGGAAGGAGTTCGTCCCTATAGAAATAAAGCCTCAAATGATAGGGCACTATCTTGGAGAATATGTGATAACAAACAAGAAAGTCTCTCATGGTACACCTGGAATAGGAGCATCTCGCTCATCACTATACGTTCCTTTGAAGTAATAGAATCAATATCGTTAGGAAACGAAGAAACGTCTTTTCAACGCTCTCCTTTCAGCATCGAGTATCAATTCAACCAATCTATCGCCCATTTTAGGCTCTTCTCTTAGCAAAATCATGGCTTCTGACAAACTGATGCCCTTTGCCACCATCACCATTACTGCTGCAAGTCCATAATTAGAAATCAGTTCTGCTGAATTCAACAATTTTCTCAAAATGATCTTCTCTTTATCAGATAACTCTTTCTTTGACAGCATCTTATCACATAATGATAGCATTTTCTCTAATGATTCATTTGTTAAGCCAATCTTTGATGATCCGCATACTTGACAAACTACCTTTTCTTTAAGATCAAGAACTCTTAACATCTCCGAGTATTTCCAACAATTCGTGCAGACAAGGACTCTACTTTCATTGAGCAATCTTGCATGGGCTGATTTGATAAGTATGTTCTTCATCCTTTGAGGAGGTATTATGTCTCTCATTTTGCTCATTTCTTCAAAGCCAATCCTTCCTATGGGTGTAATAGAATCAAGATTCTTTATGAAAGAAATTTCTATATTGCCAGATGCTATCTTGTTGATGATAAGATTTGTTAATTCTACATCAGCATCGTTGAACAACGTTGTCCTTATTGCCTCATCGAAAATTACAGTACCCTCAAAGCCCTTCATCAAGTTGCTTAAACTTACATCGCTCAAATCGACATCTTTTGATATAGCACCAAACTTCCTTGCTACATGTAGAAACCTTCTTTTGAAGATTCCTGTCTTAATAAAGGCTT
>JARVKD010000039.1 GCA_029775875.1 Nitrososphaeria archaeon
AGTACTACCCAACCTATGCCACGTATCATCCCAGTACCTTTGAAATCCTTCTCCCAGTTCTCATATGACCCAAAATCCTCTGCAATCTTTTTGAATATCTTTGAATTCTTGTCAAGCTCTTTTCCATCTTTTGTCATGTTTCCAAAATAGTATTCGTGAAGCCTCATCCCGTTGAATTCCCATCCAAATCTCCGCTTCAATTCTGCATATTCTGGTGTACCAGTCTTTCCTTCTTTTAAAAGCGCACTTAATATTTCAGCTAGTTTGTTCGTATTGGTAACATAGCCTTGATACAATGTGAAATGGTTTTTTAGCAGTTGGTCGCTAAAGCCTTTTGTTCCTAGCAAACGCTCAAAGTTCTTGGCTTCATACGGCATATTCTCGCCTTTCAACAGCATCAATCTATTCTAGCTAAAAGAATTTTCAATTCAGATATGTGCTCTTGCTCATCCATAATAATGTGCCTTACGTCATGCTCTAATGTCAAGTATTCATAAGGCAAACTATCCTTCAGTTCGACTATTCTCTTTAGAATGGGCGTGTAGACATCAACAGCGTGTTTTTCGTCTTTGAGGTTTACTTCTAAGATTTCTTGTATTGTTTTTGCCTTGTGTGTTTCTGCCATCCCCATGGTTGGCTCTCCACCAAGAATATCGCCTATCAATCTTCTGAACATGTCTTCATGTTTTTTCTCATCCCCAGCGATTTCTTTCAACCTTTCGATGATTGGTTCTGCGTTCAATCCATCCACTAGTTCTGCATGAGTCAAGTATTGTATTCTCGCAGCATGCTCAAGTTGTAAGGCTTGGTTCAATAATTTGATCAATTCTTCTTTTGCTTTTGCTCTTTCCATGAATTTTTTCCCATGGGATTTAGATTTAAGCTTTTTTATATTCTTTATCTTACTTTTGTTTTGGATTAAAGTTTAAAATCATGTGATATAAAATCATAATTATGAGCTTTACAGAGGAGGAGATAAAGAGGGCAGCAGAGTTGAGACTATGGGTGGAGACAAGAATTGCTGAACTTGAAGGAGAAATCGAGAAATTAAGGGAAGCTTTGGCAATGATAGATAACATACTGCGCACTACAAGCTTTAAAGTAGCGTTGGAGCTTTCCCCTCAACCTATCGCTAAAGAGGAGCCTGTTACAATAGTTGCCGAAAAGCTAAAGCCTCCTGAGGAAGAGTTCAAAGAAGTTCGCCAATTAAAGAGAACTAAAGATGGTTTTCTATTAGGCAATGCCTACATCTCCAGCTCAAAGTTGGTGATAATTCCTACAAGTGATGTGCGCTTAGAAAGCTCAACACCTCCCTTCAGATCATTTTTTATAAACAGAATCCTTGAAGGGATGAAAAACAAGGATCAAGAAAGCTCATCACAGGGCAAGATAAAGAGTGAAGAGATAATAAATTATAGCATTGAGGAAGAGAATAACGTAATAAAGAAGATCACGATAGAGAATTACAGGGATAAAAACAGATTAAATGAGATCATAAACACCGCTATCTGGGCTTTCACTAGAATGCTGGAGAAGACAAAATAAGTTGAAGCAATTCATATTAAGAATAGGAAGTTTTAAGAGTTCAAGTTAAAGGAGGGTAAAGCATGGTCAGGGCTAGAAAGGTCAAAGTCAAGGATAGGTGGCGTGAAAAGAAGTGGTTAATGGTAGAAGCTCCAAGAAGTTTTGGGGGCATGGTAATAGCCTCTGTTCCTACTACAGACCCTGAGAAGGCTATAGGAAGGGTTTTAGAGGTAACTCTTTTCGACTTGTTAAAGCAAGATATTCAGCAGTACACGATAAAACTATTCTTCCAAATAACGAAGATAGAAGGAGATAGAGCTCTAACAATCTTAAAGGGTCAAGAGTACTCGAGAGATTATCTAAGAAGCCTTGTCAGGCGTGGTTCATCCATGGTGAATATGATAAAAGATTACACAACGAAGGACGACTTCAAAGTCAGAGTATACGTTGTAGCTTTCACACAGTTCAGAATAAACTCTTCAAGAAAGAGGGCTATAAGAGAAGCTGCTGATAAAGTTGTAAGTGAAAAGGCTAAGAATATGACTTACGATCAATTCTCCCAAGAAGTTGTCTATGGAAAGATGGCATCAGACATATTGAATGAAGCGAAAAAAGTAACTCAGATAAGGCATATAGGAGTTAGAAAGATGAAGCTAATAGCTCTAGGAAAGACTGAGATAAAAGTGGAGCAGGTTACACAAGCTAGCTAAACCTCTTTGAATATCTATTAAATCTTCTAAGTCAGGGCGCACCAACACAACGATCAAATTACGATTTATTAACCTCTTTTTGCAGTCGATACAATTTTTATTACATCTTTATCTTCTAGTATATAATCAGCGCTAAGACGGGTTCCTTTTTTTGCATCTATAGCATATAGAAAACCTTCGCCCAAATCTGTATGGATCTTATAGGCCAGGTCTCTTGCTGTGGAACCTTCTCTCATAACATACGCGTCTGGCAATACACGCCCAGTTTTATCTGAAAGTTTCTTCTCATCTTCAACGGGATAGACTACGATGCTCTTTAACAAATCAAAATAAGCAGAGTTGATTATCTGTTGGACTCCTGTGTTACCATATGCTTTGAAGACTTTATCATTGACAAGATCGAAGGCCTTTTTCTGCTCTAAAGTCAGTTTATGGGGGTTAACAATGCGGAATGAACTATCTCCTGGTATATATTCTACTAAACCTTTCTCAGTTGCCCTTCTTAATAGTAGCTCTGCTTCAGCCGCACAAGGTATGACTAAACGTTTTTTAACCTTCAATCTCTCTATGTTCTTCGCTGATGTCGATAAGTCTGCCTTATTGGCTGCTATGATCATAGGCTTCGATATATTTCTTATAGAACGGCATAAGTTGAAAAGATCTTCTTCAGTCCATAAAGTAGGCTTCTCACGAATCAGTTTAAGAGCATCCATAGATTCGATTATCTGCTTCTCTGTTATGGATAATCCACTGAGCCTCTCTGCAATCATGGAACTAATTTTTTCAGTTCCAGCCTCAGCTGTACGAGAAATCCTTTGCCAGTCTCTTTTGACTATTTGCAATAGCCATAAATCAAACTCTCTCTCTACGAAATCAACGTCCAATAAAGGATCATGGGTGCCTAGCGCAACGATTCTACCTTCCTCATCAGTCCCTCCAGAGGCATCTACAACATGAATCAAGGCATCAGCCCTTCTTACATCGTCCAAGAACTTATTTCCTAATCCTCTACCCTTCCAAGCATCTGGCACCAATCCTGCAACATCCACTAACTCTACAGGAATTAGACGAGTACCATTTATGCATATGGAGTTGACAGGGTTGTCTTTTACTCCTAATTCTTTATGCACACAATCAACTCTCAAATAAGCTATTCCTACATTAGGATTGATAGTAGTAAAGGGGTAACTTGCCATTGGTGCGTGTGATAGAGTCGCAGCATTGAAGAATGTAGTCTTACCAGTATTAGGCTTGCCTATTACACCTACTATCATTAGCGTGATTAATACTCGATTGTATGCTAATAAACTTACCATCTATGATTTAGTCTATGTTATCAACAGGGTTCTATAGTAGATGGTGGCTTTGAGGATATAGAGTAAGATACCCATGTTACATTAGGCACTTCATTCGTAATTCTATTGCTAATTCTCTCCAAAATTTCATACGGTAATCTAACCCAGTTAGCAGTCATACCATCCATAGATTCAACTATTCTTATCGTAACTATATGCCCAAATTTCTTCTTATCGCCCAATACCCCGACTGCTTTATCATCTCCTACCATGGCGAAGGCTTGCCAAACTTTATCGTAGACTCCTGCTTTCTTCAATTCATCCTCAACTATATAGCTTGCTTCTTTACATATCTTTATCTTATCTTCAGTTACCTCGCCCATTATCCTAACAGACAATCCTGGTCCTGGGAAGGGATGCCTTTTCACTATATCCTCTGGCAGTCCTAATAGATGAGCAACTTTTCTGACTTCATCCTTGTAGAGCAATCTTAAAGGTTCCAAGAGTTTAAAGGTCATCCAACCAGGAAGGCCAGCAACGTTATGATGAGTCTTTATTCTAGACGCAATACTCCCAGCTCTTGCACTCTCTATCACATCAGGGTAAAGAGTCCCTTGAGCAAGCCATTGAAATTCTCCAAGCTTCTTTCCTTCTTCAGTAAAAACTTTGATGAACTCCTCTCCAACTATTTTCCTCTTTTCCTCTGGATCAATTATTCCTTTTAATCTACTCAAGAATTTATCCGATGCATCTACGTAGACCAATTTCATCTTATAATTGTCACGGAAGGTTTTGACGATCTGCTGAGCTTCATCCTTTCTTAAAAGACCATGATCCACGAAGACGCAAGTGAGATTTTCTCCTATAGCCTTGTGGATAAGAACAGCGGTTGTGGATGAGTCTACGCCACCACTTAAAGCGCAAAGAACTTTTTCATTTCCTACTTTATCTTTTATTTCAGATATGGTCTTCTCAATGAACGACTCCATCTTCCACACAGGCTTGCATTCACATAGATTAAAGACGAAATTCTTGAGAATATCGATACCTCTTTCTGTATGAACAACTTCGGGATGAAATTGAAGACCGAAGATTTTCTTATCCTTATTTCTTATGGCTGCAGTAGGACAGTTTTCTGAGTTCGCTATAACATCGAAGCCTTTTGGAAGCATATCAACATAATCTCCATGGCTCATCCACACTATAATCTTGTCATTGAATCCTTGGAAAAGGTCAGATTTGTCTTCAATGATAAGTTCAGTCTTCCCATACTCTCTCTTCTCACCTTGCTTCACAGATCCGCCTAAAGCATGAGCAATAGCCTGCATGCCATAGCATATGCCAAGAATAGGTATTCCTAAATCAAAGATTTTTCTATCACATAGAGGAGCATCCTTTTCATAAACGCTGGCAGGACCTCCTGACAGGATTATTCCCTTAGGCCTTATTGAGACTAATTTTTTTGCAGAAACATCAAAAGGAAATATTTCAGATTTAACTTCAAATTCTCTTATACGCCTGGCTATAAGATGTGTATATTGACTCCCAAAGTCCAGTATGGCTATCCGATCTTCTGTCATTATGTCATTATTTTCCAAACACTAAGATAAGAGCATTTATCTGTGCATTTGTGGTCAACTTTATACTTATAAATACAAAATAAATCTAAATGCTTGGAATTGGAGCGAGCCAAATACAAGGTCATTATCTGTGATAGTTTTGCTGAAAAGGGAATAGAAAAGCTATCATCACATTTCGATGTAACATACCTGCCAAAGATAAATAGTCAGGAATTATTGAACAAAATCCACGAGTACGATATAGTTATTGTCAGAGGAAGGACAAAGATAACTAAAGAAGTAATCGCAAAAGGAGAAAATCTCAAAATAATAGGGAGAGCTGGTATAGGACTTGATAATATAGATTTGAAATCCGCTGAATCTAAGGGAATAAAGGTTTTCAATACCCCTGAATCCTCTACAAACGCTGTTGCTGAGCTAACTATGGGACTTATGATAGATCTTGCTCGAGGAATTTCAAAAGGAGACTTTGGTATGAAGCATGGCAATTGGCTCAAGGATGAGCTGATGGGTTTTGAACTGAAGGGAAGGACCTTGGGGATAATAGGCATGGGTAGAATAGGGACTCAGGTTGCAAGACTGGCAAAAGCCTTTGGAATGAAGATTCTTGTTTATGACATCATCGAATTAGACAAAGAGGTCCTTGATGAGGTTGGGGCAAAGGTTGTATCCTTGAATGAGCTACTGTCCTCTTCAGATTTTGTATCCTTACATGTTACTTTGACTGATAAAACTTACCATATGATGGATGAAGAAAAGCTGAACAAGATGAAGAAGGGCGCATACTTGATCAACACGGCAAGAGGTCCGATTGTGGATGAGAAAGCCCTTTTGAATGCCCTCAAGAGTGGATCAATAAAGGGCGCCGCTCTAGACGTGTTTGAGGTAGAACCACCAAGCTCTGACGAACTAGTCAAGCTCAATAGCGTTATAGCAACCCCTCACATAGGAGCACAGACAAGAGAAGCTCAAGACCTAGCAGCAACTCTGTTGGCTGAGAAGATAATAGAAGCTTTATCAAAAAAGGATTGAGATGAGATCATTTTTTGGGCAGAGAAGGAAAAGAATTCTGCTAGTTCTGATAATCATCACATCCTTTCTTATTGCAACCATTATCTTATATTATGGCGTAAAAGCTTCGATTCTAAACTTGGAGGGAATCGTTGAGACTGTTAAAGGCATGGGCTATGCCGGGGCATTTGTATCTGGCTTCCTTGCAACAAGTACTTTATTCCTGTCAGTATTTCCATCGTATATAATAGTGCCATTTTTAGGCGTTTTTCTTAACCCGCTGCTAGTTGGCATACTTGCTGGGCTGGGCGCAGGATTAGGACAGTACCTTCATTACTACGTTGGAGTAGGAGGAAGGTATGTTTTGTCTGAGAAGAGAAGAGAAAGTTTAGCCAAGTGGCGCCTTAGATTAGAGAAGTATGGTTTATGGCTTATAATACTATTTGCCATGACTCCCTTGACTCCTGACGATCTGATCTGGATACCTCTCGGACTTATAGGATACCCAAAGATGAAAGCTCTACTTGCTGCCATAACTGGAAAAATAATCTTGAACTTGTTTTATGCTTACGCTGGATATTATGGATGGCCTTTAATAGAAGATATATTAAATAGTATTTTTCTTTAAACTTAGAAAAAGGTTTATCAACGATCAAGGATAGGCTGATTTCATCATGTATAAGTATGTCAACGAATACTGGCAAAAGATTTGGAAGGAAAAGCCAGAGAGCATAAAAGAGAGAGCCATAGCATGGAGGAAAGAGCCAGCCATAGTTAGAGTTGAAAAGCCATCCAGAATAGATAAAGCAAGAAGGTTGGGATACAAAGCAAAGCAAGGCTACATAGTAGTTCGTGTTAGAGTTGGGAGGGGAGGGATGAGAAAACTTAGACCAAAGGCAGGTAGAAGGCCAAAACATCTTGGGACTGTGAAGATAAAGGCTAATGTTAACTATCGTGAAGTGGCGGAAAGAAGGGTATCTGAGAGATATCCTAACCTTAAGGTTCTTAATTCATACTTTTTATACAAAGATGGTAAGTATGTTTGGTACGAAGTGATTTTAGTGGACCCTAACCATCCAGCCATAGCAGGTGAGTTCAAAAGTTTCAAGACTTGATAAAATGTCATCTAAACCTTCATCGAATAAATGCGGAATAGAATCCGTTTAAAACATCTTTGATGGATTGGATGAGAGGGTATTTGATCCTCGAGGGTGCTTCTAATTTGTTTAACCTATTGACTCTAAAGTATATTGGAGGATGAGGGTCTAAACCAAGCCAGCTTTGAATCCTATAGTTAGACCGTCTTTCAGATTGTAGTCTTCTGAAACCTATCTTGCTCAAAGCTTCGGCCAAGACCTTAGGTTGCCCTATCTTTATAGCAGAGAAAAGGTCGGCCCTTGCCTCAAAGAATTTTGCTATGAAGTATATGACGCTAAAAGCTATTATTAGGTAAAGGAAGGGGAAGAAAAGAAAGAAAGGTAAGAATAAAGTTATTCGAAGCAAGTACTCAGCAGTTGTTATGCCAAACAAAATAAGAGGGTCTCTGCCTTCTAAATGGCCCAATTCATGACCTATTACGCTCAATATCTCATCTTTCTCCAACTGAACGAGTAGCCCGGTCGTTATCATGACAGTTCCATGGGATGGACTTGGCCCTGTCGCTGCTGCATTCGGCATCATTGTATTTAAGATCACTATCTTAGGCATAGGAAGGTTGAACTTTTCAGTTGTTCTTTTTACTATGTCATGAACGTTAATTATCTTTATTGACATTCTCTCAGGTTCACATTTTATCCCATACTTAGAGAATACCTCTTTAACTAGCTCGCATTCAAGTTCCTTCCCAACACCGAAACTTTTCTCAAAAATCTCTCTTTTTATCTTATGGAAATCTTTTCCATACTTACTCTGAAATTCCTTATACTCTTCTACTGGCAAATGAAACTGCAAAAGGTAGACATTTGGATTTTTTGAATCTATCTTCCATGCCCCTGTTCTTGCCATGATCTTGTCAGAAAACAAAACTATGACAAATTGGAAGGCTATTACGAAAATTATTGCGTATATGCCTATGATGAAGAAAAGAAATATGCTAGCTCCTATGAGGATTATATAGAACAAAAGCATCGTTTCTGTGAAGAGTCTATCAACAGTTTTCTTTCCCTTCGAAGGCATCTTCTCAGGTACAACTTTCTCCCCTTTGACCCATGCAAAATAGAGAGTAGTCCTTCTTATTTTTTCCTCAAAAAGTTCAAGATTTATTATCAAATCCTCTCTCAAATCATCAATTGCATCCTGGGGAAGAGTATCATCAGCAGTTATCTTTACTTGGATGGGGTTTCCAACCTTTATCTCAACATCCATATATGATTTCCACTCAGGCTTAGAGTATGTGAAAAAGAGAAAGTATTCATTATCAATGGCACCTTTTCTTACGTTTTGAAAAAATTCTTGATGTGGGAGGATATAATTTTGGTACATGAACTCTAATAGATCACTAAAGTATGCAGGCGTGACTTCAGTGTATATTGTAAAAATTTCAGTCTTCAAACTCGTGCTCTCCATAAATATAATGTATCTTCTAAAATAAAAGGTTAGATCGATCTATTCATAGCAAAGGAAGATGACCAGTAACTTTGTCCATCAACTCAGAGACTGATGGACCTATCCCTAATGCTGTAGGAGTATCAGGAGGAATCTCTGTAAGACCTTTATCGACTATCAATGCACAGGGTAGCTTCAGCCTTTTGGCCTTCTTCTCTAAATCAAGAAGTTCCTCCAAAGATTTGACTTTGAGAATGACTTTCTTTGCTCCTTCTTTGCGCCAAGCTTTCCAATATTCATTCTTTCTTCTCCTTGCTTTCTCATAGGCTTCTAAGCATGCATGGCAAGCTTGGGCTGCCATCTTACCAGGGCTCATATTCAAATCTGCTCTAACCACTATTGCCATCTTAAAGTCAAAACGAATTGACATTTTTTACCTACTAAGATTTCTTATAGAGCCTTTTATTTTTAATTTTTGCAGAATACATTTGAAATTTAAGACTTTTTAACTCTTAATAATAATTTATCTTGGGCGGGGGTTCCCAAGCCAGGTCAAAGATAGGGTTTCGATCAAAGGGGGAGGACTTAAGATCCTCTGGCTTAGGCCTTCGTGGGTTCAAATCCCACCCCCCGCACTACATTTTGAGTGGAAACACCTATGTTAAGCAATCCTTAATAAATCAAACCTATTTGAAGCCGAATCACTTGCTAAACCTGTTCTGTTTAAGAAAAAGGGGCATGAATTTGACCCCTTCCATAAGCCCAAGAGACCCTTCCTTCACTGAAATTTCGTCGTAATGCTTGACTTTACTTGTTCTACTTTGAGAGGTTGAGAATATAGCGAAGGGAACAGGGTCTCTTGAATGAGTTCTCAATTCTGTTGAGGTCACATGGTCTGGTAGAAGAGCAATTGTATAATCTCCCTTAAGACCTTCTAGCAATCTGCCAATCAACCTTTTATCTAAATCTTCTATCGTCTTTATCTTCAGGTTAAAATCACCTAGATGCCCTGCTTCGTCAGGAGCCTCCACATGAATCAAAACGAAATCACGATCCTTTAAGCTCTCCAAAGCGTAATCCGCCTTTCCTTCATAATTTGTATCATAATAACCTGTAGCACCAGGGACTCTTATCACATCCAAGCCTGCAAAGACCCCTATTCCGTTAACTATATCTACTGCAGATATCACCGCTCCTTTAACACCATATAAATCATAAAAGGGCTGAAATTTTGGTTTAATTCCATGACCCCATGGCCATATCATGTTTGCGGGGTTAATTCCTTTTTTAACTCTCTTTCTGTTGATAGGATGATCTGATAGTATATCTTTAGAAACCATTATCAACCTTTTTAAAGTTCTGACTGTCTTTGCACCTTTTTGATCCATTTCTTTGGGAAGAATCTCAGAAATGGGCTTATTCAGAGCATCGTGAGGGGGTGTGCATATAATTCTGTTAGAGTGTTTGTTTCCCTTTAGAACGAGCAAGTGCCTATAGCCTACACCAAGAAAGAACTTTATCTCTCTAGGCTTCTCACAAGCATCTTTTATGGATCTCAAAAGCTCTCTGGCTTCGTCTGTACTAATATGCCCTGCAGAGTAGTCTACCAAAATGCCATTTCTTTCTGTTATTAGATTGCACCTGAAGACTATGTCATGCTCGTCAAGTTTTATCCCAATACTTGCTGCCTCCAAAGGTCCCCTTCCAGTGTGAAATTCTCTAGGATCGTAGCCCAATATGCTCATGATGGCAATATCTGTGCCAGTATCCAATTCTTGAGGAAGAGTGATCAATCTACCACATTTTCCATAAGAGGCTATAA
>JARVKD010000003.1 GCA_029775875.1 Nitrososphaeria archaeon
CCAACAAACTCGGTTTGGTTTCTGGTCACATGGCTAGAGAATTGGGCATCAATATTCCCATGAATACCACAGAGGCTGCTTGTGCCTCCGGTGGCTCTGCCTTTTATAACGCTTGTATCGCCATAAAGTCCGGTATGTATGATGTGGTTCTTGTAGGTGGATTTGAAAAGATGACGGACAGGTCAAGCAAGATCGTAGATGATCTTATGTTTGCTGCAGACCCCTATGAATTCGACTCAGGCTTTACCTTCCCTGGTTTATATGCATCTATGATGGCAAGATACATTCACGATTATAGTTTTGGAGATCAACGGTGCATAGAAGCCTTGGCACAAATCGCATGTAAGAATCATCATCATGCTGTTAACAATGAATATGCTCAATATCGACGAGATATAACTGTACAAGATGTCCTCAAATCCACACTTATAGCAGATCCCATAAGGCTCCTTCATTGCTCGCCCGTTTCCGATGGCGCTGCCGCTGTGATTTTGACAAAGCCCGAGTTGGCGAAGAAATATACAGATACGCCAATTTATGTAATTGCGAGTCAACAAGCTACTGACGATATCTCTCTTTACACAAGAGAGAGTATGACAGGGATAAAAGCAACAAGGCTTGCAGTAGGTAAAGCCTTGAAGGAGGCTGGCATAAGTATAGAAGATATTGAAATCGCTGAAGTCCACGACTGCTTTACCATTGAAGAGGCCATGTTCTTAGAGGATTCTGGTTACTATGAAAATGGCAAAGCTTGGAAAGGTATATACGAGAGTTATGAATCCTTTAAAGGTTCAAAGCATATACCATACATCAAAGATGGTAAAGAACTTATTGTGAATTCAGGTGGAGGTCTTAAGGCTGACGGTCATCCTGTAGGTGCCACAGGGATAAGACAAATTCATGAATGTTTTATTCAGTTGAGAGGAAAAGCCGGTAAGAATCAAGTGGACAAAGACCTAAACTTAGCCCTTTGTCATAACATTGGAGGGACGGGTGGAATAGCGACTGTTCACATTCTAGCGAGGGATATTCATGAGTGAGCCTATTACAAGAAGAAAAATTCTTGTTAACTACAGGATTCAAGCCTCAAGATGTGCAGATTGTGGGAGGACTTATTTTCCGCCCAAGTCTCTCTGTAATAACGAGGGCAGAAGGAGCCGAATGAATTTTGTGGACTATTTCTATGATAAGGGAACTCTTGCGAGTGGAAGTGCCATTCGTAAACCTACTAACAAGTTCCTTCATGTAGGTTCCTTCATGTCTGCCATAGTTTCCTTTGATAACGGAGAAATCAGAATCCCTGGAAGAATCACTGATTATGTTCTACCAGAAGAAGAGTTGGACGTTACTCAATTCATAGGGGAGGGTGTTATACCTAGATTTAGACGCCTTTACACAGATGGTCCCCAAGGTTTGATCTATTACTCGAGTCTCAACTTCAGCTTTGAAGATGATTATTATCCTTATCAGAAGTATGTAAAAGTAGAAAGCTCAAACGTAAGCGAACTCCCTGGTATCATAGGTTACGGAACTTACTTGCCAAAATTTAGAATAAAAAGTGAGGACGAATCAGCCTTAGGAGTTAGAGAGAGGACCGTACCCTTTGTTGATGAAGATGCAACAACCTTTGCAGTAGAGGCTGGAAAAAGGGCATTAATACATGCTGGCATTGATAGCAGATACGTAAAAAAATGTTTTGTTGGCTCTGAATCTGCACCTTACGCTGTTAAACCTTCTATGTCTACGGTTTGTCAAGTCTTGCAACTTGGCGAAGAGTATGATGGTGGCTTCTTTAGTGGTGGTATAGATTCCCAGTTTGCGTGTAAGGCAGCCACAGACCTCTTTATAGATGCTGCAGCCCTAGTAGCTTACCCTACTTTTGGTGGAGAGTATGTTATGGTTATAGGTTCCGATAACTCTCAAGCTGAAAGGAACGATCCATTAGACTTCACTGTTGGCGCCGGTGCTGCCGCTTTCATTTTTGGAAAAAGAGACGTCATCGCAACCCTTGATTACTACGTACCATACACTTCAGACACCTCGGATTTTTACCGGCGAGAAGGACAAAAGTACCCAAGACATGGTGGAAGGTTTACTGGAGAACCTGCCTACTTTAAGCATGTTGTGACAGCCATGAAAACCGCCTTGAAATTAAGTGGACTAACTCCAAAGGATTTTCGTTTCGTGGTTTGCCATTCACCTAATGCAAAATTTCCTTATCTTGCGGCTTTAGAAGCAGGCTTCCAGAAAGATCAAATTGAACCTGGACTAGTGGTCAGATATGTGGGAAACCTTTATTCTGGTTCAAGCCCTGCCGCTTTAGCAGCAGTTTTAGATATAGCTAATCCGGGAGACAGAATACTTATGACCAGTTATGGATCTGGCGCTGGCAGCGAATCTTACATATTCACAGTCAAAAAGGAAATCGAAGACAAAAGGGAAAGATCGATTCCTATAAGACAACAGATCGAAAATTCTCACAAAAAATATGTCGACTATAACACCTATCGAAAATGGAAGGAAATAGGCGCATAAAAGCAACTGTTTTAAATTACCCTCCACTTATGGGAGGAAGGATTACAAAAACGTCTCCATTCCTTAGCTTTTTCTCATTCAATTTTTCACTTTTGATGGCTTGACCATTTATCAAGAAGGTTAAGTTTTCTCTTGGTTCTCTCTTTTCATTGAGTATGAAATGAGATAGTTTATCGCCGTAAATTTCCGCTAGTTTGATCAATACATCCATAACACTATCGCCTTTTCTTAATAACAATGATTCTTCCTTTTTGCCAGTAATATCTCTAATATTGGCGAAGTACTTCAAGTTTATCGAAATGTCTTCATCCATAGGATGATATTATAAACGGTGAAAATTAAGGGTTATGCTCAACGTCATGATGCCAACAAGCCACGCTAAGGTTGTGCTAAGTATTCGTCTGCTTGCATAACTTCCCAGAAATTGGTCTTAGATTATACCGTCTGCACATTAATTCTAGCAAATCAAGTTTGGACAATATTAAAAATTGCTTAACATAAACAGTCAGATGGTCTAATGTGTCATCATCAAAATTTTGTCTACCCTCTTCTCTCAACTGATATGGTGCACTTTGTAGCCAATGCTGCTATGACACCTAATGCTGCCAACCAAGGTGCCAAAATTGTTCCCACAACTCCTGCTGTGACGGGCATTTCGAGTAGAATCCTGCCTTCTTCATTCTTAACTATGATCTTTGTGACATTACCCTCTTTGATCAAATCTTTAACCTTTTTCACTAAGTCTTCCGATGAAACCTTGAACTCTTCCTTCATTAGCTTGCCTACAGGGAATCCGCAGTTAGGACAGAACCTTGCGCCTTCAGGAAGCTCGACTCCACACTTTTCACATTTTGCCAAACTCTCACTTCTCCGCTTTATTGATCTTATCATGATTTAAAAAATCTTTCTTAAAAAGTTTAAATGACGATTTATCTTCAACTTGGTGGTAATGGTATGACTTGGGCTTTTATCAAAGAGGATAACAACTTCCTTGATCTCTTTATTATTTCTACAGATCTTTTATAAATTTCATCCATAGAAATTCTCCTTCGGGCTAAGCCTAGCTTTACTGCTTTTTCACCAACTCTACATGCAACTCTTGGATAGACTTCCCATTCCGTCATGTTTGGAATTATGTGATCCCTACTCAATCCCTTCTCTTCTGCAAATTCCGCTAGCTCTTCTGCAGCTGATATTACCATATCATCAACAATAGCCTTTGCTCTAACATCCAATACGCCTCTAAACACTGATGGAAATATCAGACTATTGTTCACTTGATTTGGGAAGTCTGAGCGGCCTGTAGCAACTATATAGGCACCAGCATCTTTAGCCTCCCATGGCCATATTTCAGGAATCGGGTTTGCCAATGCGAATACTATCGCCTTCTTGTTCATTCTTGATATCCACTCTTTCTTTATTACGTTGGGACCAGGCCTAGATGCAGCTATTAGAACATCAGCACCATCAAAAGCTTTGACAAAATCTCCTGAAATTCTTTCTCTATTTGTCTTCATGGCAAGTTCATACTTCCAACGGTGTTTGACCCTTAATTCATCTATATCGTCCCGTTCTGGATGAAGAATTCCTCTTGAATCTATCAGAATCAAATCTCCTGGATCAGCTCCTGCTTTTATTGTGAGCTGAGCATTTGCTATGTTCGCTGCACCAACACCAAAAAACAGAATTTTGGTACCGCGTAACTTGCGCCCAGTAATCTTTAATGAATTTATGAGGCTTGCTAATGTAACTCCAGCTGTTCCCTGTTGATCGTCATGCCATATGGGTATCTCCATCTCTTCTCTAAGCCTGTCAGCTATGTAGAAGCACTTCGGTGAAGCTATGTCTTCAAGGTTTACGCCTCCAAGTGCTGGTTGTAGACTCTTGATCACTTCTATTATTTTATCAGGCTCATGGGCATTTATTGGCAGTGGAACAGCGTCTACACCACCTAGATATTTGTAAATCAAAGATTTGCCTTCCATGACAGGCATGGATGCTTCAGGACCTATATCCCCCAACCCGAGTACTCTGCTCCCATCAGTTATTATCGCTATGGTATTCCATCTAGATGTATAATCGAAAGAAAATTCCTTATCATTCTTTATGGCTTCTGAAACTGAGGCTACACCTGGTGTATACCATATCGACAAGTCGCTAAGATCTCGAACTGGAACTTTTGGAATTATCTCTACCTTACCTCCATAAAAGAGAGAGTACTCTAAGGCCAGCCTTGAAGCCTCTTTTGTAAATGATTCTTCACTCATAAATGAACTAGCTATAATACTTATTAAAAACTCTTAACACGCAAATCTGTATTCAATAAATTTTAAATTATACCAATCGCTACCTTAGCAAAGAGGGCATTAAGTTTGGAACTTTCTTGGGAGAAACCAGTCATAGTCTTCTATAAGGAAAGAGCGGAACGTGATAGTAAGGCTTTAGCAGTAATTAAGGCTAAGAAGATTACAATTAGCAAAGATGAAAAAAGTGGCAAATTGGAAGGTAATATACAAGATTTTTTCCCTTACATGGGAGACATTGATTACATATCATCACCCAATGGAATTTCTGATCGTTATGTCATTTGTTGGATGGACGATAGGGAGGATGATTCCATAAAAGCCTGGAGGCGATTGAATGGTGTCACCTTCCCAAAAGGTCTAGTTTTTAGGATAGACAATATAGGAAAACGTACTTACAATGCAAATTTTGAAGCCGAGCATGGAAAACTAGAGTGACAAAATTAGTTTCTCCTATCTAAAGAAGGACCCGTACGGAAGAGACCGTTTTTGGTTTCCAAAACTCTGCAACCTTTATTAAAATTTAGTATTTCAACAGAATCTTGCATAGAAACACTTATAATCTCAAGAGGATTTAAAATAATTGAGATTTCCTTTTCTTAGGTGGATAAAAACCATGACCATTACATCTCGATACCCATTGAATAAGATAAGCGAAGTGGAGTATAGGATAGAGACTAACGCAAAAGAAGGGATGAAGGTACCAGTAACTATCTATGCTGATGAGAATCTACTCAGTAAGATGCTTACAGATAGAACTATAGACCAAGCCGTAAACGTGAGTTACTTGCCAGGAGTCTACAAACATGTAATAGTGCTACCAGATGGTCATGAAGGGTATGGCTTCCCTATAGGAGGCGTTGCTGCTACTGATTTTGATACAGGAGTGATATCTCCAGGTGGTGTTGGTTATGATATAAATTGTGGAGTTCGTCTTGTTCGGACTGATCTAACCGAAAAAGAAGTTCGGCCAAAACTCAGAGAACTGTTAAGAGAACTGTTCAGAGCCATTCCTTCAGGTTTAGGGAGCAAAGGTCAGATCAAGTTGAGCATTAGCCAATTGGATCAAGTGCTTAGTAATGGTGTGAGATGGGCAATTCAAAATGGCTATGGTTGGGAAGAGGACGCTGAGTTTTGTGAGGAGAATGGCACTATGAAAGGAGCAGATCCAAGCAAAGTATCATCCACGGCAAAGTCAAGGGGAGCACCGCAACTAGGTAGCCTAGGCTCTGGAAATCATTTCCTCGAGGTAGAATTGGTTGATAAAATATTCAATGAAGACGCAGCCAATAAATTTGGCATAACACAAAGTGGTCAAATCGTTGTCCTTATCCATACAGGCTCAAGAGGTCTAGGACATCAAGTATGTAGTGATTACTTGAGGGTTATGGAGGTCGCTGTAAGCAAGTATAATATCTATCTTCCTGATAGAGAGCTTGCTTGCGCTCCAAACAATTCGAAAGAAGCTGAGGATTATAAGAAAGCCATGGCTGCAGCTCTAAACTATGCATGGTCAAACCGCCAGATGATAACTCATTGGACTAGAAAGGCTTTCGAAAAAGTATTCAAAGCGTCAGAAAAAGACCTTAACATGAGGCTTATATACGACGTAGCCCACAACATAGCAAAGCTAGAAGAGCATTCTATAAACGGAGTTAAAAAGAAAGTAGTTGTGCATAGAAAAGGTGCAACAAGAGCTTTCCCTCCTGGAAGTTCAGCCATACCAGATACTTACAGAGATGTAGGTCAACCAGTGCTTATCCCAGGTTCGATGGGGACTGCAAGTTGGCTCCTTGTTGGTACTCCCAAGGCCATGGATTTGAGCTTTGGCTCTACGGCTCATGGTGCTGGAAGGATGTTATCAAGGGCTGCGTCTGTAAGAGCCTACCCTGCAAGCGAGATTAAGAGGAGGCTTGAGAATCGAGGAATAATTATCGAAGCTGCCAGTTGGAAAGGAATTGCCGAGGAGGCTCCTGAAGCCTATAAAGATGTAGACTCTGTAGCGGAGGTATCCCATAAGACAGGGATAGCAACCAAAGTGGCAAGGCTTATACCAATAGGAGTTGTGAAAGGCTAAAGCAAGTTTTTTATTAAAAAGAATATTGAAAAACAGTTCGATAAAAGCCAAAATATGAAAAAAGAAAGCAAAAAGAATCAAATAGTTTTCAAAGCATAACGTAATTTTATATGAAAAAATATTTAAGATAGTTTATTTCTTACCTTTGAGTCAAGAACATAAATGCTTGAATCTTCATCAGACTTAGATATAGAAGATAAGATACAGCTATACAAGGATGTCTTCCCTTCCGGTGACATACCAAGGATGGTTTGGGACTTCAAAACTGTTCCCATGGATTTACCTGCCGAAATTTACATAACCGATACTACTTTCAGAGACGGACAACAAGCTAGAGAACCTTATACGGTAAACCAGATGTTAACTCTTTTCGACTTTTTGCATAGACTTGGCGGTCCAAAAGCCATCATAAGATGGAGCGAATTCTTTCCCTATACGAAGAGGGATAGAGAAGCCATAAAAGAGATCAAAGAGAGGGGTTACGAATATCCAAAGGTTACAGGATGGATGAGGGCTAAGAAGGAAGACTTACAACTTATAAAAGAGATGAAATTGGAGGAGACAGGCATACTTGCCTCCATTTCGGATTACCATATTCTCCATAAGTTCGGTCTAAGCAGAAGCCAAGTCATAGAAAAGTATCTTGAGATATGTGAGGAAACTCTCAAACTAGGTATAGCCGTACGTTGCCACTTGGAAGATGTTACAAGAGCTGATTTTTATGGCACAGTCGTACCCTTTGTAAAGCGCCTAATTCTTCTTGAGGAGAAGTATAATCTACCCGTCAAAGTACGTCTCAGCGATACTTTAGGCGTTGGTTTACCTTACCCTGAAGCAGCATTACCAAGAAGCATACCAAAGATGGTGTATGGACTTACTCATGAAGTGGGATTGCCTCATGATAGGCTAGAGTTTCACGGTCATAACGATTTTCATAAAGGAGTAATCAATGCTATTACTGCTTGGCTTTATGGTTGCACTTTCAACAATTGTACTTTATTGTCAATTGGCGAGAGGGCTGGAAATACACCTCTTGAAGCCATGGTTATAGAGTATATTCAATTAAAGGGCACAAATAATGGCATGGATACAAGAGTCATAAGTGAGATAGCAGACTTTTACGAGAGCATTGGTTTTGAGATTCCCTCATACTATCCTTTGGTGGGGAAGAACTTCACCATCACAAGGGCAGGGGTTCATGCTGATGGTATACTCAAAGACCCAGAGATATACTTGCCCTTTGACACAGAGAAGATATTGGGTAAATCTCCTAAGATAGCTATTACACCTTACTCTGGTGTTGCCGGCATAGCCTTCTGGATCAATCAATACTTTAGATTAAATGGGGACAAAAGGATAGGCAAGGACAATGAAAAGGTAAAGAAGATATATGAGTGGGTCGAAAAGCAATACTCTAAAGGTAGAATGACAGCTATCTCAGATAAAGAGATGGAAAAACAAGTCATGAAGTATTTTCCTGAGCTTATGAACAATAAGAGATCAAATCTTTGAGAAATCATTTTGTTAACTGATCTTTGACCAATTGAACTAGCTTTTTACCTTCTTTATATATGTCTATTAGAGGAACTTCTAAATTAGAGATTTTTGGCTTAAGCTTTGCAACTCTGCCAGTAATGGCTATTATTGGATGAACCGTTCCTTCCAAAGTCCTTCTCAAATCTTCCTTATTCTCTGCTGCTATTATCTTAAAAACATCTCTTCTCTTGGCAATTAGAGAATGAAAACCCTCCAAGAATATTACATCTAGCCCTTCTTCTAGCCTTTTAATTGTTTCTTCCAGCTCTATTCGCTGATCTTCTTTCTTCTTTATTATGACAACTTCTGTTGGAGCTATAATTGCAATTTTTTTTGCTCCAGCTTGAGCGTACTTCCATGTGTCCTTGCCCTTTTTATCAATAGTAAAATCTGGTTCGTGAACGTGCTTGATGGAACCTATGCTGAATCCCTCTCTGCTTAGATTAGATGTTAAGTACTCTATGGTGGAAGTCTTTCCAGAGCCGCTTTTTCCTACAACCGCTATTATCTTCACCATTTAGATCATTGACTAAGAGCTTTCAGTAATGGAGTTGAATTAAAACTAATCTCTATGGGGTTTCCAACCCTGAATCTTGTAGTATATGACTTCTCCCCGCCTTTCTATAACCGCCAAAACTGCTTCCTTCCCCATTCTCCCTATTTGACTGACGATTTCACTTAGCTCTTTAATGGGCGTCTTTGTGCCTTCGTTTAAGCCGCATATAACATACTTTGCCGATTTGGAGCCGTATTCACCTCTATCATATACCCTAAAATCAACACCAAATCCAAATCCTTCACGAACTACATATCCACGACTCCTTAAATCTCTATAGATTAGAAAGCGAGTCCATATGCTAGTATCTTTAGATATAGAGAAGTCTACAAGCTCGTTGACAGACATTTCTTTATTATCTTTTAACACCCTTAACTTGCCACCATACAGTAAGAAAATGGCTTCATAATCCTTCAATAAGAGCTTATCATCTAGCTCTTCTCCATAACCTCTTTTCTTCAACTCCTCTTGGGCTTTTTTATCATTTATAATGACACCTTTTTTTGTCAAATGCCCTGTCAACACGTAAGGAATTTCCTCAGCCATTGCAGATCATATGTTCATGTCCTTATTAAAGTAAAACCTTTCGTATTTCATACACCTTACATTCTGAAATATGAGTCTAATCTCTGCACAAAATTTAGATGCCAAAGAGATCTTGAGGAAAGGAATATTAGAATGTTTGAGAGAAAAAGATTAGATAGATATGATTTGGAATGGTTTCACTCAAAAAACTGTAAGCTGGGAAGACGAAGCGATTAAATTGATAGACCAAAGGAAATTGCCCAACAAACTAGTTTTCATAAAATGCATCGATCATCATCAAGTAGTAGATGCCATCAAGAACATGAGCATAAGAGGAGCTCCTGCCATTGGAGCGATAGCAGCTATGGCCCTCGCATTAGTAGCCCATAAATCTAAGGCTGAGACAAAAGAAGACTTAATTAGAGAACTTGAATTTGTAGTAAAGGATCTAAAGGCTACACGCCCAACAGGCGTTAACTTATTCTGGGCTATTCAAAGAGTTATGAATAGAGCGCATTCAACTGAAGGAACAATAAAGGAGATCGTTAAGGCAATTAAAACTGAAGCTCTTCTAATTGCAGAAGAGGATATAGAGACAAACCGTGCCATAGGAAAGAATGGCGCTGAGATTCTTGAAGATGGAGACACAGTGCTAACCCACTGTAAATGATCTAGTTTTCACTGGTCAGCAGAATGCGGGGGCACTGGCAACGGTAGGCTATGGTACTGCTCTAGGGGTAGTGAGGGCAGCAATAGAGCAGAGAAAATGCATAAGCGTAGTAGCTACAGAAACCAGACCCGCACTCCAAGGAGCAAGGCTGACATGCTTTGAACTCAAAAACGCTGGGATTCCTGTTACTTTGATAGCAGATTCTATGGTGGGTTATGTAATGCAAAAGAGATTGGTGAATAAAGTAATAGTTGGTGCAGATAGAATAACAAGGCTCGGTCATACATTCAACAAGATTGGGACTTATCAGATAGCAGTTCTAGCTCAAAGGCACAACATACCTTTCTATGTTGCTGCGCCTAGATCAACCTTCGATTTTGATACTAATTTTGAAGATATAATAATTGAGGAAAGAAGCTTAAATGAGATGGTTATGATCAATAGAAAAAGAATAGCGCCAAAAGGAATCAATGTGCTAAATCCAGCCTTTGACATGACTCCACCAGAGCTGATAACTGCGATTATAACTGAAAAAGGATTATTGCTACCACCGTTTGAAGAATCTATCGCCAAATTCTGTGAATTATAGTTAAGATAGTTTAAATCGAAGCCTTTCAAATTTCAATTGGGCCCGTGGTCTAGTATGGATAAGACGCAGAGTTTATCACGTAAGCCTTCGGTGCTCTGAAGAGAGCCTGAAATCCGGGGTTCAAATCCCTGCGGGCCCGTATTACGAATAGAAAATTACACAGCTTTTTGCTTTGATGGGAGTTGGCTAACTTAAATAAACCCTTAACATTGTTTGCTCCATAATGATCTATACTTGGAAGCAAGAAATCTAGCAGAAGCATTAGCAAAGGAATTAGATGCCTTCAAAAGGCTAGTAGTACTAGGAATAGGAAACGAACTTAGAGGAGACGATATTGCTGGAGTCTTGGTGGTTAAGAAACTTAAAAAGGCTCTAAAGGATTTGAAAAACGTCCTTATCATCAATTGCGGGACAGCTCCAGAAAACTTCCTGTCAAAGGTGAAGGCCTTTAGCCCCTCACACGTTCTAGTCATTGATGCTATAGATTTTAAGGGTGAGCCGGGCTCTGTAATATTGTATGAGGCTGGAAAGGAAATGATAGAATCTATCTCAACACATAGGCTTCCAATATCTTTAGTAAGGGCCTATCTTGAGGGATCTGGTTTGAAAACAAAGTTTTTTTTGATAGGAATCCAACCTCAAAACATTCTATTAGATGCAAGAATAAGTCATAAAGTTAAAGAAGCAGTTGAGATGATAACAAAAATACTTGAGAAAATCATCAAGAAAACTGCTTCTTAAGCCATTGACTAGCTTTTTTTGGATGGATTTGACAAATTTCATATGATAAAAATTCAAAATTCATTATAAGAAAAAATGTATTTATTGAAAATACTATTAGTAAAGTTTAAATTTTTTGGAATGGAAGTTTTATTAATGTTCCCTGCTAGCATCCTTGGCACACCGATAACAGTTTTTATCATAGCACTGGCCGTCTCATTTACAATCTACCTTATAGGAGGAAAGATCGCCCCTAAGTCTAAGGGTGCAAAAGAGAAATACGAACCTTATGCCTGTGGTCAAGAGCTTCCGGCTGAAAAGTTTTCTGTCTTAATAGGTTTGTTCAACTACGCAACGGTCTTTATGATCGTTGATGTGGTGGCTTTTGTACTAATACTGTCTATGGGCTTTCCATTTGTAAGCCCGATTCGAGAAATCTTCCTTTTGTATTGTGTGATTCTTCTAGCATCCTTATCGATCCTTTTGAGGGGAAGAGACTAGCGATGAATCTAGTTAAGTGGGCGAGGCTAAAAAGTCCCTGGTTACTCCACTTCAATACAGGGGCATGCAATGCCTGTGACATCGAGGTTCTAGCCGCTTTAACTCCTAGGTATGATCTTGAAAGGTTTGGCGCTTTGTTAAAGGCAAGTCCTAGACATGCAGACGTGCTAGTAGTGACAGGGCCTGTTACAAGGCAAGTTAAGGATAGGCTTCTGAGGGTCTACAACCAAATGCCAGATCCCAAGTTCGTCGTAGCAGTGGGGACTTGCTGCATAAGCGGTGGGGTCTTTAACGGTTGCTACAACGTCTATCCGGGTTTGGATTCTATCATACCTGTGGATGCTTACATCTTCGGTTGTCCGCCAA
This sequence comes from Nitrososphaeria archaeon, assembly GCA_029775875.1. Lineage (GTDB taxonomy): Archaea > Thermoproteota > Nitrososphaeria > Nitrososphaerales > JACAEJ01 > JAVZMU01. The sequence goes on from JARVKD010000003.1 coordinate 12,379, forward strand.
AGCCTGAAGCCATAATAAACGGCGTTGTGGCTCTTTTGAAGAAACTGGAGGCTTCTTAACATGGAAGAAAACGAAGTCTCTGAAGCCTTAAAGAATAAGTTTGGGAAGAAGATATTGGAGATAAAAGTCTCAAAGAAGGGCGAAAAAGTAGCGGAAGATATGCTCATTCCTGAAATAATGGAAATCAAGGTTTCCAAGAGGAGAGTTTTCGTAACGGTTCCTATTGAGATTTACAAGGAAGTTATTCGCTATTTAGTCGAAGAGCTTGGGTTCAATCACGTCCAAGCCATGACAGGGCTAGATACGGGTAAGTTCATAGAGGTCATGCCCCACCTTGGGCGCGGGATAACAATTACTGTTAGAACAAGAATTGAGAAGGATAGGCCTGTTTTGAGCACGATAACAGATCTGGTGCCAGGGGCTTCTTTTCATGAAAGGGAAATCCACGACCTTTTGGGAGTAGTCTTCGAGGGCCATCCTAATCTAACTAGGGTGATTGTACCAGAAGGTTGGCCTGAAAACGTTTACCCGTTGAGGAAGGAGTACCATCCGGAGCAACCCAAGCCGATAAGGGAGGTGTTTTGATGCAAGAGGAGGAACTTCAAAAGACGGAGAAAAAATCTGCCTATGAACTCTTCTTTGACATTCCTGTAGGACCACAGCACCCCGCTTTGAAGGAGCCTGCTTTCTTTAAGTTCAGAGTGGAAGGGGAGAGGGTTGTGGGTGTTGATGTTGATGTATCGTATAATCATAGGGGTATAGAAAGGGCCCTAGAAGATAGAAACTACATACAAAATATCTACCTTATAGAGAGAATATGTGGTATATGCAACGTAGCTCATACTCTTTGCTATGCTCAAGCAGTGGAGCAACTCCATGGAAAAGAAATACCCTCAAGAGCGAACTACATAAGGCTCATGGTGGAAGAATTGGCAAGGATTCATAGTCATACGTTGTGGCTCGGAGTTGCGGCTCATGAAATAGGATTTGACACGCTCTTCATGTATGTCTGGAGAGACAGAGAAGTTGTCATGGACCTAATCGAAATGCTAACTGGGAACAGAGTTACCACAGCCATAAACACCATAGGAGGGGTAAGAAGAGACGTAAGCGATGAAGCCAAAGACAAAGTCAAGAAAGGCATGAATATTCTTGAGGAGAGATTAAAGTACTATAGAAAGGTTGCATTGAACGATCCTACTGTAAATGCTAGATGCAGTGGTGTAGGTATTCTAAAGCCAAAGGATGCGATAAGACTCTGTGCTGTTGGACCTACCCTAAGGGCTTCTGGCGTTAAAAATGATGTTAGAAGGGATGATCCCTATACACTTCATGATGAAGTCCCCTTTAATGTTATAACCTTTGATACTATGGACGTCTTTGCAAGAGTCTTGGTTAGAATTGATGAAACTCTAGAGTCCGTTAATATGGTTAGATATTGTCTTGATCACATGCCAAATGGGGATGTAAGGATAAAGTTGCCATTGTCCCCACCAGTAGGTGAGGCTATAAGTAGAGTCGAAGCCCCTAGAGGAGAGTTAATTCATTATGCAAGGTCGAATGGGACGAAGAACCCTGAACGTTATAAAGTAAGAACACCTACCTTTGAAAACTTACCCTCTGTAAGTGAAATGCTGACTTCAAAGAGCGATTATGAAGTCAACATAGCCGATATACCAATAACCTTAGCCTCCATAGATCCTTGCTTTAGCTGCACTGCTAGGATGGAGTTTAGAGATGTATCCAAGGGTAAGACGTGGATTTGGAGCTTAAAGGAGCTAAAAGCGCACTGTAGTAAAAGTAGGAGATAGACAAATGGATTTTCTTCTAGAATTGCTTCAAATTCTTGTTTTTCCTGGCATACTTTTTGCCATAGGACTGGCTTTTGTCTATGAATGGTTAGATAGGAAAATCTACGCCAGGCTACAAAACAGAGTTGGACCTCTATACACAGGTCCTAGTGGAATTCTGCAGCCCTTTGCCGATTTTATAAAGCTTCTTGCAAAGGAAGATGTAGTCCCTAACGAGGTAGATAAGCCTCTCTTCAACGCCCTGCCCATATTTGCGCTAACCTTATCTTTGACAGGTTTTTTGGCACTGCCGATCATGGACTTAAGAGGTGTAATCTCCTTCAATGGCGATCTGATCTTTTTGATCGCATTGATGACTCTAATCTGTATAGTGATAATGTACTCAGGCATATCCTCCGCGAACAGATTTTCCACGGTGGGCGCTGAAAGGGCTGCCCTTCAACTTTTAGGTTACGAAATACCCATGATGCTGTCTGCAATAAGCATTGGCATATTAGCAAGTTCTATGTGGGTTTACGATATAGTCAGTATTCAAGCGAATAGTCTCTGGTTCTTGATAGGTCCAGGCATCTTAGGGTTTGCTATCTTCGTTCTTTGTGGTCAAGCTGAATTGGAGAGAATACCCTTCGATATACCCGAGGCTGAGACTGAAATCGTTGCTGGCTGGTTGACAGAGTTTTCTGGGAGAAAGCTCGCTTTGTTCAGACTGACAAAGGACGTTGAACTCTTGTATTTATCCGGCTTAGCCGTTGCTCTCTTTCTTGGTGGTCCCTCTGGACCAGTTATACCAGGTTTAGAGTTTATATTGTACCCTCTGTACTTCTTACTGAAGACCTTGTTCGTACTCTTTCTACTTACAACTCTTCGCGCCCTTTTCGCTAGACTCAGAATAGACCAGATGGTCAACTTCTCTTGGAAGTACCTCGTCCCTCTTGCAATATTGCAGGTTTTAATAGTCAGGGTGGTCGTTTAGAATGTCCATGTTAAAAGAAATTCAAAAAAGTCTCTTTAAGAAAAAGGCTACAGTACTCTATCCCTTCAAGGAGAGGGAGAAGGTTCACATACCAGAGGGCTTCAGGGGGAAAATAGTCTTTGATAGGGATAAGTGCACAAGTTGCCTTTTATGCGCTAGGTTTTGTCCAAGCGGGGCTTGTGAAATTGTTACAGATGAAAAGGGCAAAAGGCCCATATTTCACTTGGAGCTCTGCTTATTCTGTTCTCAATGCCAAGAAGTCTGTCCAAAAGGTGCCATCAATCTGACGGAGGAGTTTGAGTTGGCAGCCTTCGATAGAAAGGCTTTCACTATTAGGTGATCTTTTTGGTCGAATACCTGATACATTTGGCCTTTCTAACTCTTATGATCGCTCTGGCTTTTCTTGTCATAGAAGTCAAGAATTTGCTTAGGGCTCTTGCTCTCTTCATAATTATGAGCTCTGTCCTTAGCGTTATCTTCTACATTTTGGGGGCACCCTTCATAGCGGTCTTCCAATTGGCTATATACTCAGGGGCTATAGCTGTTCTGTTCCTTGCCACTCTTCATACCACGAAAGGAAGGATTTTGAGCGAAAAGTTGAACCTAGCTATGGGTCTTTTTTTGGCGGGCATACTCTTTGTGATAGTTCTTGCCTTCTCCATCAATATTATCGATGCCCTTAGAGTCGTCACCCTACCGCAAGGCTACTCCCTTGAAGAGGCTCCATTTTTCCTGTGGACTTATAGAGGCTTTGACATCATTATACAAGGCTTTCTTTTGCTGGCGACGGTTACGGCTGTAGTAGCAATCCTTAGGAAAAAAGAAGGCGCTAAAGTCATCGAGGAGGCCGTAAAGGAGGATATTAAGAATGAATGAGTTGTTTCAACTTTACATACCTGCGTCTATCCTCTTGATAGTCATGGGGCTTTACTGCATGGCTACCAAAAGAGACCTGATAAAGATCGTACTAGGGTTAGAAATAATGACCTCAGGCGTCAATCTTAACCTAATAGCCATGGGCTTGAGAAGCAATGGCGTTGACGCTCTGGCCCAGTCCATCGCCCTAATTTCTATGACTATAGGAGCTTGCGTTGCGGCTGTTGCATTAGCTATAATCATCAACGTCTTTAGGCACTATGGAACCACCGATACTAAACAACTCAGAAGATTGAAATGGTAATTTATTAGAAGAATCCCTGAATTCTTTAGTAATCCAAAATCAATTGAAGGAACACGAGCCTTCATTTATGGAATTAAATTCATCAGCAAGATAATTCTCAGCTTTGTTCTTTTGCTTCTTTTTGTCTTTCCTTTTTGCCTTCAGAAAGCTTAAGAACAGACTTTAATCCTGGCTTGACCTCTTCTATAGATTTGAATTCTATGTAACCAGCTTCACACGCCCCTTTGAAGAGCTCCTCGCCAACCTTCGTTCGAATCAAAACCGTGGACCAACCATCAGGAGAACCTACCGATCCTACAGATATATCAGCATGCTCTGCTGTGAAGTCTCTGCATACGTGGCAACTACCTCTAACACAAGCCTTAATCTCATCCAAGGGTACGCTGAAAAGTTCCTTATCTTCTGCATACGCTATAAACTTGCCCTTTGTTATGGCAAACTTTCTGACGGTGCTTATATCAACGCCCTTCCATTCTATGAATTTTACCAGTTCTTTATACCAGAAGCTCTCCATGCAAAAGAGTCCCACAACAAATTTCACACGACTGCCCAGCTTTGAACAGGCTTTGTAGGAATACTGCATCTTCCTGACTGTCTGTATCTCACAAGGAGTTCCAACAACTCCCACACTACTACTAGCACAGTCTTCTACTGCGTATCTTAGCCCTACGGTTACAGGACTTGTCGAATACTTCGTCCCAGACGCTTCTATTAGTTCTTTAGAATCAAATACTACGTTGGGCCAAGGCCTCCACAAATCTCCTTTGGTTTCATAATCTCTCTGCCAAGGCCTCCACACATCTACCTTTCTCTTGGACGCCACTACGCTATCAACGATCCTTTTGTCCAAAGAATACGCCAAAAGGGTTGTAGCTATTCCACCATCTTGAGCAACATTCAAGACATCTTTGATCTTCGATCTTGCCGCATAGGCTGCTATATATATTCCCAAGCGTTCTTCCTTATCTCGAACCCTGCCAAAGATGGCCTTGTCCATTTCATCATAATCAAAAACTGTTCTCGGACATGTATACCAGCATAATTCACATTGATAGCAAGCACCAACGAGTTTTGGGAGTTCATTCTCGAATCCTATGACGGAGAAGGGGCATGCTGCAAAACAACCGCCGCAGAAGGTGCACTTGCCTGCATCGATAACATCGTTGAAGAGGTCTTCAAAGGTTTTGGGTTTGACTCCAAATACAGATTCATACCATTCTGCTGCCTTCATACCAGATAATAGAAAACCACGATGGGTAGTAGGTTTGGCCGACATCAGTTATCCCTGCAGAGTTTCAATACTCGATTATTTAAATGATTCATAATATTTAAGCGTTGTCAGAGCTGGTTCTGTCAAGATATAGGTTCATGATTCTCACCGCAAATCTTTCTGATAAGTCTAAGTTATTCGATAGCTAAAGGTTCTGCTAACTCTCTTATTTTCCGTTTCCATGAACTAGATTTCACAATGCTACTGGCAACGAGAATCCCGACAGAGCCAAGCTTAAGGGCGGTAGCAACATCCTCACCTGATGTGATCCCTGCTCCACAGACAAGCTTGACAGAATCGCTGACTTCTTTTACAACTTCTTTAGACTTTAAAATGACTTCAGGCTTGACTTTGGATACTGCTCTACCTGAGCCTATGAGCTCGGGAGGTTCAACCGCCACATAATTAGGAAGAAGCAAGGCTCTATCTCTCACTTCTTTTGGGGTCTTGGCGCATACTACAGAATAAAGTCCCAAATCCTTCAGCTTTGGTATTATCTCCTTTATCACTTTGATAGGCACTCTCTTTTCACTGTGGTTCAAAAGAGTGCCATAACCACCAGACGCTTTAATTATCTCTGGGACTATTGAGCCTGTTGTACTTCCAGGCTCAGCCAAATCGACATGCTGAGCAAAGACTGGTATACTGACAGATTTAGCCACAATCGATAGATCAGGAATAGGTGGGGCAACAACTATCTCAACATCAAGCTCTTTAGCTACACCCTCTGCGACCGTTGCTAATCTTATGGCTCCTTCACCTGAAGCTTCCAGATAATTCTTGAAATTTATTATCATAATTCTTTCTTTCAACTTTATGTTCATCTTGCTTCCTAATCCTATCGAACGATAAGATGAAATAAATCTAGCGATACAAAATTAAGTTTGAGCAGCCTCTGTAACCTTTTTACCCAATTCAATGCACTTCTTAAGCTCCTCTTGTACATCGACCCAATGAATACCTTTTACTAACTCTATATGTCACACTGACCTAAATCTTAAAATTATCGAGCCTTTCCTGCTGGTCTAAACCTTGCTTCCAGCTTCTTTAAAACGGCTGCAAGAGTTGTATACTCCATCTCTTCCGGGCCCAGTCTTGCTGGCATGAAGGGACCGTGCAACCTTAAGTAATCAGCTACTCTATTAGTCATGTCTCTAGCTCTATCAAAGGCTGGGTCGTCAAACATATCTTCAGGACCTATAAGCTTACCTTCGTTGAGTTGAAATCCAAGGGCTGCAACTCTAGGTGGGCCATCGAATCTTGTGCACTTCGCATTCTTCATCGAGACAGGCATCAAGGGTCCATGATGTGATCCCCTCATCCATCCTGCCACAAGATGTGGGAAAGCGAAAGGTTCTAGAATTTCTCCTACTGCAGGCAGACCATGCTGAGCCCTCACGAACATGACAGGATCGTCCTTGCCAACGTATCTTCCTGCTATTAGGGATAATCTTGCAGTACTTGCTACAGCTGCCAAAAGATTATCTTTGTGCCTAAGAATAGAATGGATTATGTATCTAGCTGGGGTTCCTATCAAAGCCAGTATGTCATAAATCTCTTCAGGAGCTTTAAGATCAACTACTTTATCTTCATAAACGTCCATAACTCTAAAGATAAAGCCTTCGTGTAAACTTTCATCTATCACTAAACCTGCAGTATTAAAAGGATCAGCAAAGATCTTATAGAGAGGAAGGTTCCAAGCTCCAGGCTCTGTTTTATCAGCCATGAATATTATTATAGGTTCGCTTATACGCTCCTCGAACTCACCCTCAGCAACGCCTGGCCCCATTCCTTTAACGTTACCAGAGAAGGCGGTTCCAAGCAAATCTTGACCAGCAGCGTATAGTTTTAACTTTTTTGAGACTTTCTCCGTCACTTCACTGAAAGTATCCCAAGCCAGTTTGTGAACTTCTTCACTATCCACGCCTTTGCTATGAGTCATTATCAGCTGAAGATCGTCTCCAGCGTTTGTGACGTAATAATCTATGAGCAGACCTGAGTCTTTTGCCTCTTTCAACTTCTCAGACGCCACTCTTATCTGATCTGGATGAACTACGTGATGACCTACCAAGCTTCCTACATCTGCTTTAATTACAGAAAGGGTAACTTTCATTTCCATCCCAGAAGTATTTTCGTTGCATCGTGATAAACCTTTTGTAGAGTTTCTTGAAGCCTTATCATAATCAAATACCCATCCAATTTATAGATTCAGGGACCACACTAGGAACAGCTATGGTTGTCCACAGCGATCCGTTATACTGTTTAGGTTACCCAGCGGACTATTTCATGCAGGGGTTTCCGGTTAGTTACAGGGCCTTTCTTTTCCATAGGATAACCTATGGGCATTAAAGCTATTACGCGTTCTTCCGGCCTAATTGCCAATGCTTTCTTAACTTCCTCTTCCCTGAAGGCAACAATCATACAACTAGCCAATCCTTCATTCACAGCAGCTAGAGACATATTCTGCATAGCAATACCTACGTCCGTCTTCCAGAATTCTTCTCCATCAATCCTAACCCAACCCTCTCCAGGATGGGCGCACACCACAATCACTACAGGAGGGGACACACCATGAGCAGTCGTAATAAAGAAGTCCTGCTCACAAGCAGCGCTTAGCTTTTCCTTGACTCTAGGATCAGTTACAACGATGAAACTCCACGGTTGCTTGTTGTGTGCTGAAGGTGCTAGCCTGCCTGCTTCAAGAATATTCAAAAGTTTCCATTCTTCAACAGGCGTGTCTTCAAACCTTCTTATACTTCGTCTATTTCTAATGGCCTCAAGAAGTTCCATTCTAGACCACTTGCCTCCTTTAAAATAAAGTGTCTTATGATAATTAAGGGTTATCACTATAATACTTATACAATATATAAATTCAAAAAGTTTCGGATTAGTAAGTGAGGATGTTGTAAGGCTATTGAGAGGTTGCATTATTATTTTTACGTAATTTTATTTATAACCTGCCTCAAGAATTCAGCCAGAACCAAAAGCACCAAGAAAACCACAATGATCAGTATGCTAGATTGTACGACCCCTATAAAGGTTCCTGCAGGAATCAACTCATTTACGACTTTTAAAAAGGCTCCATAAATGGCCGCTGTTGTAAAGATGAAAACTGGCCAAAAGGTTACGAGCCCATAGATCGGTCTAACTCGCCTCATTACAAAGGATGTTCCTATGATCAATCCTATGGAGGCAAGTAGTATGTTGCATATCCCGAAAATTGGCCAGATGGCTCCTATCTCTCCGGTGTAGAGTAAGTATGTCCAGAGGAGGACACTAATACCGCCTGCAAAAACTGCACTTGGTATATGCTTGGTTAGATTCGATGATTTGTGAACCCAGCCAAAGACTTCTTGAAAGAAGAACCTTGACATGCGAGTACCATGGTCCATGATGGCCATTGTGAAGATTGCTAAGAAAAGTATTGAAAACTGATACCATAGAGCCATAGCCTCCTTGCCCCCTAATATCTTTGAAAAAACTTCAGTCATACCTACCGCAAAAGATACAGTGCCACCAGTTCTGGCCTGCAGATTCAGTCCTATACTCTCAGATATTTCTGGTAAAAGTACGGGCGTAAGACCCGTTTGGGCATAAGCCGTTGGTGATGAATTGATGGCAAAGTAGTCACCAGGTATCATAGTGGCTGCTAATGAGAGGGCTACGACTGCGCATAGGCTCTCCAGAAGCCAACCTCCATATGCAACAGATCTTATATCTTGCTCGTTTCTGACCAATTTGGGGGTCACGCCAGAGCAACAGAGACTATGCCAGCCAGATATAGCGCCACAGGTTATGACTATGAATAAAAAAGGCCAAAGTGCACCAGGTATTACGGGTCCTCCACCTTGGATGTATTGAGTAACAGGAGGCATGTTAAAATCAGGGTGAACCAGGAAGACCCCAACCACGAGTAAAGCGATAACACCTGCTTTTATATAGGCGCTCAGATAATCCCGTGGAACAAGGAGTAAGTCTGTGGGTAGGATCGCTGCGATAAAGGCGTATAAGCCTATAATTATAGTGAGTTGCCCCTTGCTAAGTGTAAAGTAGATCGCAAAGCTTGAATAAGGTATCAAAGAGCCTAAAAAGAAAAATGTTAGAATAAATCCTACGCCTAAGAGAGATGCCTCGGCAATCTTTCCTGGACGAATACGACGCATATACACGCCTATAAACAAAGCAACTGGAATGGTCATGATGGCGCTGAAAGCTCCCCAAGGGTTATTCTCTAATGCAGTAACTACACCAAGCCCGAGACCAGCAATGCACGTTGCAGCAAGGAAAAGTATTCCTATCATCACAGCGCTTCCTCCTATCTTTCCAAGCTCTTTTCGTGCTATTTCTCCTATAGATTTGCCACCGTGCCTCACAGAGGCAAGCATAATTACTAAATCATGAACTCCACCCGCAAGACAAGTGGCTGCGAGTATCCATATGATGCATGGCAACCATCCATACTCAACTGCCAATGTCGGACCAATAAGAACGCCAGCCCCAGCAATAGTAGCGTAATGATAAAAGAATACGACGCTTCTTTTTGTGGGTATGTAGTCTTTACCATCATTCAATTGAACTGCAGGAGTGACTCGACCTGGATCAATACATAAAATCCTATTCGCTATGAACTTTGAATAGAATCGATAGCCAAGGAAGAAAATACATATGCTCAAAGCTAGGATAATGGCTGCATTCATACTATTCACCAATTAAGTCTTATATAAACGGTAGTAGGGTTTTGGAAAGGGAGGCCTGAAGCTCTTTGCAAACCAATCAGAGTATTCAACTTTATGCTTCAATGCTACAGTTTTGAGAGTTTCAAGAACACATTCCGTGATGCCATCAGGATCAAGTTTAGCCCTTACGTTCATTATAATGTCCATAGCCTTTGAAGGAGAAGATAATGTATTTGTGAAGCCAACGCCTTGCTCAAGATTTATTAGACTAGCCTTGGCAGACCCTTCCATAGTCGAGAAGTTAAGTTTCAAGTGTATTACTTGACCGCCTTTGCTCTCTATTCTTCTTGCTGTCTCTGTCATCATTTCTATAACAAACTCTTCTGGTCTGATGTTATTTTCACATGTTACTTTCCAAGAACCATTGAACCAGCCGAGCTCAATTTCGGCGGTGCCATACATATCATAATCAACATCAACGGAAGAGCGAGTATGATGCTCTCTTTCCATCAATATCTTTGCCAATTCATCCAGGTTGTAACCAGTTTTTGCTGAAAGAAGGAACAATTCTGCCTCTTGATTAATATCACTTAAAAGATTCTTTACTTCTGCAAGTTGTGAGTCTCCCACCAAATCCAACTTGTTGATTCCAATTATGTCTGCCTCCTTGATCTGCCAAGAAATAAGAAATCCTAATGGGGCCCTTGGGAGTATGAGATTGAACTTTTGATTATAATTTAAAATGGTGGACGCGTCTACAAGTACAAGAAAGGGCGATAGGCTAATCTCATCCCTATAATACTTTCTTAAAGGAGCATAGATTGTTGCAAGGAGGTCTGTGCAACTTCCAACTGGCTCTGCAAGTACAACATTGGGTTTAATCTTGGCAAGAATTTCATGAAGAGAATCTATAAAGTCTGGAAATTTGCAGCAAAAACATCCTTTCAAAACCTCTGCGCAAGGAAATCCGAAATCTTTTATTGTCTTGGTATCTACAAGAACCTCGCCTTGATCGTTGGTAATAAGGGCTACTCTCCTACCGGATAAGGTCAATCTTTTCCCAAGTTCTATCATCAGGCTGGTTTTACCTGCACCGAGAAATCCACCTATGAAGGCCAGCTTTACCTTCTCTGTCATTAGGATTCTTTTTGAAGGGGTATTAAATCTTTTTAAACATTGTCTTAAGTATTCATTAATATATGAAGGAGCCGAAGATATCTGATTTTCGAACCCTGCTTGAAGTGGTTAATACGAAGAGCTTCACAAAGGCAGCCCAGAACCTTAAAACAACGACGGTCACAGTAATGAATCAGATGGACAAGTTGGAAGATTACTTTACGGTCAAAATCTTCGAAAGGAATGTCAAAGGAGTTACTCTCACCGATGAAGGCAGACAGGTGGTAAACGTAGCTAGGAAGATCTTAGAAATTCTGAACAGCCCTAGAATTATTACTTCCCCCAGAACAGAGACAAAGGGGCACATAAGGATCGCAGCGAACGAAGTGCCTGGCGAGCATATTTTACCATGCCTAGTTAGTAATTTCAAAACCATGAACCCTCACATCGAATTTTCACTCGAAATTTTGAACGAGTTTTTATCTTTAGAAATGTTAGAGAGTAAACGCGTCGATCTAGTATCGATACAGCTAACTAGAGAATTTTTGAAGGAAAGGATACAAGGTTTTGATAGTGTAGAGATCGCTAGGGATAGATTTTTTGTCATATCTGCGCCAAGCCACGAGTTATCCTTAAAAGAGAGAATCGAAATTAATGAATTGATCAATTATCCATTAATACTAGGAGAGGAAAATTCTGACTTGAATTTTATGATTGAAGATCTATTTAGTTCCCATGAGATTGACCCTAAAAAGCTAAACATAAAACTTCGCTTAGGTAAGTCTACAGCCATAACTATGGGAGTTTCTCAAGGTCTAGGGGTGAGCATCGTCCCAGGAATCGTTGCAATGAAGGCTGAAAGAGCAGGATTGATAAAAGCCATCCCTTTGAATACCTCCCGCGATGAAGTGCCGATATATATAATTAGAAGAAAAGAGAAAAGTAGCCAAGCCTTGGACTACTTTTGGAAGTATGTCTGCCTTGTTAAAGAGAAATTTAGAGGGAACCTGCCTTGCATCCTAAGATTGATGATCTAGAAGTTTGCTATATGGGTAGAGATAAGTCAGAGGACTAGACTTTTATACTTGGAGTTTGAGGGTTAAAATACCATTCAAATGGAACGTTGAAATTTGGTGTCATAGATGAAGATTACGTCCACTACGATCAAGTTCCATGAATTGATAGGGCTAGAGGCCCGTATTGTCGAGAGTAGTGATCCTAATATAAAGAATCTCTCAGGCAAAGTTGTTGGTGAAACTAAGAACACATTAAAACTTTATGTGAAAGATAACATAAAGATAATACCAAAAGCTTGCTCTGCTTTTATCTTCAATTTGCCAGACGACATAAAAGTGAAGATTCATGGTTCTTTACTCATAGGAAGGCCTGAGGACCGATTGGAAAAGTTTAGGTGATGATATGAGGAATGTAGGTATAGATGTTAAACCGCCTACAAAATCTTGTAATGACAAATTTTGCCCTTTCCACGGTTCATTAAGTGTGAGGGGCAGGATCTTAGAAGGTAAGGCTGTAAGTATAAAAGCCAGAGATATGGCGATAATTGAGAGAGAATATTTGCAATACATAAAGAAGTATATGAGGTATGAAAAGCGCAGAAGTAAGATTCATGCCCATCTACCACCATGCCTTGGAGTAAAGGAAGGAGACTCTGTGAAGATAGCGGAGTGTAGAGCCTTGGCAAAGACGATATCTTTTGTAGTTGTTGAAAAGTTAGGTGGATAAAATGTCCAAAAAATCTCGTGCTGTCTCAGCGAAGGGTGTAGAAGAGTTCAAACTCTATGTAACTAGAGCCATACCTGTAAATTCTGTAATAACTTGTGCAGACAATACTGGGGCAAAGACTTTGAGGGTGGTACAAGTAACAGGGTATAAGGGCAGGTTAAGGCGCATCCCAACAGCCTCTGTTGGGGATTACATTATAACCGTAGTAAAAAAGGGTCCTCCTGAATTAAAGAAGCAGACTTTCGGGGCAGTGATAATAAGACAGAGGTACCCTATTAGAAGGATAAGTGGTGTGAGAGTCATGTTCGAAGATAACGCTGCTGTGATAGTCACTCCTGAAGGCGAATTAAAGGGTACGGACATAAAGGGGCCTGCAGCAGCAGAAGCCGCAGAGCGTTGGCCAAGGATAGCGAACTTGGCCAGCATAATAGTCTAAAGGGAGACTAAAATGTCATCAAAACCATCTAAAATAAGAAAAAAACTCTTTGAAGCTCCAATACATGCCAAGTCAAAAAGACTTTCTTCACGTCTCTCTAATGAATTAGTTTCTAGATATGGAGTACGATCCATACGAGTTAGAAAGGACGATACTGTAAGGATAATGAGAGGAGAGTATAAGGGGATAGAAGGCAAAGTTACCGGAGTGGATGTGAAGACCGGAAGAATAACAATAGAGGGTGTCACTCGTGAAAAGATAGCAGGTGGAACTATACCAGTAAAGATTCACTCATCGAAAGTCATGATTATGAGTTTGAACCTTGATGACAAGTGGAGAAAAGATAAGTTAGAAGCACGTCAAAAGGGGGCTTAATGAATGACAAAGATGGGTGGAGATAAGAGGACTAAGAGATCAAAGGCACCAGCCTTCTGGAAGATTCCTAGAAAGAGAAATCAGTTCACTGTGACAGTAGCTCTGGGTCCACACCCCAAACAAGAAAGCTATCCTATATCTGTGCTAATTCGAGATATACTGGGCTTGGTTAGGACTTATAGAGAAGCAAAAACAGTCATTTATGAGGGAAAGATATTAGTTGATGGTATTGCTAGAAGAGTGCCAGATTTTCCTGTTGGCTTGATGGACGTCGTCGAAATCCCCTCTATTGGCAAAACCTTTAGGCTGGTTCCGGTTCAAGGTAACCCCCTCTATCCTATAGTGATTAATGATTCTGAGAAATCTCTAAAGTTATGTAAAGTCAAGGTGAAGAAGACCATTAAGGGAGGGCTAATTCAATATGGCTTCCATGATGGTAGGTCTATTCTTACTGATAATGGGATAAAGCTGAATATAGGGGACGTTTGTTTGTTGGAGATACCTTCTCAAAAAATCATAAAATCTGTGAAGTTAGAGAAAGACAACCTGGCTATTATAACCAAAGGGAAGAAAGTTGGCCAGCTTGGCAGGATAGAACAATTAAAACAAGGTTCCTTCTCTCGTCCTAAAATGGTTTCACTATCTGTCGAAGGCAAATTAACCGAACTACCATCAGATATCGTCTTTGTGGTTGGTGAGAAAAATCCTCTGATCACTATTAGCGAGGGAGTTTAATTTTTGTCAAATCCTCAGACAATAAAGACGGGTGAGAATGTAATGCGAGAGATTAAGATAGGCAAAGTAGTACTCAATATAGGAGTTGGCAGATCAGGCGATATACTTGAAAAGGCGAAGAAGATTCTTGAAGATTTATCAAATCAAAAACCTTGCCCTAGAAAGGCAAAGAGAACTGTGCGTGACTTTGGCATTCATAAAGGAGAATCCATAGCCACCGCGGTCACTCTTAGGGGCGATAATGCTTTGAGGACTCTTAAACGCCTTTTGCTTGCAAAAGGGATGAGGCTTCCCGTTTCATCCTTCGATGAGAGAGGAAGTTGTTCCTTTGGTATAAGAGAGCATATAGAAATACCAGGCACAAAATACGATCCTGAAACAGGAATATTTGGCTTAAACGTATCTGTCTTGTTAGAGCGACCTGGTTATCGAGTATCTAGGCGGAGAAGAGCAAGATCAGTAATAGGTAAGAATCATGTTGTTAATCGGGAAGAGGCAATAAAATTTTTCAAAGAAGCACTGGGGGTCGAAGTTTACTAATGGTCAAGATTAGGCACGGCAAGCCAAAGAAGTTTGGTAAAGGTTCCAGGTACTGTAAAAGGTGTGGCCAGTACGGACCTGTCATACAAAAGTATAATATAATGCTATGTAGGCAATGTTTTAGAGAAGTTGCTGAAAAGCTTGGCTTCAGAAAGTTTGAGTGATGTTCATGCCTGCTAAGAATGTTTTGGCTAACTTATTCTCAACAATTTATAATAACGAAATCAGGAAGAAAAAAGAGTGCCTTGTTATACCTGCCTCTAAACTTGCCAGTGAAGTCTTAAAGACTATGCAAAAATACAAATACATTGGAGAATTTGAGTATATTGATGATGGATTGTCTGGTAAATTGAGGATTCAGCTTTTAGGAAGGGTTAACAGATGTGGTGTCGTTTCTCCTAGATTCGCCGTTAAGAAAGACCATTATAGCGATTGGGAGCGTAGATTTTTACCAGCCATAGGTAGCGGAATATTGATAGTATCCACCCCAAAGGGTATCATGTCCCATGTTGAAGCTTTGAACCTTGGTTTAGGTGGAAGACTAATAGGATATGTGTATTAGTCAGCTTAATTTTAAAACGATATATCTTTGATTAGATGAAATAATTATGTTGGATGCCATTATTGCTAACAATCTGACAAAGATCTTCTTAACTAAGAAGAGAAGAGGTAGACTACCCTTTACAGGAGAGAAGATAGAAATAAAAGCCTTGGATGGATTAAGCTTAAGAGTCAAAGAAGGAGAAATAGTAGGGCTACTGGGTCCAAACGGAGCTGGCAAGACTACTCTAATCAAGGTCTTGAGCACTCTCATAATACCAGATAGTGGAACTGCGAAGGTGAATGGCTATGATATTCTAAAGGAACCAGTTAGGGTTAGAGAAAGCGTAGGTGTCATGCTGACAGGTGAGAGGGCTCTTTACTGGAAGCTAACAGGTAGAGAGAACTTGCTTTACTTCTCAAAACTTTACCACGTGCCCAAAGATTTGGCAAGGCAAAGAATAGATGAGCTTTTAGCTTTAGTTGGGCTTGAAGAAAAGGCTGATGAACTTGTCGAGAATTACTCATCGGGGCAAAGGGTAAGGCTAAGTTTTTCAAAAGCCTTGATCAACGATGCACCAATATTGTTCCTCGATGAACCTACGATGAGCTTAGACCCTCAATTCTCAAGGCGTATACGTAATACGATTAGATGGCTTAACGAGGAAAAAGGTAAGACTATTCTCTTGGCAACTCAAAATATGTTCGAGGCAGATGAACTATGCCATAATGTTTCCATAATCAATCAAGGGAAGATAATTGTCACAGGATCGCCAAGTGAACTGAAGGCTAAGCTTTCGGAGAAAAAGAGCATAAGAGTGATAACTCGAGACCTATCTCTAAGAGAGATTTATAATGAGAACCTTTTGAACAGTGTAAAATGGACCGTAAAAGAAATCGATAACGGGCAATATGTTGTGTTACAAGTAATAGCTGAAGACGAGAAAAGTACTCTCCCTGAACTGATGGATATGATTGCAAGGCATCATGGGAAAGTAGTAAATGTGACTGTGAGTGAGCCCAGTTTAGAGGACGTATTCCTTAAGTTCACAGGGAAGGGTCTTGCTGGTTAGATCATTAAATTATTTCCTTGATGGAGTTGTAGCCACAGCGTATAAAGAACTAAAGATATCCCTAAGATATTCAACATGGGTTCTGACGATGTTTGCAGCCCCCTACGTGCTATCAATTCTAATGCAAAATATTGGAGGCTTTGCTGGAGGTTCCCAAGCTTACGTTCGCTTTTCGGCTTATACGGGAACGGAGAACGCTTTTGTATACTTAGTCTTGGGAAGCCTCCTTTGGATGATGGCTGCTGTAGTCATGTGGGACATAGGCCTCTTGCTGAACAATGAAAGATGGAGAGGAACCTTAGAACAAAACGCCATGGCTCCCGTGCCTTTCGTTTCCTTAGCAATAGGCTTCACTATAGCAGACATTTTGTTCACATCACCGGTATTCATAATCGGAGTTGCTTCAGCCCTTTTGATGGGAGGGGCTTTTCATCCAATTTCTTTCTTACAGATTTCCTTACTTTTCATAATAGGACTCCTTCCACTTTATGGCATGGGTTTGCTATTTGGAGCCATATCCTTCAAAAGCAGAAGGAGTTATTCAGTAGTGAATACGCTCAATACCACCTTAGCCATAATCTCTGGTTCTCTTTATCCTATAACTATATTGCCATTATGGTTGCAATCTGTTTCGAACTTAATTCCATTAACCCATGCAACAATCCTTGTTAGGACTTTTTCTCTTTTACCTCAGTTCTTTTTAAGCGAATCATGGCGTCTCTTAGTACTAGCATTCATGATGATCATCTATCCCTTAATAGGAATTTTTGCATTCAACATGGCTGATAAGCAAGCCCGAAGGAAGGGAGACTTTGCTAAGTATTAAATCATTAATAAACTTGAGTTCAGATTTGATGGCCGCGGCTTGGAAGAATTGGAAGATAAGAATCAGATATCCCGAATGGCTAATATCAGAGCTCATAGACTCGACCCTTTATCTTATCATGTTTTCAGTCGGGGCGTTGATATTTTTGCCAAGTTTTTCAAGCATCCAAGGATCTTTAGTAGTGAATTCTTTGGTTTGGGGGTTTGTGTTCATGGTGAATTTTGGCTACGCTATCTGGAGCTTAGGTTTCTCGTTACAGGCAGAGAATAGGGCTGGCACTCTTGAACACGTATTTCTGGCGCCTGCATCAAGGCTTGCTTTCATAGTTGGGAGTGGATCTCAAAGTTTTGCAACTGGGGCTCTTTTGATAGTGATATTGTTACCGATGATAAATTTACTCCTAGGTATACCTATAATTATCCAAGATGCCGTTCTATTGACGGTCTCTTACGCAGTAATGATAGTTATGATGCTTGGGTTCGGCATAATCTTTGCTTCCTTAATTTGGCTTTTAAGAACTCCCGAAGGCATAGGAAGTTTGACTTATTTTCTTGTGATGATTTTTGCAAGTGTGTTTGTGCCTGCCACTACTCTTCAAGAGCCTCTAAGGATCGTAGTATCACTCTTCCCATTAACGTATCCTATAGATATGTTAAGGTACTCTGCCATAGGTACACCTACTCTATTTGAACCGATGCTAGAGCTTTTCTTCACCAGCGTATTATCTCTAGTCATGTTTTTCTTTGGTCTTTTGACATTTCGAATCATTGAGAGGAGGTTAAAGCGCGGGGGTACTTTGATATCCTTCTAGTTTGGCATATGTTAGACTTTTTTCCCATTAAACAAGTTTTTGCCCTGAAATTAACGTTTTTATAAACGATCTTTTTCAATCTTTGTTATGAACGTGGCACCATTTGTTGAGTCTCCACAAGATGTAGTAAAGAAGATGTTGCAACTAGTTCAGCCAAAGCCTGACGAGATTCTTTATGATATGGGTTCAGGAGATGGTAGGATAATCATTATGGCGGCGAAGGATTTCGGATTGCGTTGCGTAGGAATAGAGATTCGAGAAGATTTGGTCAGAAGAGCTATGGCGGAGATAAAAAGGTTCAACTTGGATAGCAGAATTAAGGTGATGAACGAAGATTTTTTCAATGTGGACATATCTAATGCCGATATAATTACGCTATATCTTACAACTTCGGCAAATGAAAAGTTAAGACCGAAACTTGAGAAGGAACTCAGGAGCGGTGTTCGTGTTGTATCTCATGATTATGAGATAAGAGGCTGGAGGCCGACAAGGATCTCTAGAGACGATCCACCAGGACATACAATATATCTCTACGTCTTCGATCCTGCAACAACTCCCACGAAAAATGAAGTTAAGTTCCCTTTCTTCCGATAGACATTTTCCTCGTTTTCACTTTGTAAAATTTTTCAATCTTTTCAACAAGAGCTCTATCTCTTACTCAGTATTGATGAGGAAATAACAATTCTCAATTCTAGACCTTTCTCTCTATTTATCTTTAGCTAAGGTAAGAAGTTGCTATGATGTTCTATGGCTGTAGTCACTATGTTCTGTCCTTTTTTTGAACTTTAGGTTGCTTGCTACAAAATTTAATCCTTCGCTAGTATTTCTCACAAAAGTTACCTCATCTTCTCTTGCATCTCTGAGCTTAGCTACGCTTTTCCTCGCTTCCTCTAATTCGCTTGTAGTTCTATCAGTTATTCTGTAAACGCCTCTACCAGCATTGGCTCTATATTCTCGGTAGTATTCTAACATCTTCTCTAAGACTTGCTCAGGAGTCAAAGAACTAGCAGCACTATTTAGGTATATGAGTCCAGATTTAAAAATGGGAAAATCCTCTCTGTATCCATTCAACTCTAAAATAAATTCTATAAACGAATAATTAAAGGTTGAGCATTTTTGTTACATGATTTCTTGACAAGGAACGTTAAAAAACAAAGCTAAATTAAAAACTGTAGGTCGTTTGGTGTGCAAAAAGAGAAGTTCGATGCTATAGTGGTTGGAGCGGGTCCTGCTGGAACTACTTCTGCATTGATAATGGCAAAGGCAGGGCTTAGCGTCGCTTTACTAGAAAGAGGAGACTATCCAGGAGCGAAGAATATGTATGGTGGAGCTATATACAGATGGCCTTTAGAGTTAATAGTACCTGACTTTGCAGAAAAAGCTCCTATTGAAAGAAGAATAGTTGATCATAGGTTTATGATCTTATCGAAGAGCTCAGGATTTAATTTCAGCTTTAAGAACCTAAGCTTTGCTCAGCCTCCTTACAACGCCTTTACAACTCTTAGGGCTAAGTTTGATCTTTGGTACGCCAAATTGGCAGAAGAGGCAGGAGCCTTGCTTGCAACTTCAGTAAGTGTTACTGACCTTATCTGGGATGGCAAGAAGATTGTAGGTGTGAGGGCTGGAAAAGGCTCTGAAAACGAACTTTATGGTAATATAGTGATAGCTGCTGATGGGGCAAACTCCAAATTAGCCATACAAGCAGGTTTACGTCATCCATTAAGACCTGAAGAAGTCGCTCTGGGGGTAAAAGAAATTCTTGAACTTGATCGTAAAATCATCGAATCTAGGTTCAATTTAGGAGAAAATGAAGGTGTAGCCATCCAAGCGCTTGGAGTAACTCATGGAATGATGGGTGGCGGCTTCATTTACACCAATAAGAACAGTCTGAGCATAGGCTTAGTAGTGCTACTGGAGCATTTAATCAAATCAAAGATAAGGCCCTACGATCTATTAGACGAATTTAAGAGACACCCGCTCATAGAGCCTTTGATAGAAGGAGGAGAGCCAAAGGAGTATAGCGCCCATTTAGTTCCTGAGTCAGGATATTACGGCATTCCAAAGCTATACACTGATGGATTGATGGTAGTTGGCGATGCTGCATCTCTAACCAGTAGCATATACCAAGAAGGAGTGAACATGGCCATAGAATCAGGCATTTATGCTGCTAAAGCAGCGATAAAAGCAAAAGAGTTAGGGGATTATTCATCCAACACTTTATCATATTACGAAAAACTCCTAAAATCGAGTTATGTAATGAAAGAATTGTATCAATTAAAAGACTTGCCAAAAATTTTCAGAGATAATCCTCGTCTTTTTAGTATTTACCCTGATCTGATAAATTACGTAATGAAAGAATTATTTAGCATGGATGGAGAGTTAAGAAGAGTTAAAAGCAAAAAGATAATTAAAATGATAAGACAGAGAGTTGGCTTTTCTAAACTTTTGCTTGATTTAATAAAGGCTAGAAAAATTTTTTCATATTGAAAATTGCTCATGAAGTGAGCATCAAAATTTTAATGATTTATATATGAAAATTCTTACTTTTTGAGTAAACCTATCATGCTTTAATTTTATCTGCTATCTTTATTTATTACTTCATCAGGGTTTATCCTCATAGTTCTTGCCCTGAATATCTTTTTATCTTTGTAGGTTCAAAAATATGATAACTATGAGCATAGATGAAAAACTATCGCTTAATACCTATAAGGTCTATAAGGAAAATCACATAATAGTTGATAAGGAAAAGTGCATCACATGCATTGACAAGCCTTGTATATACTGCTGCCCTACTAATACTTATAGTTGGGAAAACGATGATTTGATAATATCGTTTGAAGGTTGTGTCGAGTGCGGGACTTGTGAGATAGTATGTCCTTACAAAAAGATTCGCCTTACTTACCCTCCTTTAGGTCATGGTATAATCTATCGCTATGGATGATAAAGCTATGTTCAGAATTGTAAACAGTTGCCTTTTTATGTGCAATAATCATCAAAATAGTCAAACTTTTATAAGCCTTTGCTAAGTTATTGAGTTTAAAGGATAATCATGGAGTGAAATATTGTGTCTAAAGCCGGTCTAAAGATCATAGTCTGCATAAAGCAAGTCCCTGCTGTTCAAGACATTAAGATAGACCCTATTACACATACCCTTATACGTGAAAGCATGCCTAGCATGCTGAACCCTTGGGACGAGATTGGGGTCGAAGAAGGCATAAGACTTCGTGAGAAATATGGAGGAGAAGTAACAGTCATAACTATGGGTCCGATGCAGGCAAAAGAGGCTATTTTAAGATGTTTAGCCATGGGGGCTGATAGAGGAATTATAATCAGTGATAAAGCCCTTGCTGGTTCAGATACAATAGCCACAGCTTATGCTTTGTATATGCAGATAAAGAAGATGGAATATGATTTAATTATTTGTGGAAAGATTTCAACAGACTCTGAGACAGGGCACATAGGACCTCATCTAGCAGAGTTATTGAATATACCTCAAATCTGCTATGTGAAGAAGGTTGATCTTGATATAGAGAAAAGGAGAATTATCGCTCATAAGGAAGCCGATGGAGGTATTGAAATCGTAGAAGCGCCTTTACCAGCTTTAATGACTACGACTATAGGCTTAAATGAGCCACGCCTTCCAACTCTTAAAGGAATAATATCTTCAAAAAGAAAAGAGGTCAAAGTGGTAACTGCAAAAGATTTGGGCGGGAGTTTAAGCAATTATGGATTGAGAGGTTCTCCTACTTTTGTAGATGAAGTCTTTGAACCACCTTCTCGCAAACCCGAAATGATATTCCAAGGCGATCCAAAAGAAGCAGTTGAGAAAATAGTCCAAGTTCTTTTGAATAAGAAGCTAATCAGTTCAAGGAGTTAATCAGCATGCTAGAAAGATCTGAAGAAATTCCAAATCACAAAGGTATATGGGTATTCACAGAGCAAATCGATGGTAAGCTAAAGAATGTTGGTCTTGAACTGCTAGGTGCAGGTAGAAAAATTGCTGATAAGCTTGGCGAGGAACTCGTTGCAGTCTTGTTAGGACATGATGTTAATGGATTAGTAAAAGATTTAGGAGCCTATGGTGCTGATAAAGTAATTCTTGTCGAGCATGAATTATTAAAGCAGTTTACAGTCGATGCCTACACAAAAGTTCTGGCTGAGCTTTCTATTAAGCATAAACCATCTGTATTTTTCATAGGAGGGACTTTGAATGGGCGTGAACTTGCTCCTAGGCTTGCAGCCCGTCTTAATACTGGTATAACCTCTGATTGCGTAGATTTTGATATAAATAGCGATGGTCATCTCATTCATGTAAAGCCTTTTGGTAAGCTCATGGCGAAGATAATTTGCAAAACTAGACCTCAGATGGCTACAGCCAAGCCTAACGTATTCAAAAAATTGGAACCTAATTGGGATAGAAGGGCAAAAATTGTTCGTGAAGAGGTCAAAATTAATCCTGAAGATATACGCACTAAGATTCTCGGAAGAGTAGAGGCAAATAAGAATCCTTATGGAAGTATTGAAGATGCTGATGTAATAGTCGCTGTTGGTAAAGGTCTATGCTCAAAGGAAAACCTCAAGTTAATCCAAGAATTGGCAGATTTGTTAGGAGCATCTGTAGCCTGTACTCGTCCAACAGTGGATAGGGGATGGCTTCCTTCCAGTCAGCAAGTGGGGCAGAGTGGTAAAACGGTTTCTCCAAAACTCTATATTGCTATAGGCATATCAGGAGCCATGTATCATACAGTTGGTATGAAAAACTCTGATATTATAATAGCTATTAATAAAGACCCTAAAGCGCCTATATTCCAGATAGCTACCTATGGCGTTGTAGGAGACTTATTCAAGATTTTACCTCTTTTGATAGATAGGTTGAAGAAAGAAGTTAAAGAAGTGAAGTTGAGAATTACTGCTAAGGATACCCAAAAAAGAATAAACTAATCCTATATAGTGAAATTGTATTAATCCTTCTTCAATTCTTTATGAAAACAAGTCTCATTTCCAGTATGGCAGGCTGGACCTTTCTGATCGACTAGCAATAGTATAGCATCATTATCACAATCTATCATTATGTCTATTACTCTTTGAGTATTTCCTGAAGTTTCTCCCTTCATCCATAATTTATTTCTTGATCTGCTCCAATAATGGGCATAACCCGTCTCTATAGTCTTAATCAAGGATTCCTCATTCATATAAGCCAGCATTAGAATCTTCTTAGTCTTATGATCTTGAGCCACTGCTGGTATGAGGCCTGTGGCTTTATCGAACTTTAATTGTTTTATCTCAATCTTATTCATGGTCTTATATCGATTCCTCTCTCTATAAGAAATCTCTTGATGACAGGTATGGGGAATTTATCGTAATGAAATACTGAGGCTGCCAACGCTGCATCTGCCTTGCCTATGGTAAAAGCTTCTAAGAAATGTTCGGGCTTGCCAGCACCTCCACTGGCTATAACTGGTATATTCACTTTTTCAGATACGGCTCTAGTAAGTTCTAGATCATAACCTATCTCAGTTCCATCTCTATCCATGGATGTGAGCAGAATCTCACCAGCACCCAATTTAGCAACTTTTTCAGCCCATTCGATCGCATCTATATTGGTTGGTTTCCTCCCTCCATAAGTGTATACTTCGAACCAGCATTCTCCCTCAGTTGTTCTTGTTATAAAATGACCTTCTCTATCATATCGGCGCTTTGCATCTATGGCTACTACTACACATTGAGTACCAAAGACCTTTGCAAGCCTTGAGACTAATTCAGGATTTTCAACAGCAGCAGTGTTTATCGAGACTTTATCTGCTCCACTACATAATATCAACCTTGCATCTTCCTCGCTTCTTATTCCTCCTCCAACAGTAAAAGGTATGTTAAGATTTGCTGCAACATCTCTAACCACTTTTTCCAATATCTTTCTCTTCTCTGGGGATGCAGTTATATCTAAAAATACTAATTCATCAGCCCTTGCTTCACAGTATCTTTGAGCAAGTTCAACAGGGTCGCCAGCATCCCTCAAGTTTATGAAGTTGATGCCTTTTACTACCCTCCCATGATCCACATCTAAGCATGGTACTATTCTTTTAGACAATGGCATTATCATCTCTCCTTCTCTATTCTTATAGCATCTTTTAAAGTGAACTTATTCTCATATAATGCTTTCCCTATCACAACACCATAAACTCCCATATTCTTTAGCATGGATAGATGCTCGAGTTTGCTAATACCTCCAGCAGCCATTATTTTCGCCTCTTTTATCTTACACATCTCTCTCAATATCTTAAAATCAGGACTGGTCAAAGTTCCATCTCTCTTTATAGATGTGATCAAGAAGATCCTTACTCCAAGATCAAGGAAATTCATAATAGCATCACGAATATCAAAATTTGAGGATACTTTCCAACCTCTCAACATGACTTCTCTCCCATAATGGTCAAGAGATACAACTATTCTCTCATTGCCATATTCTTCTAGAAGCTTTGTTAAAGCTTTTCTATTCTCAAAAGCCATGGTTCCAACTATTATCCTTTTTACGCCTATGCTGAACAACTTTTGGGCTATGTCTAAGCTTCTTATACCACCACCAACTTGAAAATTCACATTAAGACTCTTTACCATCTCTTCTACTATTGACATATTGTCACTAGAGCCTAACGCTGCATCCAAATCTACAATATGAATCATCTTCGCTCCATTTTCTATCCAGATCTTAGCCACACCAAAAGGATCGCCTAAAGATGAATAGGATTTTGATAGTCTTGGATCTCCTCTTACTAACCTCACAACTTGCCCATCTTTTAAATCGATGGCTGGTATTACTTCCAATTTAGGTCACCTTTTAACCAGTTTCACAAAATTCTCCAAAATAATCTGACCCGCTTCACCAGACTTTTCAGGATGGAACTGTGTGCCATAAAGGTTCTCATCAGCTACCATGGATGGAAATTTTAATCCATAATCCGTCTCAGTAACTATTACATCTTTTCTTGAAGGTAAAGGATGATATGAGTGCACAAAATAGGCATAAGAGTTATCGGCTAAGCCTTCTATGATCTCATTATTCTTGACTATCCTTAGATTGTTCCAGCCCATGTGAGGGATTTTAACTTGCTTTGGCAACCTTACTACTCTGCCTGGCATCAGATCCAAGCCTTCTCCCTTTCCTTCTTCACTCTTTTTGAAAAAAATTTGCATGCCCAAGCATATGCCCAGTATAGGTACGCCTGAATCAGCTATGCTCAAAATCTTTTTCTTGAGTGATCCTATATTCTCCATTGCTTCTGTAAAGCTTCCAACGCCTGGCAAGATCAAACCATCTATATCATTTTGTAAGTCATTTATCGTTGCTATCGTGGGGTTGGCTCCCATTCTTTGCAACGCGCATTTTAAACTGTAAAGGTTTCCTACACCATAGTCCAAGATCTTGATATTCACTCATATGGCACCTTTCGAACTTGGAATGCCTTTTCTTCTTGGGTCTAGAGATGCTGCCTGCCTGAGAGATAAAGCCAGAGCCTTGAAGGCTGCCTCTATCTTATGATGATCATTCAATCCATATTGGACTTGCAAATGCAGGTTTGCTTCTAAAGATGAAGATAAAGATTTCAGAAAATGGTAGATATCCTCAGTTTTCATATCCTCTACTGCTTTGCCTTCTAACTTCAGATCGATCACACTGTAAGGTCTTTTCACAAGGTCTATAGCGGCTATTGCAAGAGAGCAGTCCATAGGTACTATGCTCGATCCGAAGCGATTGATCCCTCCACGATTCCCCAAAGCATTCTTTAAAGCTTCTCCCAATCCTATGGCTATATCTTCTATTAAGTGATGCCTCAAATCTCCTTTTGCAATGATGTTGATATCGATCAAGCTATGGGTGGACAGTGTTTTTATCATATGGTTCAGAAATTTTAATCCAGTCTTTACGCTACTTTTACCTTCCCCATTCAAGTTTACCTTTATATTGACTTCTGTCTCGCTTGTCTTTCTCTCAAATTGAGCCTTACGCAAAACCTCTTCCCTCCTTTATGCATTTTAGAATGAATGGTAATTCCCTTACTGAGGGTATGATCAAATCCGCTCCTTTTTTAATGAAATCTATCTTTTGTTCATCCTTCATGATGGAGTGAGCATAAACTCCTCCAAATAAATAGCATGCTTTAGTTTTATTGGCAAGCTCTACCATCATAAGATCTTCCATAGAATCGCCAAGATACAATGCGAAATTAAAGGGCATAAGACCCTTTGCACAATTTATCAAAGAGTAAGGATTTGGCTTGCTCAAATCAATAATATCTCCTTTCTGCCTTGCTCTTCTCTCAGCTTCATCTATATCCTCAAGGAATACTTTGGCCTCTGGTCTAAACTCATCTAACAAATCTTTCATAGTGTATTTTGTGGCAGCAAAAGGCCTTCCTGATGCTATTCCAAAGTTTGATCTGCCAACCAAAGATGAAATCTCTTTCAGAATTTCTCTATCGATCATGATATTCTCGTTCTCTATCAATCCCTTGCCTTTATGAAATTTACAATCTATGCCATAAATTTCTTTAAAGAGATTACATCCTAAGAATTTCTCCTCAAAGATAGTTGTTATAAGGCTCTCTCCAACATTTCCATATCGGGAGAGTATATCCTTACCATAGCGTAAAATTTCAAGATCATCTTTTAATGCTAAAGAATTTGAGAAAATATCTCTCTCGAAGAATTTGAAGCCAGATGAACTTGCTCTTTCTGCTAAATCGATTAATCTCTTTGACGATTCTTCTGAAATTTTAAAATCAATGTTTTTAGTCTTCTCTTTCAGACAATTTTCGATTATAGTTAATCTGTCTAAAGGCTCATCAGCGAATTTGAAAAGCTCTGAATCGATAGTTCTTTTCAATCCTTCTTTTACCTCCTTTGGCATAACAGTAAGAGCGAGCAAAGATATAGTGTAAGATACTGCCCAGTCGTTGTTGAATCTTCCACCTTTCTTCAGTTGGTAGATCAAATTGTCCAATAACTTTTCTTCGATTCTTGATCCTGTTAGCCTATTGAATATGTAGTTTACAGTTTCTTTTACAGCCATCAAATAAGATTTCTTTGCATCTATGAGCACTCCATCACAGTCAAAGATTACTGCATCAACCTTTGCCAGCTTTTCAATGCTATCCTTTTTTACAAAAGCATCATCACCCTTTAATTTAATGATGGTATAATTCTCTTTCCGCATACACTATTCACTTATCGATGTAAGAGCCTCTATGAAACGATCGTTCATGTATGGCAAGCCTACAGTTACTCTCAAGCAATCCTCTAGGTTCAGTACTTTCCCTATCTTTCTTACCAATACGCCTTTATCAAAAAGCTCGTTGAAGACTTTCTCATAAGGTCTCATTACTTGAAATAGAATGAAGTTAGCATCGGACTTGAAAGCCCTTACGCCTTTTATACTGTTCATCCTTTTCATCAATTTTTCTCTTTCTTCCTTCAATTCATCTATGCTCTTCTTGAATCTATCCACCATCTCAAGGACTTTTAAAGCCAGTCTTAAACCAATGCAATTTAAAGAGTAAGGTAATTGCGCATATTCGAAGATGGCAGTCGAGATTTCACTATTAGATAGAGCGTATCCTATCCTTACACCAGCAAGACCAAAAGCCTTTGAGAAGGTCCTAGTTACTATGAGGTTCTCATACTTCTTTACTAACTTTACCAGTGAATTCTTTGCAAATTCAACATAAGCTTCATCCACTAAAACTAAGCCAGGAAAGTTTTCGATGATAGCTTTCACATCTTCTAACTCGAATTGATTACCCGTTGGATTATTTGGAGAACAAATAAAGCATATGCCTTTATTACCTTTTGATGATTCTAGAATGCCCTCAACGTCTAGAGAAAAATTTTCCTTCAATGGTATTTCAAAGTATTTAACTCCTAGATGATTTACAGACCATTTATACATAGAATAAGTAGGCTTGATCGAGATGGCAACGCTATCTTTTCCTAAGAAAGTTCTGATGATAAGGTCTATGATTTGATCACTTCCATTGCCCAACATTACATAATCAGAAGGCAGACCAACATACTTTCCTATAGCCTTCTTCAGTTCTACCTCTCCTTCCTTTGAATAAAGCCTTAAATCGATCTCGTTAATTACATCATTTAGAAGAGAGCAAAGAAAATCTTTCGGCAAGAAAAGGTTCTCGTTTTGATTTAATTTGATTACCTTCTCAGCCTCGATTCCAACTTCTAATGCTACATCTAAAACTGACTCTGGCTTCACATATTTATTAAAGGACTTAATTTCTTTCAATTTGCTTTTAAGCCATTCTTCTGAATTCTTGTCCATATTATCACTTTAAATAAGATTTTGAAGAACTATCTTTGACTCTCTCCTCTATGGCTATGGCATGGTTTATCAAGCCTTCTTTACGGGCTAAGGTGCTGATAGGCTTCATCATTTTAAGCAAACCTTCCTTTGAGCATTTCACCACACTAACTCTCTTCACAAAGTCCATTACGGAAAGGTTAGAGTAGACTTTGGCAGAGCCTCCTGTAGGCAATATGTGATTAGTACCGATACAATAATCTCCAGCAGGTACAGGACTGTAAGGACCTAAGAAGATCATCCCAGAAGATCTTATCTGCTTAGCAATTTTATCAGATTGCTTTGTTACTATCTCTAAATGCTCAGGAGCAAAATCATTCACAAATTCTACTGCTTCATTCATCTCATCACAAATTACAATAAAGCCATTTTGAGTAAGAGCCTTTTTAATTATCTCTACTCTCTCTAGATTTACCATAATTCTTTCCAACTCTGCTATGACTTTACTTGCTAATTCTTTTGATGTAGTGACCAATCCACAAATGCTATCTGGGGAGTGCTCAGCTTGTGAAATCATATCAAGGGCAATGAAGTATGGATTTGCTGAATCATCGGCAATTATCAGTATTTCGCTAGGACCTGCTGGCATATCTATGGCTACATCTTTTGATACTAATATCTTGGCAGTAGTTACATATCTATTTCCAGGTCCTACTATCTTTTTAACAGGCTTTACACTCTCAGTACCGTAGGCTAAAGCTGCTATGGCATGAGCCCCTCCTATTTTGTATATTTCATCTACACCACAAATATCTGCAGCAACGAGAAGAATTGGATTGAGATTGCCATCACTCATAGGTGGTGAACAAATAGCTATGCGTGGCACTTTTGCAACCTTTGCTGGAACTACTGCCATGAGAAGGCTACTTGGATAAGGTGAATAACCTCCTGGGACATAGCAACCTACGCTCTCAATAGGCAATGCTAGATTGATTACCTGAACATTCTTTTCTTCATCATACCATTTGAATTTCAACTTTTTGAGGATAGTATTTTGAAAACCTTCAATTCTTTTTTTTGTGAATTTTAAGGCAGAGATTTCATCTTCATTGATACTCTCATAAGCTTTATCAATTTCTTCTCTCCCGACTATGAATTTATCAACATCAGCCTTCACTCCATCATATTTTTTGATAAAATTGGCTAAGGCTTTATCGCCATTCTTTTTAACTTCATTTATTATCTCTTTGACATAGTTCTCTAATTCGCTAAACCACTTAAGTGAATAATATGATCTTTCTTCAAGAAGTTGGCGGGGCACATCTGAAACCTTCCACGATCTTATTATGGCTAATCACCTTTCTTCTTGTTAAAAATCTCATCAAGAGATAGAACTTGTCTTGGTTCATAGACTACAAGACCTTGGGCTAACTTCCTCAACTTCGGCAAAAGCTCGATGAAGATCTTTCTATCTATGACTGTATTCACAGAGTACCAGCCCTTCTCTGAGAGGGGAGATATAGTAGGTCTTTTTAGAGCTGGTAATTGCCTCAAAAGTTTCTGAAGATTAGCCTCACTTACATTTACGAATATGTGCAATCTTTTTCTTCCATCGACCACTCCTTTGAGCAATGTGAATATATCGTAGATCTTTTCTCTCTTCTCTGAGTCTTTCAAAGAATTCTTGTTTGCAATTAAATAGGCTGTAGACTCACATATAGTTTCGATAATCTTTAGATTGTTTTGCTCAAGGGTTGTGCCAGTCTCTGTAACATCGACTATAGCATCTGCATTTTCTGGTGGCTTTGCTTCTGTCGCTCCAAAAGACAGGAATACACTCACACTAGGATTGTTGCCTATTCTCCACCATGGAGTTATGACCAAGGGATCAAGATCGCCATAGTGGTTTTTATATGCTGGATTAGACTTGAGGTATGAAACAGTGGTGTTAAGGTATTCTGTCGAAATTCTTAATTCTTTCTTCTCCTTCCAAAATTTCTCAATGAGCTGAGAAAGCGAATCTATCGTCCAAGGCTTAGGAACTGCCAATACAAGCTTAATTGTACCATACTCTAAATTCAGAAGGACTTCTACATCAGAATTTGTCTCTTTTATCCAATCCAATCCAGTTATTCCTATATCCTGAAGACCTTCTGCTACATAGATAGGTATCTCTTGTGGTCTTAATATTCTAGGCTCTATCTCAGGATCATTTATAGATGGGCGATATGTGCGCTCCTGCCCTGATAACTTGTATCCAGCTTTGCCAAGGATCTCAAAAGTAGCATTTTCAAGAGAGCCTTTAGGAAGGGCAAACCTCACTTTAGTCAATTCTTATCATCTCTTCAAATTTGAATTCTTTGGGGGCTTTTTATAAAGAGTGCTAATTATAGGATTATTCCTAATAGGAGAGCGCTTCAGGGTATAGAGATAGTCTCTTATGAACTGAATCCCCCACTTCTATCACTTAGAACCATGGGGTGTTATCTTTCTATATAAAGATATTGTAAGACGATTTTGTTTTCGGCAAATTTAATCATTAGTCTCTAAAGCTATTGGGCCATGATAGCCACAAGCTTTACACTTATATTCTTGTGGTATAAGCCATCCCCCAAAAGGCGAGGCTATCTCAAGATCACTTAAGCATTTAGGACAGAGTTTTCTTCTCTTTATCGAAGTACGGCGGAATCTTATTTTCAAATTTTCGTTAGAACCATCTTCTTGCAAGAAATTCCTTCACTTTATTGGACTTCTATCGAAGACTCGTTAAAGCCTAACCAAACTAATTCTTCTTTGACGTTATCTCTATGATCCCCTTGTAAGAGTACGTAACCATCC
The DNA here is from genome assembly GCA_029775875.1 of Nitrososphaeria archaeon. GTDB lineage: Archaea > Thermoproteota > Nitrososphaeria > Nitrososphaerales > JACAEJ01 > JAVZMU01. The sequence continues at coordinate 43,631 of JARVKD010000003.1, forward strand.
TTCACAGTTCCACCACAAGCCAGTTTCGTTTTCAGCTTCTGCACTATCTTATTCAGATCGGTTCGCTTTGGGTTAAGCCCCTCAATTATAGTAGTAGGTTTAGAGAATCTCCTCATCTCAAGACGGACGACAACTCTTGTTTCGCCTTTTTCTAACTCTTCACAAACACAAAGATCGGTAGGTAACCCGCATTTTTTACATACGCTTGTCATGCATCGGCCTCCGCACATCTGCTAAACAATTTTGCAGTATGGGCTGATACTTCTATAAGGAGACAGTCTTTACATATTGGTGTGAATTCTTGTGTTCTCATAGATATTCTAATTTGATTTCTACAGCGGACTTTCAACATCTGATTAATGATGAGTACAGAGGTTATTTAAATATTTAGGCTCAACGTTTACTTAATAAGGAATCCATCTTGGAAGGAAGGGAATTGAATCATGAATTTGGATGAAGAGCAATTAAAGAGAGATATCCTTGAAGGTATGAGGGCTCTTTACTTAAGGAAACTTGTGACGAGTACGAGTGGCAACATAAGCGCAAGAATTCCAGATTCAAAATTCGTTTGGATCACTCCTACAGACTCGAAAAAGACTAAGCTAAAGGAAGAAGACCTTGTCAAGATAGACCTTGATGGAAAAATCGTGGAAGGAACTAACATGCCATCTAAGGAATGGCGTCTTCATATAGGGATTCTAAAAGCAAGAAAAGATGTAAATGCAGTAGTCCATGCTCACAACCCTTTTACTGTCGGTATTACTATGATTGGTAAGAAGTTTAAGCCTATAACTGCAGAAGCATCGATGATGTTGAAAGAAGTTGTAATACTGCCTTTTAAAAGACCTGGCTCTGAAGAACTAAGTGAGATAGTAAGCAAGAACATTGCCAGCAGAAATGCTCTGATACTTAGAAGGCACGGTGTTATAGGCGTAGGGTCAGATATAGATGAGGCAAGGACTATAGTTGAGGTTATCGAGGAAGATGCCATTGTTCAGACAGTGATGAGAATCTTTCATAAGAGCATATCAAGGCAATGAATCCTCACAAACTTGCAGTCGCTAGGAGCTATCTCAAATCATAGTCTTCTCTTAGGTCATTTTGCAATTTCAACCAATAGTTCCTGTTTATTATGCAACCTGGATCTGGTGCAAAGATATTCTTGTAGTAATTGTATGCTCTAGCCCTACATCCCCCACAAGTGTAAAGATATTTGCAACCTTTGCAGTTGGGCTCAAGGAAATCCTTATTTCTGGTCATCCATAACAACTTTGAATTTTTCCATAAATGCATAAAATCATCTTCAAGGATATTCCCTACTTTTACGTCCTTCTCATGAGGGAAAAAGACACATGGGTATATGTCTCCATTAGGTTCTATTGCCAAGTAGAAGCGACCACACCCACAACCACCTATAAAATCGGCTAACCTCTTCAAATCGCCAGATAGCTCAGGGTTATAAAAGTGTGTAGGGACAATAGCACCATTACATTCATAGGTCTCATCACACAACCCTTCTTCTATCAGTTCAGTCAATATCTGCTGTTTCGAGCCATGCGCATGCTCCATTACCCTTGCGATCTTATTCTCCACTTCTTGTGCTATTCTAGCAAACTGAGGAGCGGTTGAAAGCACCTCTATATTCTTACTCTTCATCTTTTTCCAGAGTATTTTCAGCAGTTTCTCCCTCTCCTCTGGTGTGAGATCCTCATCAATCAGAGATGCACCTCTCCCTGTAGGAATAAAATTGTAGAGCATGAACCAGTTTACTCCCAATTCATCTGCAAAATCTACAATTTCTGGGATTTCTTCATAGTTAAAGCGAGTGGCTGTTGTAGCAATTTCTACGAATAGTTTTTCAGAAACGCAGTTTCTAATTCCTTGAATAGTCTTTTTAAAGGCACCAGGTACGCCTCTGAACGAATCATGAGTATTAGGGTCTATTCCATCTAGGCTAATTTGAACGAATTGAAGCCCAGCGTTCTTTAACTCTCTAACTCTATCGATGGATGCCAAAGCAATCCCATTAGTAGCCATCGCTACATACATTCCCCTCGTTGAAGCATGTTTTATCAGCTTTAGTATATCATGCCTAACTGTTGGCTCACCACCAGAGAAAGCTAGTATCAATACTCCAGCATCTGCAAGAATATCTATGACTCTTATTGCATCTTCAGTATTCAATTCGTTCTTATCGGGCTTCCCTGCACTCTCGTAGCAATGCCTACACTTCAGATTGCATGCTCTAGTTATGTTCCAGACAACTTGAAATGGTGCCCCTGGTACAAAGGGTCTCGTCACACCAAACCATGCTATGCCTTTTATTACACTTGCTAGTCCTCTGCGCCAGTAAGGGTCCTTGAAAGTTTTTTTGATTTGAGCATCATTAGTACCAAAGGATTTGGAGGCAACTCTAATTATTGGCGTCAAAAATTGCTTGGCAAAGACACATCTTATGCAAGCTTTCTTCCTTACTCCAACGTATAATTCTAGAGCTATCTCTAACCTATTGCCTTTATCTTTTTCACAATGACGACATAAGCTTTGAAGTAATCTTCTCATCAGAGAATTATCGCTAATGCTCTTAAAGATTTGAATCGTGCCTACTGTACTCACAATAGACCCTAAATCTTCTAAATTGTGAAAATTTCTATATATGTTTTTTCTTATCATCAAGTTTTCACATAGGCTTTAACCGCTCTTCTCATCTTCAAAGTCAAAATTGGATGAATTAATCTCGAAAACATCTAAATACAATAATATTGATAGGATATTTTAGAAGGTGAGAGATTGCGATCAAGCCTTCCACCTGAAGCCTATCAATCCTTGACAATACTGGGTATATTGCTCATCTTAATTGGTGTTATCTTGGTGCTATTACCTATAATTGCAAACTATCTGCCATCTTTAGAGAAGCTTGAGAAGCTGCCACCTATTCTTGTCTATGTGTATAGAAGCGATAACTTTTACTTTGTGACTTCTCCCTTATTGATCTTGATAAGCTTAATATTATTGATCTTATATATCATGAAGTGAAAACCTTACTGATCCAGCAAATGAGTAAAGATGACTATGGGCTACAGATTTCTGAAAAAGCTGACAAAGGTTGATGATGCTATAGCCCTTACCTTAAAGAAATTATCGATAAGACTAGGCGTAGAAGATGTTAACTTTGATGAGAGCTTAGGCAGGGTATTGGCTGAGGATATAGTATCAGATTTTGATGAGCCTTTAGTGGATAAATCTGCTTTTGAAGGCTACGCTATTAGAGGAGCAGATACTCTATCGGCTTCTCAGTATTCTCCAATAAGATTGAAAGTAATAGGAGAGGTTAGGATAGGAGAAAATCCAATGGTAAAAGGGACTCAAGGAAAAGCTGTAAAGATAGCTACTGGGGCGGCTTTACCCGATGGCTTTGACACAGTAGTTCCAGTTGAGTATGTAAAGGTTTTAGATGATGAGATTGAACTATCAAAGAGCTTTCCTATAGGTGATAACGTCATAAAAAGGGGAGAGGATTTTAAGAAAGGTCAAATAATGATGAGAAAAGGCAAGATAATAGACCCTTTTGATATATCTATGCTTGCTCAACTAAGAAAGCTCAAGGTTAAAGTTCTTGAAAAGCTGAGAATAGCGATAATCCCTACAGGAAACGAATTAATAGAGCCTGGCGAATTAGGGGATGTTTACAAGACTGTTAACACAAATTCTTACGCTTTATCTGCTTTCTGCAAAGAGCCATGGATGGAACCTCATCGCCTTAAAATTGTCAAAGACGATCTTGAAAGCCTTACGAAAGCAATTAAATCATCCATTGAGAATCATCATGCTCTTATAATCACAGGAGGGACTTCAGTAGGCGAGTTGGATCTTGTCCCTGAGGCAGTTCAAAGGGCTGGAAAGGTTGATTTGATGATAAGAGGTATAGGAATTCAGCCTGGAAGGGCTACTGGAGTAGCATTGGTAAATGGTAAACCTGTCTTCATGCTCTCTGGTTTTCCTGTTGCCTGTATTACAGGATTCATAGCTATTGTTAGACCTTTGCTATACAAGATGGTCAATGCTTTGGAACCTCCAAGACCTGTTGTGAAAGCCATACTTAAGTCTAAAGTTTCTTCTGGTCTTGGTGTAGCTAAATATGTAAGAGTAAAAGTGAAAAGGATAGGCAAAAAACTCTTCACTGAACCAATAAGAGTTATGGGCTCTAGCGCATTATCCTCTCTTACAGAAGCCAATGGTTTCCTTATAGTACCATCAGAATCGGAAGGCTTTGATAGCAATTCAGAGGTAGAAGTGTTTCTTTATAGTTCAATACAAGAGTAAAGATAGAAATGAGAGTAGTCTTCAAAAAATTAGTTACAGTTGAAGAAGCTCTTAAAGCTCTGAATAAGCATGTAAAGCCCCATCATTTAGGAATTGAGGAAGTTAAGATTACTGAGGCTCATGGGAGAGTATTAGGCGAGGATGTAATAGCAAGAATCAATCTCCCTCCTTTCTCAAGGGCTATAGTCGATGGCTATGCTGTTAGAGCAGTAGATACATCTTTTGCATCTGAAGTTAATCCTGTAAGGCTTAAGGTTATTGGCAGATTACATGCTGGCGAAGATTCTTCATTAGAGATTAAGGAGAAAGAATGTATTGAGATAGATACAGGAGCATTAATCCCAAAAGATGCAGATGCTGTAGTTCGTGTCGAAGATACTTCAATAGATGGAGATTACGTTATCATTGACAATTCTGTTGGCAAGGGCTCAGGTTTAGCAAGTTTAGGTTCAGATGTCTATCATGGTCAATTCGTTATTAGCAAGGGTGAGGAGCTTACAGCAGAAAAGATAGGTGTACTGGCAGGTTTAGGTTACGATAAGGTCAAGGTATTCTCAAAGCCTAAAGTTGCCATATTTTCTACAGGGAACGAGCTTATAGAGCCAGGCTTGGAATTAAAAGCATCGAAGATATATGATGTCAATCAATACTCTATAGGAGCTTTAGTTCAAAAGTCTGGTTGTACACCAATATACCTTGGCATCAAGAAGGATAATCTTGAGGAGATTCGTGAAGCTGTAATAGAGGGATTAAAACTTGCTGATGCCATCATAATGTCAGGAAGCACTTCAGCAGGAGTTAGTGATTTAGCCTACAAAGTATTTGATGGACTTGGAAGTCCAGGTCTCATAGTTCATGGAATTGCAGCAAAGCCAGGAAAGCCTACGATAATAGCAGCCATAAATGATAAGCCCGTATTTGGATTGCCAGGCTTTCCAGTTTCAGCCTTGATAATTTATGGTTTGATCGTCGATCCATTTTTGAGAGCCATGTCAGGAAAGAAGCTTGAAGAAAAGAAAAAAATAGGAGCAATTTTGGCAATAAGGTATTTATCAGAGAGGGGAAGAAGGGAGTATCTTCCAGTATTCTTAAAAAACAGCAAAAAGGGTTTGATGGCAATCCCTATCCTTGGAGGCTCTGGCGCAATAGCATCTTTAAGCTCTGCAGACGGAATTTTAGAGATTCCAGAAAACTTGGAGTTGATAGAGAAGGATGAAAGAATTGACATAGAACTCTTTTCAGATGCAAAGATATCTGATATCGTTGCTGTTGGAGACTTTAGCCCTATATCACAAGTCATCTTAAGTGAATTGAGAAAAAAAGCAATTAAGGTGAGAGAGGAGTTTAGAGGGCTTGAGCATGGCTTAGCATGGATGAGGGATGAGATTGCAGATTTGTTAGTATCATGCACACCAAAGAGTGAAAAGGCTCCAATATCAAAGATTTCTCCCAAAATTAAAAAAATCAGAAGTTATACGATGGATATGGTCTGGGCTTTCTATGGCGATGGGATTAGTTCAGGTTCAACTTTTATTTTGCCTAAAATTGGTTCAGGCTTAAGAAATTACGCTGAAGATAAGATCAAGAGCATGGTGAAGGATTTTGATTTAATTGAAACATGGTCATACGATTCTGCAATAGATTTAATTTCAAAAAGAAGAAATATGATTGCGCTATTGCCTTTGTGTATTGCAGTGAAGCATGAATTTAATTTCATAGACGCGTTTCCTGCAAAAGTGAGTTATTTTATTCATGAGGACTTTCTCGCTACTGAAATAGGGAAAAAGTTAAAGAAAATAATGAAAAGCAGAGAAACAGCTCAAGCCTTAAGCTCTATGCTAGGAATATCTATGAAATGAACAAAGATTAAATTCTTTTCAACAAATCTGGCTTGTTCGTGACAATTCCATCAACGCCCATTTCTATCAATTGATTTGCTCTATTAGGATCGTCGATAGTCCAAGGGTAAATTTTCAAATCGTTTTCATGGGCTTCCTTTACCATTTCTTCTGACAAATACTTATGCTCGGGAAATAATGAATCTGAATTTGCATTTAATGCAAGGTCTACTGGTTTTACTGGATGACACTTAAAAATAACTCCTGTCTTTATTGTTGGATTAAGCTCTTTTATTTTTCTTAAAATAGGATGGTAAAATGAAGTTATAACAACTTCTTTTTCTATACCTTCTTTTTCGATGATTTTAACTAAAGAATCCTCGATTTTTAGAACCTTTATCTCGATTATTAGTATCGCTTTATTCCTTACAGCGTTTATCACTTCTTGAAGGGTTGGTATTCTTTCACCCTTACCAGCATCTAGCTTCTTCAGCTCTTCTAACTTCAAATTTTCAACGTATCCTTTTCCGTTAGTAGTTCTATCTACACTATCATCATGGATTACTACTATTTGCCTATCTTTGCTTAATCGAACATCCACTTCTATCATCTTAGCATTAAGCTCTAAAGCTCTTTTTATCGCTCTTAACGTATTCTCTGGCTCGTAGGCGGATGCTCCTCTATGGGCTATGATATTTGTCATGACCAATTACTTACTATAAGAGGTAACCTTTTAAAATTAAACTCTTATTCTTTTATGATCACGATGGGAGAAGACATCGGGATTAGCACAATAGATAAACTGTTGAAGATGATTGAAGAGAAGAAGCTTGGTCTTGACCCTGAGGTTCTAGCATATTGGTTTAAGATAATAGAGTCTGATGCCAAAGCTTTATGTCCTCAAGAGCTACGTGATAGCATATCCATAAAGCAAGATCCTGTTCTATGGATGAAGTTTCAGCTTAAGGCATCGAAGAGAGCAGTTCCATTCTTGATTCAGGCTATAGAGAAGAATCTACCATCCATGCCCTATGCTACAAGGCTTTACTTTATGAAGGTCGGTGAGATTGTAGAGGAGGAAGCCAACCGATTATACGTATGAATTGTGTATATAGAAATCGAACCATCTATTAATCATTATAGATTACATCCCCCGATCTTTGTTGACTTTACTAGTCTGATAAAAATTTAAAAAAAACAAAGATTTATAATAACTAAATACGTATTAGATGACGGCGTAATAAGATGCAAACGTTATTCATAGAGGCGTTTAACAAATTACTTGAAGACATCATCGCCTTTCTGCCATTACTTATAGCAGCAATAGTCGTCATCATAATCGGATATTTTGTTGGATCTATGGTCGGGAGAGCTGTAAATATACTAATCGAGAAAACGGGCATAGAGAAGGGCTTCGACAAAAGCGAAACAGGAAAGGCCTTTAGGTCTGCTGGATTGGATCTTTCGTCTTTCGTTGGAGGAATTACCAAAGCTTTCATCATAATCCTATCTGTCATACTTGCAATACAAATTCTAAACGTAGGGGGAACGCTGGGTGATTACTTGGTAATCATAGCAAGCTACTTGCCTAGACTTCTAGGAGGAATTGTGATAATCGTTCTAGGCTTCGTTTTAGTGGAGTTCCTTGCATCCCTAGTGGGCATGATGTTGAAACCTGTGATCCCTGAAGCTAAGTCCGAGATAGCTGACATGCTAAAGAATCTTCTTAAGATAGGTTTGATAGCAGTAATACTTCTGATTGCCCTTAATCTTATGTTGCTGGCAGGCGATTTGGTCTATCCTTTGATCCTTGGCTTCGTGATAATAGGTGTAGGAATATCTTTGACCGACGGTCTGATCAAGTCCATCACAGACGACCATACAGAGTTCAGATCGGTTGCAGGATACGCAAAGTTCGTACTTTACAGCATTTTCCTCGTCATTGGCGCAGGAGCCATCTTTGCTACATTTGAAGGTGTCACAAATGTAGTAGCAAACATCTCATGGGCTTTCGCGATCGCTCTTGCAATAATGCTGATACCTGTGGTATATAGCATGGCTAGGAAGATATCAAAAGAAGTCGCCTGACATTCAATGCAGAAGAGAGAGGAGAGGCTTGCCTCGATGATTCTCACACATTTTTGTTGCTTCATAATATCGGTTTTTCAAATCGATCTGAAATTAGTGGAAATAAATGCCAATTGAAAGGTTTATGTTTTTCCGTTTATTCTTATATAATTCTCTTTCAGCACGATATAGGCGAAGTAAGGGTATAAGGAGAAAATGAAATTTGGTAGGCATGATAAAATTAAGTTTGGGCAAAAGATCGTTTCTTCCTCTAGCTACATTGATGGGCTTTATCGGAATTGCAGATACTGCTTTCATGCTTCCGGTGATATCTGCTTATGCTAAATTTCTTGGAGCCAATGAAGCCTTAGCAGGCTTGATAGCAGGGCTTTACTCAATAGTTGCCATTCCTGCTAGCTTCACGATGGGAGTTTCTGTGGACATTCTTGGAAGGAGAAGAGCGTTGTTACTTGCTTTTCTTTCAGATAGCATTATAGTCTATGCTTATTCTCTAGTCACAAACCCAACTCAGCTCTTTATCGTTAGAGCTCTTCATGCAATAGGAGGATCGTTAACATTCCCAGCTATTATTGCCTTTGTAGGCGATATCAAGACGAATTCTCTAGGAAGGAGTTTTGCCTTGTATTGGATGGGTGTAGGTTCATCTATAGCCATAGGTTCCATGATTTCTGGAACAATAACCTCTACACTAGGTTTCAAGGCGGTATTCCAAGTACTTTCTATTATAATGGTAATCGGACTTTTTCTATCTTTTTTCATACCTGAAACCCTTACAAAGAGTTCTAAACCGAAGAAAATCTTCATAGAAATGAAAAAGTCAATAGGCTGGCTTTTGTCCTCTTATGTATCCATATATGCTCTTTACTACTCCTTTGGAGTTATTACTGGAATACTATCACTTACTCTGATAGATGTGCTAGGAATTGTGAAGGAGGAGGCTGTAAAGATTACTGGATTTTACATAGGTTTTTCTACCATAATATCTATAGCACTTTTCTATCTCTTTGGTGCAATCACAGACAAAAAGGGTCTTAGAATTCCTGCAATAGTAGGGTTCATCAGTTTGATGTTCTCCCAGATTATCTTAGCCTTTAATTTAGCTTGGAATTATCTTTTACTCAGTTCAATAGCCTTAGGAATTGCTATGAGCGCCATACTCACTTTGTCTACTGTAGTAGCAAGTTCTACATCCCAGAGTAGCAGAGGGACTTCTATAGGCTTTCAGCAGATGATGAACATCCTTGGAGTAGCTACAGCAGCCCCTATTTCAGGATTGATTCTTGAGACAATTGGTCCACAAATGCCCTATCTCATAGGAGCCTTAGTACAAGTTTTAGCCCTAATAATAGTCCTTTTGAGCCTAAGAAATTATGTGAAATTACCTGAGCAGACTATTTGAAAATCAACTCTACTTTGTCCAATAATTCTATTGATTTCTCATCAAAATGAGAGCGATAGGCATAGATTTCTACGCCATGATTTAGCGCTTCTCTTAACACTTCTCCAAACTTAGGATCGAGTTCATCGTTCGGAGAGAAAGAATTGGCATCTGGTCTCTGTATCAAGAATAAAATACAAGCTCTATAACCTTCTTCTTTTGCTTTGATCAACTCTAAAACATGGCTCCTACCTCTCTCTGTTGGGGCATCAGGGAACAATGCTTTACCATTCTTCACTAAGGTGCAAGACTTTGCCTCGATTATACATCTCCCAATGCTATTGGTTAGTAAAAAATCAAATTTGCTATGACCAAACTTGAACTCAGGTTTTATTTCATCATACATAGAGAATTCTTTAATTCTATGTTTCTTAAGGGCTTCTAACAAAAGCCTATTTGGCATCCTTGAATCTATGAATACCAATACACTATCATTCTTAATGGCTATAATATCGTAGTTGGTTGTCCTAACTCT
>JARVKD010000040.1 GCA_029775875.1 Nitrososphaeria archaeon
GAAGCTCTTGGTGAAAATAGCTAGAGATGCCATTGAGAATTATGTCAAATATCAAAAAAGGAGTAAACCGTCTAGAGATTTGCCAGAAAAATTCCACGAGAGATGTGGAGTATTCGTTACGATAAACAAACAAGAACATGGTGAAAAGTATCTTAGAGGATGTATAGGATATCCATATCCAGATAAGCCCTTAATAGAGGCTGTCATCGACTCAGGAATCGCGGCGGCTGTTGAAGACCCTAGATTTGAACCTCTTTCAGTAGACGAGTTAGATGAAGTACGGATCGAAGTCAGCGTTCTAACCCCTCCAGAGCTCATAGTTGTGAAATCTCCGAGGGAGTATCCATCCAAAGTGAAGATAGGTGAAGACGGTCTGATCTTCAGATGGGCTTGGAGTAGTGGTTTGCTTCTACCTCAAGTCCCGGTAGAGTATAAGTGGGATGCTGAAGAGTTTCTCTCAAATACCTGCATGAAAGCTGGGGCTCCCCCAGATGCTTGGCTTTCTCCAAATGTTAAGATTTACAAATTTCAAGCCATTATATTCGAGGAATTGGATCCAAGAGGCGAAGTGGTGAGGAAGAAGTTATAGAGACTTTTTGTGAAACAACGTGTTTATATCGATCTTATTGATAAAAATACTATGGATAAAAAGGAAGAGATAGCGAGTTATCAAAGAGGCGAGTCAGAGACGATTATGGATTCATCTACGATGAAGGATAAGACTAAGGTCTTGGCACCATCTGAAAAACTTGAACTTTGTGAGAATATTGGTGATATATTCGAGCTCGTAAAGGAGACGACAGATAGATCGATAGGTCAGAGAAGGGCAGGCTTGACTCTATACACATTAGACCTTCCGCCATACATCGGAGCAATGCATCAGATTGGCTCAAACGCCATAATAATGAACCGATTCGTGCTTGATGCTTTGAAGACTTCAGATGAATTGAAAAAAGATGCTAACCCTTTCATATATGTTATACTGCTCCATGAATATCTGCACGCACTGGGTTATGCTGAGGAAGCAGATGTGAGAACGATTGCTTACAAGATTGCAATGGATTCTTTTGGAGAAGATCATAAAACAACTGAGTTTTCAAAGAAAGGACTTTCAACCATCTTGCCACAAATTTTAGAAGCTACTGAAAAGAGAAGCAAGACTCCTTACTTAGAAATAGTCAAAGATTTCGATAGGTCAAGCATGCCATATATCGCTTGAGAATAATCAGTGGTAATCAAAACCGTCCAGCACTTCTATCTTAGCCTTCTTGTTAATAACGATCACGGCAGCAACTATCATGACGAATATTATCGCGCCAACTGCTAATTCAAAGAACGGCACCATTTCTATTGGAACGATGGTTTGTGGTGGAGGAACGATATCCATGCTTGCTATGGGCGACTTGAATATGTATTTAGGAGCCTCTGATTCTAATTCTGGAGAAGATACACCTACTGAAGGATCATGCAGTAATGTACCGTCACCAAAGTAAGGATAGACGATGAATGTCTTCAAGCTCCTTGCAGCCCAAAAGACTCCCTCTACATCGACAAACTTCGTATTGCTTTGACCTTTATAAACCACCGTAGCACTAGGGTTGAAACTGAAGAAACCTGATATGGTTCTTCCTCCCGTCAACATCTCTAGCTTTGGAAGACCGTTCATTGTAACTATCTCACCTTCTTCATCTGTTCTGCCTACCACTATGGTTCTATCTCCAACTCTGATCCTGACTTCAAGACTCGTCTGGCTACTTACACTTGTAATACCACCTCTCTCTTCATTCATTACATCGATTACCTCCCTTCCATCTACGCTGCGAATATTTAATGTGGAACTTAGAACCAGCCTAGGCACTATTTCTGGGAGTTCATAGGAAAGCTCTCCTAGCGCATCAAAAAAGGCGTCGTAGTTCCATTTCCAATTAGAGATGATTATGTCAGATTTCAACTCCGCCTTTGATAATATTACCCCATTCTTTTCAACTTGCATCATAACTGGATCAAAGAATAACTTGTTTCTTATGATAATATTACCCTCTGCGAATTCAAAACTTGGGTTTTTAGAATCAGTAAGAATGAAGGCGAAGGCAAGGCCTACTAGTGTACCGTCCTCAGCCTTGATTTCTTCGATTGGTGTTAACTCCCAGTTTCCTTGAGAGAAGGAGAAGAAGAAAGGATGCAAGATATTTGATGCTTCATTAATCTTCTTCAGAACAAACCCTGAAGTCTCTATCCAACCATGTGAATTGGCACGCACTATGAATTCATACGTAAAACCCTTATTATCTGCGAACAGCTTAGCATGGCTGAATTGCTCTGATGTAAATAACCAAGCTTCCGCCAGCCCCTCATATTTTGCTACATACAAAATGCTGCTATCGTTGTTGTACCACCATATGAACATAGGAATAGTAGAATCGGATGGAACTGCTACAGTGATTGTCTCAGTTATTATTTTCTTCCATCCATCCACCTCTTCTATACTATACCTGCCTTTATCAATTATCTGACTTTGACCGATTGGTAAGGTGACTAGGGACATCATCATGATTACGATTAGTGCTATGACCTTCCTCCTAATCATCAAGGTATCTGACCTCTATTGTTATTTAAAGCTTATAATATATGCTGTTCTAGAAAAATTCTAAAGGGTACTCTTCATAGCTCCAACTAACAGAGGTCTTTGACCTAAGCAATATTTATATCAAAATTTTAATCTATCAAGACCTGAGATTAAAGGTAGGGACAGAAGCATTTGGCTCAAATCGATACAAACACTACTCTTGAGAAGTTTCGTAGGTTCTTGATCAACAGTACGTGTAAATCTTTCATCCCAGAAAGCTATCTTAGAGACCCTGAAGTATTCCCCGAGAAAGAAGGAAATCACGGATCGATATATGTAGAAGCGGTGGATAAGGTCACTTTGAAGAAGATTCGTGACATAACGTTCATCAATGCAAATGGCATTCTTGGAATAATTTATGTATCTAAGAGCGGAAATACAAGGCTTAAGTGGAGGCAGATAAAGGGGCAGATAGGTAGAGTCACAGGGGAGGCTTCAGCCAACTCTCTGGTGAATTTGATAATATCTAGAGTCTTGACGAAAGAGTATGCCGAAAGTTTGATAGGAAGTATTGGAGAGGTGAAAGAACAAGCTCAGGAAGTTATAGAGGAGGAAGGACAGAGCGTTGACGGATCGGACTCAGCTTCATCCAATTCTGAAAATCGTGATCAGGGGGAGATTCATTATATAACTGAGGACGAATAGCTTCTAAGAGCCGGTTTTGCTTGCCCAGATACTCTGCAAATGTAAGGACGCTATTACCATGCTGAGACGCCATTTCCTTTAGACCTTGTAGCCTCTCAAGAGCTTTCTCGTCTCTCATTAAATGATGGTCGATTATCGTAAGGGGTACTTTTGAAATTATTTTCATCAGATTTTCGAAGCCCTTTTCTATAGAACGTGCTGGGACTTTGTATTCCGACAGATAAAGAGGGGGACCTCCTATGATCAATTTGGTTGGACTTACATCTAGAATGTAATCAAGAGCTTTATCGGACATGGGACCTTGAAAGTCTGGACAGTAGAGTAAGTCTTCATCGCCATGCTTTATTTGGAGAGAGAGTACGAATCCCAGGCTAGTATCATCCTCTCCGTGAGGAAGGGGTTGACTGAAGCTTATGAGAGTTTCATTAAATTTAATTGTAGAAGAGTCAACGTATTTTATCTCTTTCACAAATTCATCTGCAATCTTGCTGAAGATCCAGCCTCTTCTCCTTTGGCTGGCATTTATGCAATCTCGATAATCCTTTGCGAGAACAACCTTCCCACCATATATCTTCTTGGCTACATCGTAGCTGCTCCAAGTCCACTTTGCTTCTATGCTATTCCAAGTAGCCGTATAATGGTCAAAATGATAATGAGAAATGGTTATTGCATCTGCTTTGATGGCAAATCTTTCTAGAGAGTTACGAGCTTCTTTAAGAGCTTTATACTCAATAGGGTGAGGAACAAGGCCAAATCTAGGACCTAAGGATACTCCAGCATCCATTAGAAGCTTTACATCATGAGTTTCTACAAATGTGGCCATAGATCTAACTCCTAATGTCTCTGATGCTATAGGCGTTATCTTTATGGTCAATTGTCATCGTTATGATGATGCCAAAGATATAAGGATGTATACCCGAGAAGATTATCAGGGCATCTTCGGTATTGAACCACAACCTTGGAAGAGTTGAATTTATCTTCTATTTATAATCTGCAATATTTCCACACCGTTCACATGTAAGAGTTTTCTTGCTTGAATCTATCCTATGCTAACTCTCCCCATAACATGTCCCACATTTTATCCTTTTCTATGCACTCATTTAAATCACCTAATACTCTAATCATACTATTTAGGATGAGTAGGCTTCCTCAGCATGCTGAGACATATCTAAGCCTATGGCTTCGTCTTGCGGAGATACCCTAAGACCCATGGTTTTGTCAAGAATCTTCAGGATGATCAGAGTGATTGTGAACGAATACGCCCAGCTTGCTACTACGCCAATCACTTGAATTCCAAACAAGGAGGGGTTTCCAAATAATAATCCATTGTTGCCCGCTGGGTTAACGAGCGTGCTGGCAAAGATGCCTGTAGCTAGAGCGCCCCATGTGCCACCTATGCCATGAACTGCCCAAACATCTAAGGCATCATCGAAACCCATTCTTATCTTTAAGAGAACTGCAAGATAGCATATTATCCCAGCCCCAAAACCTATTGCAAGAGCAGATAGCGGGTCTACGAATCCAGATGCAGGGGTTATGGCGACCAAGCCTGCTACAGTGCCTGTACAAGCACCTATCACGCTCGGTACGCCTTTGTGAATCCAGCTTATGAACATCCATGTGAGAGTTGCTGCCGCAGCAGCTACAAATGTAGCTATGAAGGCAATGGTTGATAGCGCTCCAGAAGCCACCGCACTCCCAGCGTTAAATCCAAACCATCCGAACCATAGAAAACCAGTTCCAAGCACCATCATAGGTATGTCATGAGGCACCATAGGGTCTTTTCCAAACCCCTTTCTTTTGCCTATTATGAGAGCAGCGGCCAGCGCCGCAATACCTGCGTTTATATGTACCGCTGTTCCGCCTGCAAAATCTAAGACCCCGAGCTGACGAAGCCATCCTCCAGCTCCCCAGACCCAATGCGCTATGGGGTCGTAGACAAAGGTCGCCCAAAGGACTGTAAAGACTAGGAAAGTGCTGAACTTCATCCTATCGGCAAAGGCGCCGACTATCAAAGCAGGAGTTATCACTGCGAACATAGCCTGGAATATCATATATGCCTGATGCGGTATCGTTGGGGCATAAACACTCGGGGTCAGCCCTACTTCTTTGAGTCCCAGCCATTCAAGACCTCCAATGAAGCCTCCCTTGTCAGGACCGAAGGCGAGACTATATCCATATAGAATCCATAGAACACTTATGATGCCTAGCGCAATAAAGCACTGCATAATTATTGCAAGAACATTCTTTCTTCTTACTAATCCACCGTAAAAGAAACCTAAAGCAGGAGTCATAGCCATAACTAGAGCGGCAGAAATAAGGACGAAAGCTGTATCTCCAGAATCTATTGCCATACTAATCACCTATGACGTACCACGCTATTCAACATGTATATAAAGATTTTCCTTTTTTCTGAAAATATATCTAAAGTTCTGGTCCATCATAGACCAATCGTCCTATATTCTTGACGGAAACTTTATATATGGTTATTCTCTACGCACAGAGTATGTCAGCGGTTCAGAAAGACATCAAATTGGTAGAGACTTATAGAAAAGTAGATCAAAATATGGAGCTCAGGTGCATATCTGCACGATCCAATGATAGCAAAGTGGGCGAGTTATTGGTCAGATTTCAGAAAGACAAAAAACTTCTCATATTGGATGGTGTTATAGTGGAAAAGGAATTTAGAAGGCAAGGCGTAGGCACATATCTCGTATCTTTCGCTGAAGATTTGGCACAGCGATTTAGCGCCAAAAAAGTTCTCCTCTGCCCTTTCCCTGTAGATCCTAGTGCATATCCGAAAAAAGAATTGATCAAGTGGTACAGAAAGAGAGGTTACATGCTTAATAGAGGTCTCATGTTCAAATCGATAAAATAGCAAGGTGAGAGATGATGATAAAAGTTGAGGCAATAATAAGGCAGGAAAGACTTGACGATGTGAAAGTTGGTCTTGCGAATGAAGGCTTCTTTGGTATGACTATGTATAATGTTAGAGGGAGAGGCAGGCAGAAAGGGTATGTGCTTGACTTCAGAGGCAGAGAATTAAGGGTAGATCTCCTCCCTAAGGTTAAGATAGAATTGGTCATCGATGATAGAGATTTAGACAAAGTTGTGAACTTGATTAGTAAGAATGCTTACACCGGAGAAATCGGGGATGGTAAAATATTCATTTATCCTGTGAAAGAGGTCATTAGGATAAGAACTGGAGAAAAGGGATTACAAGCAATATAAAAAGTGTGATTTTAATAATAGTTCTTTCCTAGCCATTATAGTTGCGCGTTAGGAGAAGACTGCAACATGCAGGAAAGGCGAAGAGTATCTAAAGAAGCCTTAAGGATCGATTGTCAAAAGGCTGAACATGAGATTCTCGAGTTCATCAAAAAGATGGTAAGAGAGGCTAATGCTAAAGGAGTAATAGTAGGTCTAAGTGGGGGCATAGACAGCTCTGTAGTGGCTGCTCTTTGTGTAAAAGCTTTAGGGTCGAATAGAGTTCTAGGCTTATTGATGCCTGATCGTGGAATTACCCCGGCGTCTGACGTTAAGGATGCTAAGAACCTTGCTTCAAAGTTAGGCATAAAGACATACACCATACATATAGATGCTGTAGTAAAGACGTTTTTAGATTCTATTCCTTTAGAGAATAAGGATAGAATACCTATAGCCAACTTAAGGGCAAGAATAAGAATGGTCATCGATTACTTCTTCGCCAATTCCTTAGATTACCTAGTGGTTGGCACAGGGGATAGGAGCGAGGCTTTGATAGGATACTTCACAAAGTATGGAGATGGAGGGGTTGACTTTTTGCCTATAGTCCATCTGTATAAGACTCAGGTTAGGCAGTTGGGTAAGTGCTTAGGTTTACCAGAAAACATAGTCAATAAACCTTCTTCGCCTCGACTTTGGAAAGGACAAAGGGCTACTGATGAGATTCCAGTGGATTACGATACTCTAGACCTGATCCTTTATGCTATGTTTGATCTGAAGATGGGAGATAAGGAGATAGCATCTGAATTGAAAGTTCCTTTAGAGATAATTCGAGAGGTTAAAAGGCGTTATAATAAATCTATGCATAAAAGAGTGTATCCTCCTTCACTAAGATTATAGCGATTAAAGTCAATTCCACCATTAAGCTTATTTAGTATTCAAAAGGCTTCAAAGTAAGTTTAGGTTGAAGTGAATGAGAAGTTTACCAATAGACGACCAGAAGAGATTGATTGATAAAATCATTATAGA
This sequence comes from Nitrososphaeria archaeon, assembly GCA_029775875.1. GTDB lineage: Archaea > Thermoproteota > Nitrososphaeria > Nitrososphaerales > JACAEJ01 > JAVZMU01. The sequence continues at coordinate 7,505 of JARVKD010000040.1, forward strand.
TTACCCTGATTTGCGTAACCCTCTAGAATTACATAAAATGATCCTACAGGCTCAAGAGCAGATAAGAAACGACCCAAAAAAGGGAACTAGTTTAAATTGGGAGGATAAATCTCTCATCGAAGACTTACAGAAAAAGGTTCACGAATCGAACCAGCCTATAGCCAAGTTTCTGAGTCCATCTATATTCGATTCTAGAGCCTTAATCGATACATGCAAACGAATAGTAAAAGCACTTATTGAAAAAGGTGTGGAAGAGAATCTGTTAAAGAGATTCCTAGACGAATTGGTTAGTGAGCAGATGAGCATACTCGATACTGTAGGTGCAGCCTTAAGAGGAGATGCAGAATATTTTGAGAATCATGGTAAAAGGCTTGGGACTAATTCAGTATTAATCCTATTCATCGTAAGCGCTTTAATTCAACCTTGCCTTGAGGAGATAGCAAGAAAGGTTGATGCTTCTTTCCTTGAAAAGTGGTGGCAGGCTTTATGCCCTATCTGTAGTAGAAGACCTATAACAGCAAGGCTAAAAGCCCGTAAACGTTATCTGATATGCCCATTATGTGGAGCAGAGTATCTTGCAGATATCTTTCTTTGTGTTAATTGTGGAAATGTAGACCCTGCGACCTTAAGGTTCTTGTCTCCAGAAGGTCATCCAGAGTTCCGAGTGGATTTTTGTGAAAAGTGTAAACATTATCTAAAGGTCATAGATGAGGATAAGTTGAAAAGACCTATCCCAAAAGGTTTGGAGGATATTATCACAATAGATTTGGATATTATGGCAAATAACGCGGGATTAAAAAGAATCTAATTATCCCCAAGGAGGTTCTATGTTTACAACATGTCTACAGAAGAAGTCCTGGACCTTTTCCTCGCCTTCAGCCAAAGTTATTGTTGCTTTTTCATCTTCGTATCCTGGTATAGATGCCCATAAATCGTAGCTGTCTTTTGCCAAATCTTTGAATTCATAGCGACCATTTTTATCCAAAAGGGCATACTTATTTGTAATGGGCAATACTAGGATTATAGTACCGCCTGATGCTATAGGTTTTTTCGTACTTGCATCATAAACAGTGCCATAGATCTTTGCAGTCCCTGTCGCTTCAGACAGTCGAAAATCAAGAGTTATCATATCATCTTTTTGAACAGTGACTGTCTTGCTATCGCTTTTGAAGCCCTTTAGACTCGCTACGATTGTGTATGTTCCTGGTTCAACGTTCTTGAATTCATAGAAGCCATCAAAGAGAGTTAAGGTCTTTTTCTCGCTACATGTTACTTTGGCGCTTCCTAGAGGTGTGCCTTTCTCGTTATACACATGCCCAAAAATCCTTGAATTATATACTATAGCATCTTGAACGTTGCTTATTCTTATCACCTCGAATCAAAAAGAAAGGTGGGGATTCTTTACAGCCTTCATTCTTTCTTCTTGACTTCTTCGTACCATAGAGGGTGGTGCTCTTTGATGTATTCAGTTGGAACCATGCCGTCTGTGAACATCCCATCCAAGAGGGGTCTGTGCTCCTTGTAGAGAGTACTCATGTAGAAGTGGAATAAGAGCACAAAGACTATGAGGAAGAAGAAGACATCATGTATTACTAACGCCCACTCATGGATCCATATTGGGAAGTACCATGGGAACATGAGTATTATGCCTGAGATGCCCATGAAGAGCATGAACAATACAGCCATTCCCCAGTAGACTATAATCTTCTCTGTAGGGTTATGAAAACCTATCTTTGGTGGCTCTTTGGATAAGCCTATGTAGTACTTCATCAGTCCTATCGAGTCTTTTAGGTCCTTGAAATTTATGCCCATTCTAGTACTCCTTAAAGCAATTGTGTGATAGAATACATGAAAGATGGCTACACCTGCATATAGCCCTGCTGCAATCTTGTGGATGTCTCTGAACAAGTCTATAGTAATAGGAGGTACGATCATCCAGCTGAACAATTCTATCTTCAATAAAGGAAGCCCTGAGATGATGAAAGCAGGCATAAGAATCATTATGAGTAGATGCTCAACTCTCTCTGCTAAAGCCCAGCGAAGAATCTTTTCTTCATTCATTTCTTCTCACTCTCCTTGACCTTTTCTTTACGATGAGCTATTAATGATATTGCTGCCAATGAACCTAGTATAGCAAGAGTAATGACACCGCCTGCAGGCTCTATGAAGTCCTTTATCTGCATGCTCAGTGGCTGTGTAGTTTCTACTTTGTGGTAGCCCAATTGTTCTGGTGGAAGATCAAGAACCATGAAGACAGAGGTCCCTTCGTTTTCATCGTCTCCATAAACATAACCATTTATGGCTTCAGCTTTAGCTCGAGCTTTTTGTAACATATCTTCACGCTCTCCGAACTCTAAAGCATCTGTTGGGCAAGCATATACACAAGCAGGCTCTAAACCTTCTCTTACACGATCTGGGCACATGGTGCACTTGTAAGCTTTATTGGTTACTGGATCGTATCTTGGAATTTTGAATGGGCATACAGCAACACAATATTTGCAGCCTATGCATGCATC
>JARVKD010000041.1 GCA_029775875.1 Nitrososphaeria archaeon
CCTTGCTACTGGTCCTTATTATGACTTCTTTCACATCTGGTAAAGGCTCTATATCAACGCCCATCTTTTCAAGCATTCTTCTTGCTTGCCTGTCGCTTATCTTCATCTCATATCAAATTAGATCATATCATTATAAGTTTTTATCCCTTTTCTAACCTTCACTGCAACTCCCGATTTGAAATCTTTCATCATTTTTGCTGACAATAAAGCTTTGCCAACGGCTATTACATTACCATTAGCATCAACGACAACAACTTCAGATTTAGGCTTTATTCTATACCCACAGCTCATAACATGCTTTACAAATACAGATCTTCCCATGGCTATGAAATCTTTTGCATCATCTTTTACTGCTACACAATTTTCAGCAAATTTAGGGTGTTTAACCAATAATTCTGCTCCATTAATCGTTAAGGCTATGCTCCCATCAGGACGAAAAATCGCTATTAATTTATCATCTAAAAATACATTCTTTATCTTTCCAGTTCTTTTAGAGAATGTAAAATTCAATTTATCCATTGGGATGATTTGGCTTATACCCTTGCCAAAAAGGTAATCGATTATTATCAAGAATTTCTCTTTTGGGTTCAAAGCCTATCCGTGTGGATTATTCACTTTCAGGGGGGATAAGGAGCCTTAGCTTTAAGGCATGCTCTATCTTTCTTGCCAATAAATCGTCGGGCTTTAGCTTCCCACTCTCTAGCAGCTTTATTACAGATGGCTTTTCGTTTATCTTGTGTCCAAGTTGCTCTTGTGATAAACCCAGCTTCTCCCTTGCCTGCTTTATCATTTTATTGTAATCGAACCTTAACTCCAGTAAAGGCTCTTTTAATGTTCGGTCAGAAGGCTTGGGCTTTTGTAATGCTGGTTTTACATCTTTCTTCTCACGCACCGGTGATCCAAGCTTTGCACATGAGCTACACACCCTGAAGATCGCTCCTTCTATTTGAGTGAGAAAAAAATTGCCAGTTATAGGGTTGCCACATATTTCACACTGCAGTGCCATTTACCTCCTCTTGAGCAATGTATTTGGAAAATTTGCATAAACATAAATAGCCTTCATTCAAAAAATCACTACTATTTCTTTGGAAAACATTTCTCTAAACCATGTATTAGTCTCTTATGCTCTCTAAAGTGCTCAGAGCTGACCAAATAGTTACGCGAGAAAAAGATGGCATGTTAGGGTCCTGAGAGACTTCATCAAGTACGCTTATAGCATTGGCAACCCTAACGCCTAGGTCCAACTTTGTATCGTTAAGCATGAGTATGGCATCTTTGACTATTTTTCTTATGTTCCTTGGAGTAATGGTGCTATCCGCCACTGTTTGTAGTGTACTAATCGCTTTTGCTAGTTTTTGCTCATTCTCTCTTTGCCTTTTCGAGCTCATAACCCGCACCCTCAAGTTCTTATGATGATTATCAGCCTAAATAAATAAGAATTATGGATAATATATCCATATAAAAGACTAAAGTTTACATATCATCTCTTCTAATATAGTATGGACTTGACTGAAGCTAAGAAAGGAAAGATTAGCGATGCTACAGAGCTCATAAGAAGAGGGGCAACTCTGTTGAAGGAGAGTTGTCCAAAGTGTGGGGGAGTTCAAGTCAGATATAAAAACAGAATTTTGTGCATAAACTGTGATGATCTATCAAACATAAGCTCTCTAGAGATAAGTAGTATAAGCGAATTGACCACAAATTTGGGAGAGTTAGTAACAAGCAAGATTCAGAAACTGTACGATGCTTTGAGTAAAGAGGAAGATTTGGATAAACAAGCAAGAATAGCAAATCTAATCCTTCTATACATGGATATAATGGAGAAGGTAAAGAAGACTAAATAAATTATGCATTATAAGAAATTGCTATTCAAAGAAAACTCGATATAGGAAATGCTTCATTTATCCTTATCAGTATCTTAGCCTCGTGTATAATATTATAGTATCTAGATAGCATCAAATCTCCAAGTTTAACATCAAAAGCCTTAACCATTTCATCATCAGCGTTAATAGTATCTATAGACATTATCTCTCTTCTCGTCTCAATTTTATGCTTGATAAGAATTTTACCGATGGGTATGTCTGCTGAAGTCAAATCTTTTTTTATACTATTGTTTAATCCTTTCATAGGAGTCCATGATTTTGCAAATATCAATGCTCTATCATCAGGGTTCTTTAGATGAACAACTCTAAAATTTACATCTTCTCCAGATTTTATCTTTAATGCTCTAGCCAAATCTTCATCGGCTTTTATGATTGTTTTAACCTTTGTTTCTATCACAACAGGCTTCTTGGTTAATACTTCCAAAATTCTTGTGACTGAACCATCAGTTGTCAATAATATCTTTTGAACATCAGATAAATTGAAGCCTATCCTTTTCTCAATGTTATCTATTGCTTTTAGCATTTCATCGATCTTCATGCCTCTAAATCTTTGCATTATCTCATCATGCTTTGTGAATCAGACACTTAAGAATATTTTTAATACACAATGAATAAATCAGAGCAAAGTCATTTCAATCTTGATAATCTTGTCCGATCTTGAAGGCTTGACTAGAAAGCTAATGGCAAAGAAAATGAGCATAGAAGAGGTGAAGAATAGGCTAATAGATGAAATATTAACCTACAAAGAGAATTTAAGTAATAAATCCGCTGAAGGCTTAGCCAATGCCATCATAGAGGAGGTTAAGGATTCTAGCAATATTCCTAAATCGAATACTTTGGGATTGATATTGGATTATTCTAAATCAGGAGTTAGCATGGGTTTGATGGGTGTTGGCTCAAGAGGAGAGGGAGACTTCTTCGTTCATAGGAAATTGGCTGAGATAGCAGGGAAGCCTTCTAGCAGTAGAGCATTATTGTACCCATTATATCATGATGATGCTGGAGCCATAGAAGTAAAGGGAAGAGTTTTGGTCACTGCTGTAGATGGCATGCACTCTAGGCTCAGCGATTTTCCCTTCTTGGCTGGCTTTCATGCATCTAGAGCCACTTTAAGAGATGTTTACGTTAAAGGAGCTAGACCTGTTGGCATGTTAATAGATCTTCATCTTGCTGATGATGGAGATGTTGGAAAACTCTTCGACTTTGAGGCAGGGGTTAGCGCTGTATCCATGCTAACTGAAACGCCAATCCTAACAGGAAGCACGTTGAGGATTGGTGGGGATATGGTCATAGGGGATAGGATGACTGGCTGTGTCGGTGCTTTTGGCATTGCTGAAGATGAATCCATGCTGGCTGCAAGGCATAAAGTAAAGCCTGATAGCGTCATACTTATGACTGAGGGTGCTGGCGGAGGGACGATTTGCACATCAGCCATATACTCAGGAAGGCATGATGTAGTCTTAGAAACTTTGAACGTTCAGTTCGTAAAGGCTTGCAGAGCATTATTAGATTCAGGTTTAATCAAGAAGATTTATGCCATGACAGATGTTACAAATGGTGGTATAAGAGGGGATGCAACCGAGATCTCAAGACTATCTAATATAGCCCTTCATTTTTATGAAAAAGAGATTAGAAGTTTAGTCAATACTAAAGTTTTAGAACTACTTGAGAGTAGAGGCATAGATTACCTTGGAGTTTCTTTAGACGCTCTAATGATATTTGCTCCTGAGGATTATGTTAAAGAGATAATGAAAGTTGTTAGAAAAGCCGGGGTAAGAGTAAGTAAGGTTGGCTTTGTTGAGAAAGGTATGCCTAAAGTAGTCTTGATAACTTCTGAAGGAGAGAAGAATTTGAACTTAAAGTTCAGAGAATCTGCTTACACAAGAATAAAGAAGGTAGTGGGTGAAGAAGCACCTTATGGATTAGATGAGTTGAAGATCAAGGTTGAAGAGAGTGCCAAAAAGGCTATTGAAAAAAGAGATTTTGTTGTTAAATATGTTAAATCATCAGGTTAAAGTATTACTGCGTAAAATTTATACCCACATGCACCTTAACCTTGGCTCTACAAGTGATGTGCTACAATTGGCTCAAATTTGGTGTATAAGAGATGCCTATTTTGTTCAATGTATTAGAGGTAACATTGATATCCAAAGAAGCAAAAAGGTCATGGGTTATCGTTTAAACTGGAGGTATAAGGCATGAGAGTAAAAAAAGAGAGGCTTAGGAAGATTCGAGAAGAGATGAGTAAGTTGAAGATGCCTGAGATAAAGTTCCAAAGACTGACTGAGGAAGAGAAGCACGCTATAGCTGATGCTCTATCCTTTTTAATAGCTTATGAGATGGAAGAAAGCAACGCCTTCATGGAAGAAGGATATCAAGACATTGCTCAGGAATTTAGAGAAAAAGCGTACACACATCACAAATTATGGCAGAAGATAACTGGAGTAAAGGAAAACTCTACTTAAAGGTAATTGATATCAAAAAGGGAACTTGTATTAAATAGTCATCATTCTTTTAATTCCCCAACTATTGGAAACCTTTCTAAAACATCCACGCCATGAGGAGCATCTTCAATTTCAATGGTTAGATCCTTTCCTGCAAAGTGTTCAAACTGATGCTCTCCTCCTTCCCAAAGGTAACTCTTAGAGACATCGTAAACTTTACCCTTATATACGATATACGCAGGCTTCCCTTCCTTGCCGTTATATTGTTCCAATTCTTCTTTTGTAAATACCTTCATCCTAATGGAGAGAATTTACACTCCTTTATAACTCAATATAAACCAAAAGATGAGCGCGCTCATTATAAGCACAGTCAAGCCTGATATGACATAAAGGCTTGGTGCTTTCGTACCAGTCTTTCTTCCACCGAGATACATAAGATATATTCCCAAAGTGCCGACTGAAACCACTAAAAAGTTCAAAAAAGTATCCATAAAGCTTTGAATTCTGAATGAACGGATAATCGATAAGTCAGAGAAATATTGTCTTACAGTTCCCAACTCTAACAATGCGTTTATTATTCCAGCGAAAAGAATTAGCAATGCAATCATATAGGCTATCTCCATTATTCTTCTTAGAGTAAGTAGGCTGGATAATTTGACAAGCCTTTTCTTACCTATCAACTGTTTTATCCTTTCTATAACTACATTGTAAAAACCCAAAATTCTCTTTTTTATTCCCATTCTATTCACTCTAAATTCTGGACAGCATCACGAGTTATAAAATTCTTGGCTTTAAATGTTATCAGAGTCTTGGATTTTAGGTGCATTTTTTGTGAAGTTTGACTTAGTCGGGCATTTAGGATCAAGGCACATGTTAAAGGGTCTCTTCCCTTTTCTATAGACTTGAATCATTGGGGTTAAGCACTTTTCACATACCTTGCCTGAAGGAGTTATCTTTGCAATCTGTGGCAAAGGATATGAATTTCTGCAATCAGGGTATGATTTACACCCTACGAATACCTTTCCGCTCTTTCTCGATCTTATAATTCTTAATTCGCCTTTGCATTTCGGACAGATGCCAAGCCTTCTCTCCTCTTCCCTAGATTCCATCAAGCCTTTTAGCAATGCTTCACCCATCTTTTTTTCGTTTCTTTTTATTTCATCAAGAATTTCCATCAAAAAATCAACGGCCTCTTCTATTATCTCATCCTTCTTTCTCTTCTCTTGCATCACAAGCTCCATCTCTTCCTCAAAATTTCTTGTTAATTCTTCACTTATTATCCTTGGACAGAAATCTCTCAGCACATTAGTAACCGTCTCTCCCAATTTTGTGACCTTTATGCTCTTTCCCAAGATATAATTTCTCTCATAAAGAGTCTGGAGTATCTCAGCCCTCGTGGCTCTAGTGCCAAGATTTCTCTTCTCCATTTCTTTTATAATTGAACCCTGACTGTATCTGTCTGGAGGTTCTGTCCATTTCTCAATCATATTTATCCCTAAATTCTCCAACCTCTGACCTATTCTAACCTCTGGCAAGATCTGCTCTTCAAGGGTAGTGTAAGGAGAGTAAAACCTCACCCACCCTAGTGAAATGTTTCTCCTTCCTATCGCTATGAAAATATTCTCTCCAATTGCTAAAGTTAGGTTCATACTCTCTCTTATAGCGGGATCAGCAAAAGTAGCCATGAACCTTCTCACAACTAGATCGTAGACTTTTCTTTGTTGAGGGGTGAGCTTTCTTAAGTCTGGAACTTCAGAAGTTGGATATATGGCAGGATGAGCAGGGTCCTCTTTAGGTCCTTCATGAGGGATTAGTTTACCCTTTTTAAGAAGATCGTTACACAAATCGCTATAATTCTCTAAAGATGACAGATTCCTCAATATCTTCTCGTAGCCTATTTCTACTGGTAACTTCTGGCTCGAAGTCCTTGGGTAAGATATGGCGCCCATCTGATAAAGGCTTTCTGCAAGACCAAGAGTCTGCGAAGGAGAGAATTTAAATTGGGAGTAAGCCTCGGACTGTAAATCTGTTGTATTAAATGGATAAGGAGGCATTTGCCTATACTGTCTTTTTGCAATGTCTTTGACTAAAACATCCTTTCCTTTACACTCTTTTAATATTCGATCAGCCTCATCTTTATCCCAAAGCTGATCTTTTTCATGCATAGCTATTATTTCATTGCTATTGGCTTTACAATGTAGCTCTAATTGCCAGTATGGCTTTGGGACAAATCTTCTTATTTCCAATTCTCTTTCAAGAAGTAGGGCTAACGTCGGACCTTGAACTCTGCCTGTTGAAAGAATCTTGAATCCTTTTTCTGCTTGATTTTTCATTGCTAAAGTCAATGCACGAGTTAAGTTCAAGCCCCAAAGCCAGTCAAGCCAATGCCTAGTCAAACCAGCCTCTATCTGGCCAAAGTCTAAATGGTTTGACATATTCTTATAAGAATTTATGAGCTCTTCTTTTGTCAAAGTACTAAACTTCATTCTCTTTGCATCTTTAACATCACAAAGAAACTTTAGAATGTTTGAACCTATGACGCTTCCTTCTGTATCATAATCACAGCAGACGATGAAATCTGATGCATCTTTTGCCACACTTTTTATGGCTTCAAAATACTTCTTAGAAAAGCCCGATTCCTTTCTAACTTCAAAACTAGGTCTCCATTCAGCGTCAAAAATAGGATAGACCCATCCCCCTCTTCCAGTAGGGCATAAGTTGAAGAGGTGCCCTACAGCTGCTACAATCAAGTGCTTTTTATTATTTCTTTTAAATTCGTAATAATCTACACCCTCATCAGTTAGGATTCTCTTTAAACTTCCATCTTCTGCCAAAGATTCTGCTATCTTTCTCATAGCGTCTGGCTTTTCAGCTATCAATAGAGTGTAGCCCATAAAATCACTTACTGATTATGATGCTTTTCAGTCTATGAACAGAATACCCATAGAGTGCAGTATTTTAATCTTTATTTTTCTAAGGGTTCTATCTCTAGTGCAAAGTCTCGATAAGATAGGAACTCACCGCATCTCTTGCACTTGCCATTGTAAAGCTTTAAAATGTTACTCGCATATTTTAGATCTATCCCAGAGTATAACGAGGTACCACAATTATCACATAATATTTCGAAGGGCATTCCAATTTTTGATCATAAATATGCTTGGATAAAAATAATTTGGTTACATCCCTTTAACCTTTGGCGTAATTTTGTTGTTTAATATTGGAGAGCTAACCAGATTCATGATAAAAGGTGGATCGTCCTTCGTTTGCTAACCCTCTCACATAGATACACTCATAATGATCAACGGTCATCTGTTCATAATTCAAGGGTTTGTCATGTAATTTTACGCCGCTGTTTCTAACTATGACTAAAGGTGTCCTCTCGTTAGCCTCTCCCATTATTAACTGAGCTCCTGCACATATATCATCAGCTAAAGCTCGTAAAGTAACTCTTAATACGTTGTTGAAAAGATCTTTTCTTCCCCTTTCATCCTTGACTGGATCAAAGCCTGCTACTCCTATAGCTATCCCAGTTGTGCCAGACCTTAATGGCAGCAATCTGCTATCCGTTATTATTATTCCGACCTTCTTGCCAGTCTCCAAAAGTATTCTTCTTCTCAGTGTCTCAGCCTTTCTAAAGGGCATTCTTGGATAGAGGATAGCCCAGCCTTCTTGCACGTTAGATCTATCTATTCCAGCGTTAGGAGTGAAAACGCCATCCTTTATCGCCAGAGCGAAGCCAGGCAAACCAGCAAATACCAAATCAGCCTCCCTCAATATCAACTCAGCAAGGTTGCTAGGCATGTGTGTCTTTGATGCCAGATCTTCAGCCTCTGGGCTCGGAATTACATCCGATAACTTTACCAATCTACCTTCTGACATAGCAACAAACTTACTCGATATTACTATTATGTCTCCATCTTCTAATCTCTCAGCATTTTTTTCTACTTCTTCTAAAATGATCTCAAATAGATCAAATCTCTCCTTCTTTACATCAGTATAAATGGGTATGTATTCAACGCTCTTTGAATTCTTAGCCATTCTCAATTCTCACTCCATTTTAGTCCTATGGGAACTTTGAAGGTTTTGCCGACAAATGCATCATTGTCATGCTTTATTACGTTGATCTCTATATGCTCAAAGACTTTATTCAACTTTAAAACTACTTTGGATTTTAGCAAAGCTCTGCCACCTGTTGGGGAAGTGAGCCAAGACTCAGCTTGCTTGACTCTCTTTGCCCTTATCAAGCTTGTGACCATGATAGGTATATCGAGTTTATTGGCTAGGCTTTGTAGCAAGCTTAGATAAACACCAATCTTTCTATTAACCTCTGATGGTGCCTTGCTATCGAGAAGATAATAAAGAGTAGTTATCGAGTCTAGAATCACAAGTTTTATGTAAGGTGAGAAAAGAGAACAAACATAAGCCATCGTCTTCTCAACATCTCTAATCTCAGGTCTAAAGATGAGCAAATTATCTAAGTTTTTGGTACTATGGATAATTAGATTCAGAAAGGCTGAAAAGATGGTATCAAGATCGATATAAATAACTGAACCTTCTTCTAAAGAAGGTTCCACTACATCGCCAACGAAAGATGTTTTGACAAAGCTGTCTTCGCTCAAGATCACATTTAAAGCTGATCTTTCTAATATCAATGGGCAATCATGGGGCTCTATAGACATAGTTGCGCCTAATGGCAACCTTCTTATCACTTCTATAAGGCTTTCACGGCTCGAAAAGACCATCTATAATATTATTCATCTTTATGACCATAAATTAACTCTTTCGATGTTTTTTTGAATAAATCTTTATAAAACAAAACGAAAACTCAATAACTATGTTAAGCGGGGGGGAAAGAGACAAATCTCCCAGCAAATATGAGGAGACGGAACATTGGCCACCTTATACCTACAGAGATTATCCAAATGTGACTCCTCGCACCCTTAAGTCCTTCATCGAT
>JARVKD010000042.1 GCA_029775875.1 Nitrososphaeria archaeon
TGGCATAGTAAAGAAAATAGAACATATAATGAATATAAGGGATGATAGAGTGAGGGCAGAGATTAAGCGCCTTGTCTCATCAGCTACAGATACTCAAGCCAGTAATATCGAGAATCTCTTAGAAGTGGCTACGGCTTTAAACTATATCTACAAAGTAGTTAGGCACTATTACCTCTTAGGTAAGAAGACCATGAGTTACATCTGGGTAGTGCAGCTTCAGATGGTTCTACCCCAAGTACTTGAAGAGGCTCAGGCTCTTATGGGCGCAATAGACGCCTTCAAGCAGTCTCAACCTATAGGAGACGGTGTAGGAGCCATGGTCGTGGGGAAGATGATGGCTGAGAAAGAAAAGAAAGTTATTGCCAAGGATACAGTTATGAGTGAATCAGAGTATAAGGGAAGGGCGCTCTACCTCATTAAAGCTGAAGGACCTGGAGGGAACGTAGGACAGCCTGGTAATGCTTTGACTCGTCTTATAGAAGAAATGGGCGTAAAGATAGATTCAATAATAATGATAGATGCAGCATTAAAGCTCGAAGGCGAGAAGACTGGAGAAATAGCAGAAGGGGTTGGTGCTATAATAGGAGGTATAGGCGTTGATAGGTTCAAGATAGAAGAAGTGGCATCAAAGCATGGTATTCCACTATACGCTATAGCGATAAAACAATCTATAATCGAAGCTATATCAGTAATGAAAAAGGAAATAGCTGAAACCATAGACAAAGTAATAGGAATTATAAACAGGATAATAGAAGAGAAGACAAAGGAAGGAGATAAAATAGCAATCATAGGCGTTGGCAACACAATAGGAATTTCTCAATAATTTCGTAAATTAACGAAGAGGTTTTTAAGGAAGCAGTAAAGCAATCAATGGATACTATGAGCAGCCCTGTGAAGCGATCAAAATTCTTGGTGTATACTGTTGAGGAGTGCAACTCTTGCCATCTAAAGACGAAGAGGGCTTTCCAGATAGGAGACTACATATACAAAGATGGAGGAGAGTGCACTAAGTGCAAGGGTAAGATGAAGATCGCCATGATTTACAGCGAGAAAGCAGAATAATGATTATTTTATCTTCATCTAATCTAGAATTAATTTTATTAAAGTAAGGTGCGGTGGCCGGGATTTGAATTCCCGGATCAAAACGATCTCCCGGGTTGCCAGCGGTCTGCCTAAATGTTGGCAGGCTGATGTCCTAGACCAGGCTAGACGACCACCGCACAGAGATGAACTAAAGCAACTAAGAATTAAAATTTACTAAACCAAGAATCCAAGCTCATACTCAACTGTAAGAATAAGTATGGCAATTAAAATCGTCAATATCGTTACTATAATGCCAGTTTTTGTAAACTCTTTAAAGCTGATCTTTACACCTTTCTTGTCTGCTTCTTCTGCAACGATTAGATTTGCAACTGCACCTATCAGAGTAGCATTTCCACCCAAAGTTGAACCTGCTGCCAAGCTTATCCATAATAAGTTGCTCTGTGCATACTTGATCAAAGGAATTATGAGCATTGTGAGAGGAACATTACTTACTATTTGAGAAATTACTGTGCTAAAGAAATTTAATGATATTATTCCTTCAACATTCGGACTAAAGTTTATCGCTTTTAACAATAAGTCTAAAACGCCTGCCTTTGAAGCACCTCCAATAACAATGAAGAGCCCTGCAAAGAACAATAACAGTACCCAATTGACCTTGCTTATAATCTTGGAAGGTTTTATTCCAGCAAAGAGCAGCATTAAGGCAGCGCCTATCAAAGCTATCATAGGAATCTCCAATTTGATAAATGAACTTAGAAAGAAGAGTAACATTATGAATATCAATATTGGAAGAGAAAATCTCATGAGTTTAAAATCAAAATTATTGTTTTTAATAGAATCGTCGATCTTTAATTCTTGATTGAAATCCTTTCTGTAGATAAAGTAAACAATGAAGATTAGAACTATGGTTGAAAGAAATGCAATGGGGGATAGATAAAGGAAGAAATCTATGTAAGAAATTCCAGAAGTCATTCCAATCAGCATGTTTTGAGGGTTTCCAGTTATCGTCATAACGCTTCCTATATTAGAGGACATGGCTTCAGCAATCAAATATGGAACTGGATTCTTTATGCCCATTAGATTACAAGTCTCTATTATCACTGGAGTGAACAATAGAACAACAGCATCATTAACAAGAAAGGCGCTTGCCAATCCAGTTGCAACTATTACAACGATTAAAAGCCCCTTTGGATTTTTTGCTATAGACATAGATTTTACTGCTAAAAAAGTGAGAAAGCCCTTTTCCTCTAAAGTAGCAATGACGATCATCATACCCAATAATAAGGCTATAGTGTTGAAGTCAATAGCTGATATTGCTTCTTGAGGGGTAAGAACTCCGAATAAAACCGTGAGAACTGCTCCAAGAAAGGCAGCTGCAGGTCTATCTATGTTTACTTTTGGTAATCTTGTAAAAGATATTCCTATGTAGGTTATTATCAGTATGATTAAAGCTATGATCAATCTCTCAGTCTTAAGAAATAAAGCATCTTGAGTTTCTTTATTTAAATCTATCTAACTTATTCAAGTATTAGGTTAAAATTCTATTTTAAGCGCCTTCTCTTATCATCTTGATCACGTTTAGAATCTGATCTGGCTTTAAAACAGATACTCCAGTAAACTTGCCTATGATCTCTATTAGAACTATCCAGTCCGGTTTCTCCAAATTCACAGGTCTATCGATTATGTTAGCAATAGAATGAATTATCTCTGAACTTGAAAGATTTGTGCGCCTCTTTTCAACAGTAATGCGAAAGGATTTTTCTTCATCTATTCTTTTAGTGAAGTTCGATACAGCTTCTACTATCTTCTCTATATTCGTCTCTACTACAGCATCTATGGGGATGATTCTTAATATGTATCTTATCCTTAATGGGTCTTCGATAACTATCCTTTTTACTTCTTCTATAACCTTAAGGGGTTCTAATTTAGTATTTGCAACCAAGAGACCAAGTATGCCAGTTTTTATAATATCTGGAGATTCATCGCCTATCTGATTCAACAATGCAAAGAGTTCTGAAGATGCCTCATGCTCAAGCCCTCTATGAGTTGTAGCTATGAGGTTAAACTTCAATGATGGCACCTATGTCAATTTTAGCAAAACCGATGCTTTTATGGCTCCTTCTCTTATCACTTTTAAGCTCTTACCTGTCACATCTATCACTGTAGACTCCTTTCCTAAAGGAGTCGGACCGCCATCGATCATTATATCAAATCCTCTTCCTAATAATTTTAAAACCTCATCAGGAGTTCTAGGAGACTTTAATCCAGATTTATTGGCGCTCGTTCCAACTAAGCTTCCACCACAAAGCTCGATGAGCTTTCTTGCAACTTCATGATTTGGTATTCTAACTCCTAGTTTATCACTACCACAAGTAAGGATTTTAGGCAAAGTCTTATTCTTCTTTGCAACTATAGTCAAAGGACCAGGCCAGAACCTTGATGCCAATTTCAACCCTCTCTCGTCAAGTTTTACAAGTTCTTTTACAATATCAATGCTTGAGCACAATACAGGAAGAGGCTTACACTCCCTTGATTTCAGTTCAAATAACCTCTCAATTGCAGTTGAATTATAAGGATCACAGCCTAATCCATAGACGGTATCTGTCGGGTAGACTACTATCTTGCCCTTCTTTACCATCTCTGAAGCCTTGATCAACCCTTCTTCATTACATTTAACAACGAATGTTCTCATAGTTCAATAATTTCATTAAATAAAAATATTTACACTTTCTTTAAGGTTTCCATTTCTTGAAATTGGCATTAGAACTAAATGCAAAGATATTCATTTCAAATTCCTACAAGTTATCAAAATAAAACTAGGTAAATCTTATATATTTATCCATCTCGGATTAGATGCGCATCGGGGTGATTTTATTGTCAGAAGAATATGAAGAGGAAGAGGAAGAGTACGAGGAAGAATTTGAGGAAGAAGAATATGAAGAGGGCTGGGAAGAAGAATATGAAGAAGCCTAGATTTTAACTCTTCCTCATACTTCGTGTTTGAATAAAGATCGGTTGAATTTACAAATTTATTGGTTTTTATACTCGTAGTGGATTTCGATAAGATTTTTTGTGAGATTCTCGTCAAATAATGTGGATTAAACTATGTGTACGATATTTGCTATGTTAAGACCAAATAGCAAAGATAGATTACTGTTTTTAGAGAATCATGATAAGGTCGATGTAGTCTATTTGGGAGAAGACGTTAGGCTAATTGATGAGAACAAAGTTGTAGCCTTGTTTGATTACAGATCGAAGGGGATCGTTTGTGGCTATTCTTTAAAAACTAAAATCTTTGGAGGAGTAGCCAATGTGCCAGGATTCAAAGGCTCTATGTCAAGGGGTGTATTATTGAAGGAAGTTCTCTCAGGTTCAAAAGACCTTGATGATGCCATCAGTATGATCAAAGATAAGTTAAGATCAGGGCTTTATAGTTCAGCCAATTATGTATTGGGAGATTTAGAGAGAATCTTCAGGATAGAGAATTTCGATGGAAAGTTATACATATCAAAGGCTAATAGTGTAATAATTACAAATAGGTTTCATCATATAGATTTTAAGCCAGAGAAAGACCTTCATCAAAGAATCATCGAAAATTCTCTAAGAAGAGAGAACTACATTCAATCTTACATGCAAAGGAGAGAATTGACTATAAAGGATATTTTTAGGATTGCAAAACATCATGGTGAAAGAGATTCTATATGTAGGCATGGAGGCTTTGACACTTTAACCTTATCCAGCGTGATCTTTCATCTGGAAAATGATCTTCAGCCTAAAATTCTATACATAATTGGAAATCCTTGTGAAAATCAGTATAATGAATTTAAATTCTAGCGCCATTTATCATTAATCTATTCCCACTTAAAGTAATGACAGATAATCCCATGTTCCTTAGTCTTTTTCTCAATTCTCTATCCATTGTAGCCACGATAAATTCGTTCTCCTTAGCATATTTCAATATCTTATCATCGACTGATCCTTCATAAGCATAAGTGATTTGTTTAAGTTTCATTACAAAATCCAAAGCCAGTTTTGCTTGCTTTGCCTTCTTTACAGCTGGTCTTTTACTTATGGCTTCAAGCTCCTTTACTGTATCTTCTAAAACTAATAGCTCAACCTTACCGAGCATCTCTTCTAACTCTTCGATGAATTTTAAAGGCTTGCTAGCAAGTGTGAGGATAAAGCTAGCATCCAACAGTACTCTTCTCATTATGATGCTACTCTATTATTCCCGATCCTATCAAGCGCCATCTATCTACTATCCTTCGGCTTATAGCGACTCTGCTCTTAATAGATGCACAGACAGGTCTCTTCAGTTTAACACTTATTCTATCTCCCCTTATAGACGATACAGTTCCTAGAGTTACTGCTGTGCCTACGTTCAGCCTAAGGGATTCGTTCATCTTTATCCTCTCCACCTTTATCAGCTCTGGGGCACCAACAGCAACCTCAAAGAGTGCAACGCTAAGTGATATTTCCTCATGTATAGGTGGAAGAGATTCAGGCTTGCCTAATACTTGACCTACAAGAGCATCCCCCTTTGTCATGTATGGATCAAGTTTTGTTCCAACAGCTATTAGCCCACCAGGCTTTACTTTATCGACCAAGCCTGCACTAGTTCCTAAGCTTGCAACTGAGGTGAAGATGGGCTCATACTTTGATGTTCTTTCATTAAGTATTCCAGGTCTTAGTTCAACCTCATCATCTAACTTTATTTCGCCTTGAAGTAAAGTGCCTCCTACAACCCCTCCTTTCAATTTATCTATGGATTCTCCAGGTCTGTTTATATCGAAAGACCTTAAGACATGCATTATTGGCAGTGCATCTGGATTTCTTTTAGGTGTTGGAATGTATTTCTCTATGGCTTCTATTATGGCATCTATGTTGAGCTTATGCTGGGCTGAGACTGGTATTATTGGAGCGTCTTTTACTGTAGTGTCTGCTATGAAGGACTTTATCTTTTCATAATTTGATAATGCTTCCTCAGATGATACCAAGTCTACTTTGTTTTGAGCGATAACTATATGCTTTAAGCCCAGCATCTGTAATGCTAATAAATGCTCTCTTGTCTGAGGTTGAGGGACCTTCTCATTGGCAGCTATAACGAGTATTGCTCCATCCATCACTGCAGCTCCTGAGAGCATATTCGTCATTAGAGCCTCATGACCTGGACAATCTACAAAGCTCACGACTCTGAGAAGTTCTGTCTGAGAGCCACAATTAGGACATTTAGGAGAAGTAGAATAGTTCATAGGTGGTAAGCAATTAGGGCATTTGTAAAAGGCAGCATCAGCATAGCCTACCTTTATAGTAATTCCACGTTTTAATTCTTCACTATGAGCACTAGCCCATATTCCAGTTATAGCTTCTACTAATGTAGTCTTACCATGGTCTACATGACCCGCTGTTCCAATATTAACTTCAGACTGTTGTGGTATCTTTGGCAACTTCTTTTCCTTTTTCTTTAACTAATACAGCATTTACCTGATAAATATCTTCAGTTATAATATTGCCTCTTACGAGCTTTCTCCTCCTCTCTCCCTTATTTTTTGGCTTAAAGCCAACACCTTTGGTTAAAAGGACGTATCTCTTCACTCCCCCCATCACATCACTTCTCATAGGAAAGCCAGCTCTATCGCTCCCTCCTGTAATCTTTATCCTACCTTTTATCCCCAAGACTGAAGCGTCGATTTCATCCCCTATTTTTAGCCCGACAAGGGCACGACTTTGAGGGTCCTTAAGCTCATAAACACTAGATTTACCAGTTTCTTTATCTGAAACTATCAATTTAAAGGTGGGCAAGCTAACCAAGAACCCTTCTTTTTAGTAGAATAAATATTTATCAATATGCCCAAAGAGGTGATGTTTTTCTTTTGATTTCTATTATTTCGTTTAATGTTTTTATCTCATCATCAGTAAGCCTATCCTTAAATTTGCTCAATAAGAGCTTGACATCTTCTTCCTTTGGTAATGTATAGAGAATATCTTCTTCATTTACATGCCTTCCAAATATTGGTCCTTGGATAGAAATGGCAACCTGAGAGTTAGTAGGTGCCTCGTTGATCTTTTCCTTCTTATCCTGTATCTGCTCTATTGCACCAATAATCTTTCCTTGATCGTTCATCAAAGTAGCCTTATGCCTGAGTCTTCCTGATAAAACCTCCACACCAAAAATGGCTGGGTCGCTTCTTCTAAATACAAAGCCTCTCAAAACCTTTATCTTGCATGGAGGGGTAATAGATTCAAAATCTTTTCTTTCAGCCTTTTCTTTCTCAGAGGTAGCCCAGTCAATATAATTCTGAATTAAGTTGTAGACGATAGGGTCTGTGAAGACCTTTATCCCTTTCGATATAGCTTCTTCTTCAGCATCAGGTAGCAACTTTACTCCAAAGGTCATTATCACGCCATAGTATGGATTGATACTCTTTACAGTACTTGCTTCAACAACATCTCTTCTCGTTACAGGACCTATGTCTGCTATTCTTATTGGAACTTCTCTTCTCTTCAGCATATCAACGAGGGCTTCAAGAGTGCCTAGAGTGTCTGCTTTTACTACAACACCAACTTTGTCTGTGCTGATGAAGACGCTGCTAACTTCACTTTCAACTTTTTTCTTCATTTCATCAACTTGCTCTAAATTTTTGACCTCAAGCATAGGAGAGCCAGCCAATACGCCTTCAAGATCAGGAGTAACTATCTTCACACCAGCAGATGCTATGACTTTGTCAATAGATGTGAATCTATCCCTAGGGTCTCTCATCTCATCCAAAGGCTTCGGCATGAACATAGCCTTAACTCTAGATAAAATGGCTCCATCTCTCTTACTCAATATGATATTGTCTCCTATCTTAAGTTCTCCATCAAGAAGGATCAAATTTGCAGTATGACCTAGACCTACCTCTTCCTTCACCTCAAGTATTATTCCCCTTGCCAGTTCTGAAGTTACTGCTAATCTGCTCTTCAGATACTGCTGAGTCAACCCTATCAAGACTGTCAGCAATTCAGGAATTCCTTCTCCAGTCTTTGCACTTACAGGAACTATGGCAACTTCTCTAGCAAAATCCTTAACTCTATAGAAAGCCTCTGATCTAAAACCCAATTTCGATAAAGTTCCAACAACAAAATAGATGGATTCATCAAGTTTGTCAATTACTGATTTATCTTGAATCTTTAATGAATCTGTAAGGCGTTGTGAAGGACCTGCTCTCCATCCTGGTATCAAATCTATTTTATTTAAAGCGATAACAAAGGGAACTTTTCTGCTCTTCAATATCTCAATACTTTCATAAGTTTGGGCTTCAAAGCCACGAATGGCATCTATAACAAGTATAGCAATATCTGAGGCAGAGCCTCCTCTAACTCTTAAATTGGCAAATATTTCATGACCAGGTGTATCTATTACCAATAAACCTGGGACTTTAACTTCGCCTTTTATTGATGATAATAGTGGACCGCAGATATGCTTCAGAGTGTCCATAGGAAAGAAACTAGCACCAATATGCTGAGTCATTCCTCCAGCCTCTCTAGCTTGAACCGCTGTTCCCCTTATTTTGTCCAATAATGATGTTTTACCAGAGTCTACATGACCTAATACTACAACTACTGGCTGCCTTATCCTAGCCTCCAAATTTATCGCCCCTATGATCATTAGATTAATACTTGAAAATAACCTTTGCATTATGAAAACTAGAGTTTGCTATTTATCTTTAGCATGACAAATTTAATTAACAGCCCTTTAAGATGAAAATCGGGGCCAGTAGTCTAGCATGGTTAGGACGTCGCTCTTACACAGCGAAGGTCGCAGGTTCAAGTCCTGCCTGGCCCATTCTACTTCATTAACGATTAAAGGCTTTGGCCCATTAAGACCTTCTTCTTTAGCGTTATAGCTAATTGTAACGCCGTTACTACCGGCTGTAACGATCTTACCGATAAAGGCATGAACCCATGACTGAGTTAAAGGATTTGATTTGAGAATAGGCCATATCAGCCTTTCAAACTCTATGAGCTTCTTACTGATCCTATACTCTAGGACTCTGCTATAATCGCCATTGGCTTCTAGCTTTCCTATTAGGTAGTCAAGCTCAGTCCTAGTGAACACGACAGGTTTAAGTTCCTTTTTGTTCATATCCATCTCACTTTATTATCACAACTTGAGTTTATAATGTTTTTAAGCAAACATATTGAAAAGTAGATAAGTTTGATAACACATAATAAGAAGACATCTTATCTTAATTTGATC
>JARVKD010000043.1 GCA_029775875.1 Nitrososphaeria archaeon
ATAAATTTTACTCAATTCTAGAGCGATATCTTCAGGCTTTGATCCAGATTTCATCATCTCTTCTACTTTGCGTCTTATCTCTCCTACTTCATTTGCAACTTCGAAGGGTACTGGGATTTCTTCACCAACCCAACTGGGTATGGCTCCTGCTACATCATCCTCTGGCTTTACGTATATTCTATCTCGAAACACTTGAAGAATCTTCCATACAGAACCTCTAACAATGAACTTTGTACCGATTTCACCATGCTCTGCAACAAAAGCCTCATCAAGAACTCCTATAGGTTCATCCTTCTCCTCTTCTATGACTATGAACTGCTTCTCATCAGGAATCATGGACAAATTTTGAAAGTAATAGCTATAAAATTCCTTAGTCCTCTGAGGCTTCATGAAAATTTTGTCCTGAAAAGATGCCCAAGCAAACCTTGGATATCTCGTGTGCATATACTCGATAACTTTCTTCAAATCATCTTCAGATAAATCTCTATAAGAATAGGCTTTTTTGAAAATGTCCAAAACTTCATCAAAACTCCATCTTCCTTTTTGCATCATCAAACCAACTAACTGATGATTCACTGCATCCAGAGGCTTATCAGGAATGTGGACTGGTTCTAATTCTTCGATCAATGCCCGACGGGCTATGACAAGGGCTTCGAGGGTATCGTCTGAATCCTGAGTTATTATTACTCCTTTTGCAATGCCTCCAACTTTATGACCACTTCTACCTACTCTTTGAAGCAATCTAGTAACTTGCCTTGGCGAATTATATTGGATTACCATCTCTAATGCTCCTACATCTATACCAAGCTCGAGAGAACTCGTACAAACGATTCCTAGTAATTTTCCTTCCTTCAAACCCCTTTCAGCAACTATACGTGACATTCTAGAGAGGGAGCCATGGTGAACTCCTATGGCAAGGTCTATCTCCCATACTCTAAAACGGCTTGCCAAAACCTCAGCCTCTGACCTTGTATTTGTGAAAAGTAATACTGAAGCATTCTCTTCTATCAACTTTCTCATGAACCTTAGCCTTGATGCAACTTCTGGATACGTATACAACTTGTTGGCAAGTTCAAAATCTTCATCATCAGGCTTTGGGTAGATCACTTTTAGTTGCATGAACCTAGAAACAGGGACTTGCACTATCTCACAGGGTCTGTCTTTGCCAACTAAGAACTTTGCTACCTCTTTTGGAGATCCTATAGTTGCCGATAATCCTATGATTTGAAAATCTTTCTCAGTTATGTATCTTAACCTCTCAAGACCCAATGATAATTGGCTGCCTCTCTTCTCCGTTGCTAACTCATGGACTTCATCTATTATCACCCATTTTATGGATTTGAGGTGCCTTCTCATGACCCAGCCTGGTAGTATCGCTTGCAAAGTCTCAGGAGTTGTTATGAGAATGTCTGGAGGAAACCTGGCTTGAGCACTTCTTTCCTTTACTTCAGTATCTCCATGCCTGACTGATAGTCTCAAATCGAGCCTTTTACACCACCACTCAAGCCTTTCTAGCAAATCTCTGTTCAAAGCCCTCAAAGGTGTAATGTATAGAGCCTTTATTCCAGGCTTCTTCTCTAATCTTAATATGAAATCCAGTATTGGTAAGAAGGCTGCTTCAGTCTTTCCTGTTCCTGTAGGGGCTATGAGTAAAACATTCTTTCCTTTCATTATCAAAGGAATCGCTTTTACTTGTGGGTCTGTTGGCTCGTAGAATCCTCTATCTTCGATAGCCCTTCTTATCGGTTTTGCAAAAATAGAGAATACGCTCTTCTTCGCCTCTCCCACTCTAATTCCAATTTAATTGTTCATCAAGTCACAATAAAGGTTTGCTAAAGATAGAGCGTATTAGTAGCATTTATATTATGCCCTCTCATGAAGAATGAATGATTGCCTTGGTGAAAGTAAAAGAAGTCATGGTGAAAGAAGTCATTACAATAGATGAAGGAGAAAGCGTGGCTAAAGCATGTGAAATAATGGGTAAGAAGCATATTGGTAGTTTAATAGTCATAAGCCAAGGTAAGCCTATAGGAATATTTACAGAAAGAGATTTATTGTCTAAGATCATCCCAAAAAAGCTCAAACTTGATGAGATAAAAGTAAAGGACTACATGTCCAAACCCTTGACTGTCATCAGCCCAGAATTTGATATAAAGGAGGCAGCCAGGATAATGGCACAACTGAAGATAAGAAGGCTTCCTGTGATGGAGGAAGGGAAGCTTGTGGGAATATTGACATCCCCAGATATAGTCCATGCACTGGCTAAATCCCCTCTGGAATTTTAAAAAAGAGTGGTTTAAAGATGACTTCAAAGTCTAAGATGGCTAAAGCAGAAGAAACGGTGAAGTGCAGTGACTGTGGCAGAGTTTTATCGGTTAAAGACCGAGGCTTGAAGTGGGATAGATGCCAAGTTTGTAATTCGATAATATGTGTTAACTGCATGTGGTACAACAGAGTTCGAAAAGAAGGACTTTACAGTTATTACTATGATGTAATAAGAGTATGTAGAAAGCATGTAATTTAAAGTTCTGATCAAACAATTACAAATATAAGAAGAGCTTAATTTCATCATTACAATGGAAGAGGGCTAGGATGAGGATAATACTGTTAGGCTTTGGCGTCGTTGGGCAGAGCTTCCTTCAATTGCTCACTCTTAGATATAATGAACTCGCTTCGATTTATGGACTGAGACCAAGAATAGTGGCCATAGTCGATAAGAAAGGTGCAGCCATTGATGAGAGAGGCCTTGATATGAAAAAGATGCTAAAGGTCAAGAAGGAGATGGGAAGCGTTTCTAAAGCCGATGATAAAGGCTTTCCTAATTTATCAGCCGAAGAAGTAATAAAAAAGACTGAAGCAGAGATAGTAATAGAAGTAACGCCCACTGATATTAAAAGTGGAGAGCCAGGTTTAACACATATAGAGACTAGCATAAAGAATGGCAAGCACGTTATAACAACGAATAAGGGTCCTTTGGCACTTGCTCTCCCTGCCCTTATGGACCTTGCAGAATACAATGGCGTTTACTTAAGGTTTAGCGGTACTGTAGGAGGAGGTATGCCAATACTCGATTTAGGAAGAAAATGCCTTATTGCCGATAGAATCATATCAATAAGAGGAATATTAAATGGCACTACGAACTATATCTTGACAGAGATGAGTGAGAAGAATATAGAATTTAACGAAGCTCTTAGAAAAGCTCAAGAATTAGGGTATGCAGAGAAGGATCCTTCCTTGGACATAGACGGATTCGATACAGCGAGCAAGTTGGTCATAATGGCAAATTGGATAATGGGGAAGAAGGTCACTTTAAAGGATGTCAAGATCAATGGTATACGTAATATAACCCTTAAAGACTTAATGGATGCTGATAAGAATGGTAAAACGATAAAGCTCATAGGCTCCATCGATAAGGAATTAGAGGTCAAGCCCAAAGAAATATCAAAAAAAGATGTATTATGTGTTCATGGGACTTTTAACGCTGTAACCTTTGTCTCTGAATTCGCTGGCGAAGAGACTATAATAGGTAAGGGTGCTGGTGGGATGGAGACTGCAAGTGCTATCTTAAGAGATTTAATAGATATAAAGACAAATTTATCTGCTAGAATGATGGCGTAGCGTGGGAATATGAAGCTAGTCATGAAGTTTGGTGGTTCCTCTGTAGCGAATGGAGATTGCATGAAGAGGGTTGCTAAGATAGTTTCTGATTTTGTTAACCAAGGGAATAGATTAGTTGTAGTAGTTTCAGCGTTAGAAGGTGTAACAGATCAATTACTAGAAGCTTCTGAAGAGGCTAAAAAGGGCAACTTAAATTACACTCGCGAGTTCATCGAAAAGATCAAGGAAAGGCATCTCAATACCATCAAAGATGCCATCAAAAATCAATCCTTGAAAAAAGAGATAGAAAGTATCGTTAGAAGCATAGTTGAAGAGATTGAGAAGGTCTTGACAGGAATAGCTTATCTGGGTGAGCTTACACCAAAATCTTTGGATTATGTTCTATCTTTTGGTGAAAGATTATCAACTCCTATACTATGCTATTCTCTTCTTGATATTGGGCTTAACTCTAAATTCTTGTCAGGAAAGGATGCTGGCATTGTAACAGATTCTAACTATGGCGAAGCAAGACCTTTGATGAGATTGACAAAATATCAGGTAAAGCAAAAGCTAGAACCCATGCTTGATGAAGGCATAATCCCTGTTGTAACAGGCTACATAGCTTCTACTCAAGAAGGCTTCATAACTACTTTGGGAAGAGGAGGCTCTGATTACTCTGCAACAATAATCGGCTCTTCATTAAATGCTGATGAGATTTGTATCTGGACAGATGTGGATGGCTTGATGACAGCAGACCCTAAGATAGTACCATCAGCAAGAACAATGCCTGAAATATCTTTTCAAGAAGCCATAGAGATGGCTCTTTTCGGTGCGAAAGGTCTTCATCCTAGAGCTTTAGAGCCTGCGATGGAGGAAGGAATCCCTGTCAGGATAAGAAATACCTTCAACCCAGAAAATCCTGGCACATTAATTGATAATAAGCAGAAGATAAAGGCAGGAGAGATCGTAAAAGCCGTTAGCCTCATAAAGAGTGTCTCATTAGTGAATATTAGTGGAGCAGGGATGGTAGGAGCTCCTGGCACTGCAGCAAAAGTCTTCGATGTTTTGGGCAAGAATAATGTGAACGTATTGATGATTTCTCAAAGTGCCTCTGAAGCCAACATATCGTTTATAATAAAAAGAGCATCTCTTGGAAAGGCTATGAGTGCTTTAGAAATAGCCCTACTTGGTCAAGGGATCGTTCGTGAGATTACTGCTGATGAAGATGTTTGCATAGTAGCAATAGTAGGGGCAGGCATGAAAGGCACTCCAGGGGTAGCTGCCAGAGTCTTTAACGCTGTTGCCAAAAAGGGTGTAAATGTTATAATGATCTCTCAAGGCTCTTCTGAAGTCAACATATCCTTTGCTGTTAAAGAGAAGGATGGAGAGAACGCTGTTAGGGCTATCCATGAAGAGTTCGGTCTTTCAAGATAAATTCAGTAACTGAGAATTCTTTAACAAAGTAAATTGAGTTATGAGTCTAATAGTCTCCATAATGATGGTAAATAACCATAACCTAAAGCTATCATCTCAGAGGTGAAGGCAGTGGCGCAGTTTTCTAAGAATTGGGCGAAAGATGAGTCGAAAGGCTTTAATGAAAGGTTAAAGGAGGCAATCAGACCAGAAGAATCTTTGAAGCCAAGGCTTGAGCAAGCTTCACGCTTGATTCAAGCGCAGATAACAAATCTTGATAATAGGTTATTAAGACTACAGGAAAGAGATTCGCTTATATTCAAAAGCATGACAGTAGCGATACAGAAGCATGATACACAGACGAGCTCTGCCCTCTCAAACGAATTGGCTGAAGTAAGGAAGATGGCAAAGATTGCAAGCCAATCCAAGATTGCCCTTGAGCAGACAGCGCTTCGACTTAATACAGTTCAAAATCTTGGAGATATGGTTGCAACTCTGGCACCAGCCGTGGGCGTCATAAGGGACATAAGGTTGAGACTGGTCAACTTCATGCCAGAAGCAGAGCACGGAATGGGCGAGATTGGCAACATTCTAAGTAGCACGCTTTTAGATGCAGGTCAACTTGGAGTTCCCACATTGAACTTTGAGGCTGCAAATGAAGATGCCCAGAAGATCTTGGCAGAAGCATCGATTGTGGCTGAAAATAAGATGAAGGAGAAGTTTCCTGACCTACCTTCGCCAGTAAGAGAAGCAACTTAATAAAGACTTGATCAGACCTAATGCAGATAGTTTCTTCAAGGCTAGAAGAATTTAGAAAAATCCTAGATTTTACTCTTTATGAACTCCAAGGCATCCTCAACCTTATCATTATCAACAATCCCAGATGCAAACTCTGGTTTTCCTCCTCCTTTTCCATTAAATTTCATAGTGACTTCTTTCAAAATGGCATTACAATCTAATTCTAAGTTTGGACTTCTACCTAGTATTAAGAAGGCATTCTCATCTCTATTAGCAAATACGACAACACTGCTCTCATTTTTCATTAATTCTCCAGCCTTCTCCATCAATTTCTTATTGTCCAATCCATCAAAAATCTTCAAGTAAATTTTGATGCCATTCTTTTCTACGAATTTTATATCCTCGGCTTCTCTCTCGCTTAATAGAGCAAGCCTTTTTCTTATGTTAAGAAAATCATCCTTAAGGTTTTGAACAGTTCTTTTAAGGGTATCAAGAGTTGCACCAACTATCTCATTAACTTCCATGCATATCTTGGCAATTTCAAGAGCCTTCATCTTGGCACTTTCACCAACATAGAACTCTATCTCAAAAAGATCCTTTCCAGCCTTTGAAAACTTCGTGACTATGAAGAATGAGCACTCTTTTGTATTTTTAACATGCTCTGCTCTACAGGCTGAATAATCGTACCCATCTACTTCTATTACCCTAGTTTTACCTGTGATTCTTTCTTCATAGGCTCTTAGAGATGGAAAAGCCTTCTTCGCATCTTCTAAAGAATCGAAAAAATGTTCCTTTATTTCTTTAGCCTCATCTATTACCCTATTCGTCATCTTCTCTGCTTCAAATATGATCTGCCAATCTAAATGCTTGGATAATATTATCGCAGTACCTTTTTCTCCTTCTGTCTCTACTTTCTTCACCTCTATACTTGGCACCAACCTCTTTAGACTACCCATGAATACATGCTCGGCCGTATGTGCAGTACTCATAAAAAAAGAAAACCATCAGTTCTTATAATCTCTTTCCTACCATAAGATTAAATTCAATGCATATTTGTGCAAATTATATATATAAGAACATGTAAAATGATCAGCGTTGATTCATTTTGTCTATAGATGAAACAGATAGGAAGATATTGTCTGAATATCTTAAAGATGCAAGGTCATCTTTTAGAGAAGTAGCTAGTAAGATAGGCGTTGCAGTAGGTACAGTCCTATCTAGAACAAGAAAGATGGAGAAGGCAGGACTGATAAAGGGATACTCAGTAGTCCTTGACCACGAAAAACTGGGCTATGAGTTGACAGCCATAACAGAGATAACTGTATCAAAGGGGAAACTTCTTGAGATGGAGAAAGAGATAGCAAAGTATCCAAACATTTGCGCAGTCTATGATGTGACAGGCTTGACCGATGCCATTATAATAGCTAAATTTCGTAACAGAGAAGAGTTGAGCAAGTTCACAAAAGCTCTTTTAGGGATGCCCTTCGTAGAGAGGACAAACACTCACATAGTTCTAACAACGGTCAAGGAAGACTTTAGGCTGATATGATGATCTCAAGCACTTTGATGAAGTTTTATCCACCATTCTGGAACATGAGCTTCTGAAGATAAATCTAAGGGATCATAGGGCTTTATGTCGATGACGGGAGTACCATTTATTGCATCTAATCCTTTCACCTTTATTATATTCCTCTTTCTATCTATCAATTCAACCAGTGTAAGACCTATAGGATTTGGTCTGTAAGGAGATCTGGTAGCAAAGACGCCCACTAAAGGTAAATCTGATCTTCCTCTTGGATGGACTTTAAGGCTTATCTTCTCAGCAAAGGCTTTGTGCATATAGAATATTATGAATAGATGAGAGAAATCTTCTATACCATCTAATGCTTCGGTAAAATCTTTCGATATTACTATCTCTGATAACAATTCTCTATCCTTTCTTATCTTATCTTCATCAGCCATCGTTCTTACATAGCCTATGGGTTTGAGGCTTAGTTTTCTTATCATAAGTTTTCACTTTGCAAATATAAATTATGTATTAGACTTTATGAACCATTTGGTGAGCTTATTATGAACCTGAGATACTTTTCACCAGTCTGTCATAGATCTTGAGCTTTTCTAATCCTGCTTCTATCCCCTTTTCAGCCTCTGGTATTCTATTTTCTTCAAAAAACTTCTCTACTTCCTTAACTCTACTTATTCCCAGAATAGGTATGATTGCTAGCAGAACTCGAGAAAGCGTTCCAGTACCCTCGTAGAGCTTCCTCAATGTTTCTATGTTTACCTTTAACCACATCCAAGCTATATCTCTAGCATCAGGGTTTCTTGTAGCCATCAAGATCAAGGTTCTTACATCTTGCCTCTTCACCTCTCCGCTTAGGGCAAATCCAAGAGATAAGGCTACGAGCGACTTCTCCTTGAAGCTCATCAAAGAGCTCAGCATTCTGATTCTCTCTTCATCAGAAATGAATTCTCTATACTTCTTTACAATCCCTTCAAAGTCATTGTATGCTCTTGCGTATGCTATGGCAACAGCATCCTTCATGTCTGGTCTTACCTTCTCGTAATCTTTGAAACCAGATCCCAACTCCTTGGCAAAACTCTCATCTATCATGGCTAGCCTGCCTGCCATAATACCTCCTAACATAGAACTATTCTCATCAGTCTTCACCTGAAGAATTTTGAGCTGAGATTTGTGAAACTTCTTTGAGATTTCAGAGATTCTTGATGGAATGATCGAGTATAGGAAAGCTAACTGGTCTGAAACCTCGAGCGCAGGAAGGTAATCTTGTTCATTATAGTATCTTTCTATGATTTTCAAATATTCGCTGAAGGAAATCTTTCTAGCCATCAGAAAGGCTAGAGCATCGGATACCATTCCCCACCTATCAAAGGCTGAAAGCTTACTTTTCCACGCTTTATCGTAAAGACCATTATAGTATACTCTATAGAAACCTGTCTGATCAATGTTCAACTTTAAGGACTCTGCGCCTTTGATGTCAATTGCCTCCTCTTCCTTGTCCAAGAGTAGCGTCTTAGACTTGCCGTTGAGCTTTAAAGTAACAGGTATCGGCCAAACATCTTTTTCAGAATTGCCTGACAGGAGAAACTTTTCCTGCTTCAGCACTAACTTTCCTTTTTTCATTGCAATTGTCATAAAAGGGTATCCTGGTTTCTCTATCCATTTACTCATGATCGTTTCTATTGGTTTTCCTGATGCTTTCTCCAGTGAGCTCCAAAGATCCTTTCCAGTAGCGTTAGAAAACTTGTACTGAGTGAGATAGTTCATTAGTCCTTTCCTGAAGTCGTCAGACCCTATGTATGCTTCTATCATTCTCAGTATACTTGCACCTTTACCATAGCTTATAGCATCAAAAATTTGCTCTAT
>JARVKD010000044.1 GCA_029775875.1 Nitrososphaeria archaeon
TTATAAATTTACTTTAGCTTTGAAAGCATTCCTCTTATATTACTGAATATAGCCAGAGCTATTTGCCTAAATTCTTTATCGATTATTGATAGCATTATAGCGTAAACAAAGGCGCCAAACCCTACTAGAGCTAAGACAGATACGACATAGTTGGAAAAGGTTGGAATGTATTCAAGGTTGAATTTTAGCAACTGAAGTAAGATCGCCATGATGGCTGAGCAGAGCAAGTACTTTGATAGATTCATGAGTGGGAATCTGAAGTCCATAACTCTTTTGGCTAAAATCCATTCATAAATTGTAGAAGAAAGAGTGACTATAAAGGATAAGAATGCCCAGAGGAGAGTAAGGGAGACGTAATCAAAACCCCAAATATTAGGAAAATACAATAGTACGATCAGGGCTAGGATGTAAAATATAGATGAGACATAAGTTATTAGAGGCACTATGAACAGGTTGCTCTTCATAAAATCCTTAAACTTTGAGTTCAAGTTTAATTCCACCTTCTCAGTTCCAACCAATATAGTGCCAAAAATTCCTGATAAGGAGAAGATCAAAGATGCAGGAATCATCACTCTTAATATCCATAACAAGTCTGCATAAGTTGGATTGAGCAAGTATAGCAAAGGGCGAGCTAGTACAAAAGCGCCAGCACTCATGGGGATGCCAAACATTAGCACAAATCTAATCGATGCTTCAACATCTCTTTTTCCTCCACCTCCTAATAACCTTGGATAAAGGGCTATAGCCAAGAGGCCTGAGTACGTAATGACATTGCCAATTATGTTAGGAACCCTAAAGTATGCTACTGGAATGGGCGAGCCTGTTAGAGTAGGGACTATGAGTCCATCTAGACTGTATAAGATTCCCGATAATGAACCAAATATAGGAAGCCAAAAGATCTTGAGCCAGCTTTTAGCCAATTTTTTATCAAATTTTCCAGTTATTGTATTTTTTATCAGAAAAGCTTCTAAGAGTATTTGGGCTATTTGTGCAAGGGCTATTGCAAGTATAGCACCAATTACCCCCATTCTTGACTCTATCACAAGCCATACAGCCAATGCTACCTTTGCAACTTCGAAGAGAAAGAATCCGTAACTTTGAACCTCTGGTTTTACACCTTGAGCGATAGACTCTAAGGTTTGTAGAACATAGTAAAAGATGACTTGAATCCCAGCTACTAGAAAGTATGTTAGAGGCGATTGTATCCTTTGGGCAATAGGAATAGATGCAAGGAGATAAGCTATAGCAGCAAAAGGGGCGATGGCTAAGTTCATAATCAGACCAGTCTTCGCAACTTTTTCACCCCTTGCCATGTATCTGGTTACCCAATAGTTAGAGATAGAAGCAGGGAATAAGACATAGCCAATTATCAATCCTATAATTTGCCAAATTCCGAAGTCTGCCTCTGTTAGACGCCTTGTGACTATTATTGAGAACATAAGACCAGTAAAGATGCTCATTATTCTTGTACCATATGCCATCAAGCCAGCGTACCTTAGCCGGATATGACTCAAGTTTGTCCTCAGACCTTTATAATACCCTACTCAAATAGGTTTTCTAAAGTAAGTTCAAAATCTACTTTAGTAAACTCTTAAAGTAAAAGAGGGTTAGTATATTAAGTGAGCGCCGCCGGTCGGACTTGAACCGACGACCAACTGGTCTCTGCGTGGATTAACAGCCTCAGCTTAGATTATCAGCTGCTCTACCACGCTGAGCTACGGCGGCTAGCCATTCAGCAAAGATTGCATTCATGGCTTTAAGTTTTGCTTTTATATGGTTCCGCAATAAGGAGTGGGGCAACCTCCAGAGTATTCAGGATCAGCACTGACATATTCTAAAGTTTCGCCTTTCTCCACACCAAGAACTGAACCTAAATACAAGACTTGTTCTCTCTTGCTACCATACCTATATACAGTTATACCTTTGCAGCCTAGCTTGTAGGCAAGAAGATAAGCATCCCTCACATCCTCTACTGAAGCATCATGTGGCAAGTTAATGGTTTTTGAGACTGCATTGTCTGTGTATTTCTGAAAAGCTGCCTGCATCCTTACATGCCACTCAGGCTCTATATCCAATGCTGTTACGAATAATCTTTTCACATCCTCTGGAACTCCATCAATCTCTTGAACAGAACCTTTCTTCGCTATCTCCATCATCAAGTCAGCACTGTAGAATCCTCTCTTCTTTGCAATTTCTTCGAATATGGGATTCACTTCTAAGAGTTTTGTCCCTTCCAAAACATTTCTTACAAAAGATACTGCAAATATAGGCTCTATACCACTAGAACAACCAGCAATTATAGAAATCGTGCCTGTTGGGGCAATCGTAGTCACAGTAGAATTACGAATCGCTTTGTAGCCTCTTTTCTGCCATAGGCTTCCATCAAAGTTAGGGAAGGAACCTCTTTCATCAGCCAGTTCTACAGACTTCTGTATGGCTTCTTTGGAGATGAAACTCATGAGTTTTTCAGCCATCGTCAAAGCTTCCTTAGAATCATAAGGTATACCAAGTTGGATGAGCATGTCTGCAAAGCCCATCACTCCTAAGCCTATCTTTCTGTTGGCTTTAGTGATGCTTTCTGTTTGGGGCAATGGAAATTTATTAACATCAATTACATTATCAAGAAAGTGAACTGAAGCGCGAATTGTATATCTTAACTTGTCCCATAAAATATCATCCTTGACCATGTTTGATAGATTTATAGAACCAAGATTACAAGATTCATAAGGTAGTAGTGGTTGCTCCCCACATGGATTCGTACTCTCTATCTCTCCAATTTGAGGAGTAGGATTGAATTCATTAATTCTATCTATGAATATGGCTCCAGGATCCCCTGTAGCCCAAGCCATTGTTGCCATCAAGTTGAAGACGTTGCTAGCTTTGAGCTTATTTACAGGCATCTTGGTACGAGGATTTATCAATTCATACTCATCGTCTTTCTCCAAAGCCTTCATGAAACTGTCTGTTAGAGCTACGGATATGTTGAAGTTTGTGAGAAAACCTTCCTTTGATTTGGCTGTTATGAATTCGATTATGTCCGGATGATCTACTCTTAATATGCCCATATTTGCTCCTCTTCTTCTACCTCCTTGCTTTATTACATCTGTTGCAGTATCATATATGCGCATAAAAGAAACAGGGCCTGACGCTATTCCTTTTGTAGAGCCTACTACATCTCCTTTCGGTCTTAACCTGGAAAAGGAGAAACCAGTCCCTCCTCCCGTTTGATGAATCAATGCTGCATACTTTAGTGTGTCAAATATGCTTTGCATAGAATCTCCTACTGGCAATACAAAACAGGCTGAAAGTTGCCCGATTCTTGTTCCAGCATTCATGAGAGTAGGAGAGTTAGGGATGAATTCAAGGCTAGTCATCAGCCTTAAGAACTCTTCTTCGACGCTCTCCACATCTGTTGCTTTGTTGTACAAAAGGTCAGCAGCAGCTATCGTCTTGGCTACTCTCTCAAACATCTGTCTTGGTGTCTCAATGACTTTGCCCTCTTCGTTCTTTTGGAGATATCTTCTTTCTAGTACGCTTACAGCATTGACTGAAAGTTTCAGCTCATCGGCCACGCCAAAGAACTTTTTTGCTTCTCGGATTTCAGTGCGCTTTCTCCGATATAGAATGTAAGCTTTTGCCACATCGGCGTAGCCATTCCTTATTAGAGTCTCCTCAACTATATCTTGCACGTTCTCAACGTGGGGAATTTTTCCTTCAAATCTCTCTTCAAGAGTCACTACAACTTGATCGGAAAGCTTTTTTGCTTCTTCTCCATCCTCACGATTCACAGCCATGAAAGCCTTATGTATAGCATTTGCTATTTTGCCAGCCTCGAATTTAACAATTCTTCCATCCCTTTTCTGAATTTCCTGAATTTTTGTGTTCAACATGCATCAACCCGTTATTTGAATATCAATAAGTCTAATAAATCATTTTTTCTAAAAAATAATAAATAGGCTTACTATGCAATTAAAGACCAGAGGGACTTTCATGGTAGGCGATTCCTTTCCATCCCAAATTCAAAACTAAAAAGGACACATTTGAGCAAGAGGTAGAGGTAGAAGGCCATCTAATAGATTCCATGATATTGACGAAGATATTCGATAGGATCATGGATTTGGGTGGAGACTTTGAAGTAATAGAGTTTAGAATAGGTAAAAGAAAGAAGGATTATAGTTACGCTAAATTGGTAGTAAAGGGAAGGAATGAAAATCATCTTAATTTATTGCTAGAAGAGCTTTATCGTCTAGGAGCTTACTCTCCAGAGGTAAATGAGGTTAAGCTCGTTCCAGCGCCTGCAGATAAAGTCTTGCCAGATGGCTTCTATTCAACTACTTCTCATCCTACATCCATCTTGATAAATGGCAAATGGATCGAAGTTCACGATCAGATGATGGACAAAGTCATTGTTGTGGATAAAGAATCAAATTCAGCAAGGTGCAAATTCATAAACGAGGTAAAGCGTGGTGACCTTATCGTAGTCGGTGAAGAAGGTATAAAAATTAAGCCCCCTGAAAGGCCGAGAGAGGGAGCTGTTCTATTCGAGTTTATGGCCAGTAAGGCATCTTCTGAGAAGCCATCAGTTTCTATAGTCAGACAGATAGCAAGGGACATGTACGAGGTAAAGGTTAAGGGAGGAAAGATAGCAGTAGTTGCAGGTCCTGCAATAGTTCATACAGGTGCCGCTTCTTCTTTTGCAAAGATGATAAGGCTAGGCTACGTGGATGCCCTATTATCTGGAAATGCTTTAGCTGTTCATGATGTAGAATATGCCCTCTTTGGGACATCCTTAGGTATGAATGTAGAGAATGGGTCAACTTCACTTAAAGGCTACAGAAACCATCTTGCAGCCATAAATGAGATCATGAAGTCTAACTCATTATCAGAGGCTGTCAAGAAAGGAGTGTTGAAGAAGGGGATAATGTATGAGTGTATCGTAAATGGAGTGCCCTTTGCCCTTGCTGGTTCTATTCGTGATGATGGACCTTTACCTGATGTCATAACAGATGTAGTAAAAGCTCAGAAAAGGTACAAAGAGCTTCTCAAAGATGTAAAATTGGTTATAATGCTTGCTTCAACTCTGCACTCAATAGCCGTTGGTAACCTCCTGCCATCGACTATGAAAGTGGTATGCATTGACATAAACCCTGCAGTTACTACAAAGCTTATGGATAGAGGTACTGCTCAAGCAGCAGGCATAGTATCAGATGTTGGTACCTTTTTACCATTGTTGGTAGATGAGCTTGAGAAGTATCCGATAAAAATCAATAAGTAACTTAAGACCATTTTTCATCAAGGTCTTTTTAGGCTTAGTGGGCCCGATGGGCTTCGATCCCATGACCAACCGGTA
The DNA here is from genome assembly GCA_029775875.1 of Nitrososphaeria archaeon. Taxonomy (GTDB): domain Archaea; phylum Thermoproteota; class Nitrososphaeria; order Nitrososphaerales; family JACAEJ01; genus JAVZMU01. The sequence continues at coordinate 5,351 of JARVKD010000044.1, forward strand.
TCTACCATAAAGTTATGAGCCGGTTGCTCTACCAAGCTGAGCTACGGGCCCTAAAGAGAATCTGACATAGTGGTATTTAGATTTTAAGTTAAACGAAACTTTACACCGTTGAGATTTTTCCTAACTGCTGAAGTTCAGAGCCGCGAGTGCAGTAGAAGGTCTTAGTGAACTTGAACTTGGCAAAGACTGGACAGTTAGGGCATATGCATTGCTTCTCATCAGTTATCTTCATGCTCTTTCCATTTGTTATAAAGCAGTAGGCGATGTAATAGTCATCCTTTCCTTTCTTGAAGACATTTCTATAAGTAGGGCAGGCCGTGCAATTGCACATGCTGTTTGCCATACTCTCCATCTTCCTTACCTCTTCAACACTTACCTTCATTACCTCTGCAGCCTTTCCAAGAGTAATCTTCATTTTGATTATACCTTCTCATTACATCGAGCAAGCGAGTTACAAAATAAAAAATCTTTCTGAGACAGAACTTTAGAACATTGAGCTTCTGATGCTGAATGAGAGTTATGAGAGAATCCTTTTAAAAATAATTTAAACACCTATATAATCCACGATGTCTCTGAAAAATGAGATGAACTCTTCAAAGCAAATGGGGGTCAGAGCAGCCTATATGGCAATCATCCTTCTTGGCATAGTGAGTCTCATGGGCGATTTGATCTATGAGGGGTCAAGAGGAATCATACCAGACTATCTTAATTTTCTTGGAGCACCAGCGCTTTTTGTAGGCTTGGTCATTGGCTTAGGAGAGTTCTTAGGCTATGCTATGAGGTTTGTCAGCGGTATTCTTGCGGACACTACAAAGGCTTACTGGTTCTTCATATTTGCAGGATATGGTCTGATCATTGCAGTTCCTTTGATGGCTTTCTCATTAAATTGGGAAATAATCGCTCTACTCGTTTTAGTAGAGAGGTTTGGAAAAGCTGTAAGGTCTCCTTCAAGGGACACGGTTCTATCCATGGTCAGCAAGGGCATAGGTTCAGGAAAAGCCTTTGGAATACATGAGTTCTTGGATCAAATTGGCGCCATAATTGGCCCTTTAATCGTAGTATTTCTTATGCTCTACACAAAAAACGATTATTCGAATGTTTTCAAATTTATGATATTACCTTATTTTATACTGCTATTAGCGCTAAGCTACACTTATAGGAATATCAAGGGCCAGACATATACAGTAACAAGAGCTGAAAAAAAGCAAGGTTTGAGTAAGTCGTTTTATATTTATACTGCGGCTGTAACTCTCAATACAATTGGGTTAATTCACATTTCACTCATACTCTTCAAAGCTTCTGAAATTTTACAGCCCGTTCATCAGCAATGGATTGTACCAGCTCTTTTCTTGATAGCTCAAGGCGTTGATGCACCTATAGCGCTTATTTCAGGCTATTTTTATGATAAAGCTGGCGTTAAAGTTCTTCTCATACCCTTTATCTTCTCTACACTTCCACCCATACTTGCCTTGACGAGTAATCATCTCCTAATGCTTGTAGCTGCATGTATAGTCTTTGGTTTAGTTTTAGGAATGCAAGAGTCCATATATAGAGCCGCAGTAGCAGATTTGACGCCTCTAACTTCAAGAGGTAGGGCTTATGGACTGTTTAATACAGCTTATGGCCTCGGCTTTTTGGCCAGTGGTACAATATATGGTAGCTTTATAGACTACAGAATTTCTAGCATAGCTGTAATAGCTTATTCTCTTATAACACAAGTCATCGCTATATTTCTACTATTAAATGTGAAAAAATCAAAAGTTTGAAGAATAGGGATAATATCATGGAAAAGGGTCTAGATCAATTAATCAAAGCCTATCAAACAAAAAGAGATGAAATTCAAAGGAGACTTTTAGAATTCAAAAGAATATTAAACGAATCTAATGAGAGAGTATTCGCTGAGCTTGCCTTTTGTATATGCACCCCACAATCTAAAGCTACAACTTGCTGGGAGATCATATCATCATTGATGAGAAATGGTCTTTTGTTTAAAGGGAATGAAGAGCAGATAAGACCCTTCCTTGATGCTATAAGATTTGGAGATAATAAAGCCAAGTATATTGTATATGCAAGAAGATTCTTCACTGAAAATAGCAATCTAAAGATTAAAGAAAAGATTCAATCCTTTGATAATGTATTCAAATTAAGAGAGTGGTTAGCAAATAACATATTAGGAATTGGGATGAAAGAAGCTAGCCACTTCTTAAGAAACATCGGTCTTGGCAAGGATTTTGCGATACTGGATAGGCACATATTGAAAAACCTCAAAGAATACGGTATTATTAACGAGATTCCAAAATCTATTCCTAAAAAGGTCTATGTGGATATTGAGGATAAGATGAGAGAGTTCTCAAAGAGAATAAACATCCCTATGGATGAGTTGGATTTACTTTTTTGGTCTAAAGAGACAAGCATGATATTCAAATGATACCAAAAGGGTAAAATACGATCTTCTCAATCTAATTTTTGCGCTCCGGTGGTGTAGCCCGGACAAGCATAGTGGCCTTTCGAGTTTGGGCGGGGAGTTTTACCCATAGCCACTGATCGCGGGTTCAAATCCCGCCCGGAGCACTACTGTTAATTATTAATAAGGCATAAAAAGCCAAGATACAATCAAATGTTAAGAATGTCTGATAAGAAAAATTCTGACAATCCAAGGGTGATACTTTACACAGGCAAAGGAGGAACTGGAAAGTCTGTAATAGCCTGCGCCACAGGTTTGAAGATCTCAAGCATAGGATATAAAACTCTCATAGTATCATCCGAC
>JARVKD010000045.1 GCA_029775875.1 Nitrososphaeria archaeon
TCCTTCACCTGTACCAACGAACTTGACCAGTACCCATGTTCTAGGGGTAAGATCAGGCGGGTTTGTCCATTCAGTGCCCTTCTCTGCACTTAATGTAGTATTCTCAGCCTTAAGTTCCCACCATCTCTTACAAGCTACTTGGCATGCATGACATGCTATGCATCTTGTCGAATCAAATTTTATTGCTTTAGCCATTTTTTACACCTCCCTCAAGGCGCTTTCTCCACCTTACATAAACACACTTTGTATTCTGGGATATGTGCTGAAACATCGACAGCATCTATCGTTAATGCGTTTGCACTAGGTCCTGTACTCAAACCTCTGAAACCCCAGTGCCAAGGCATGGCAACTTCATGAACAGTCTTTCCATTTATGGTCAAAGGCTGAATCCTCTCTGTTACTATGCATTTCATCCTTTCACCTTCAGGCTTTCTCGCAGTCTTTACTATTACATACTCGCCAGTATTCACTCCTATGATCGAAGCCAAGGCAGGGCTTATCTCAACGAACATCTCTGGTTGGCATTCAATAAGCCAAGGTTGATTTCTTGTCATCCCTCCAGCCTGCATATGCTCTGCTAATCTAAATGTAGTGAGAACGTAAGGATACTCTTCTGGAGTACCTGTAGTAACTGGTTCATAGTAGGTATAGTAGCTTCCCCACATTGTCGGGTACTCTGATGCTAATTCAGTATCTGGACTCTCCAAAGGCTCATTATGTAATGGCATTCCTTGGCTGAGTGGGTTCGTAGAAGGTTTAGTAGGGTCGTAGAGAGGCTCAGACCATATGGCTGCTCTATCTAATCCTAGCCATACATTTTCATTCATGGCAAACCATGCGAAGAAAGTCTTGACTCCTGGGTTTGTCTCGTTTATATTATAAAGAATTCTTTGGTTGTCCATCCAGCTCCATGCCCAATTCTTAAAGTAGCCGTACTGTTCATCTTGAGCGTCCACAGGTCTAATATCTCTTCTTTTGGGCATTATGCCATCTATATCTGGTCTTGATACTGGATCGTATGAATTTCTGTAAAGGACATTGGCAGCGCTTTGGAATAGAGTTGTAGTACCGACTGTTATGCTTTTAGCTCCTATCTCTTTATAGACAGATTCAGCATCTCTTCCAAATCTAGAAGGCCATGCAGCATCAGGGTTTGTTGGTAAATCAACTCCACCAATGGTCCTCTTAACAGTTACACCGTTCTCTTCGCTATACTTCTCCGAAGGAAGCTTTATTCCAGCTTTCTTCAATTCGAATCTTATTCTCTCAAATAACTCCGTCACATATGTTAGCTCATCTTTACATTCTCCTGGTGGATCTACTGCCTTCCAACGCCATTGAATCCATCTTCCTGTATTTGTAATACTCCCAGATCTTTCCACTTGTACTGATCCAGGTAGCAATATATCTGCGAACCATGCTGTTTCTGTCTCAAAGATTTCATTCACAACCAAAAAGAGACCCTCCTTTGCTAAAGCCTGTTTAACTAGATCAGCATTAGGCATGGATACTGCAGGATTTTCACCGTTACATATTAGAACCTTGATTTCACCATTTAATATCTTTCTGAATAATTTGACTATAGGATTGCCAGGATTTACAGGTAAATCACAAACAATAGGCTCGTTGTCAGGGTCTACACCTGGCCATGTTCCTACATATATTCCCCAGTGATATTCAAGAGCGTTCCATGTTGGAAAGTGTCTATTATAATATCTTTGTTCGAACTTGGTGTAAGATGCATCGTCGTCGTTAGCCTTGACTGCTGCTGGGTCAGAAGAACCTCCACGCTTCACTGGATCATAATTCTTCCATTTTTGATAATTCCTTATGATTTGCTGGTCGGTCTTCGTAATAGATCCAGTTGGAGTTGGTGTGTACCACTTTATTGTCCTTGGAGGTTCACGGTATCCCGCCATTACGTGCATAAGTTCATTAGCATCAGTTGAGCCTTGAACATTGCTTATTCCTCTTAGAGCATTAACTCCTCCTCCAGGCACACCCATATTCCCAAGTAATAGTTGCAATATCGCCTGAGCCCTAATAGCTTGAACAGCGTTCGTATGCTGTGTAGTACCCATGGCATAGTAAATATTGCCTGGTCTATTGTTAGGATCAGTGAAGGTATCGGCAACAAGTAAGAATTTATCTACTGGCATTCCAGTAATCCTAGAGACTTCTTCTGGCGTATAATTAGCAACGAGAGTTTTCAGCCTATTGAATATCGAGTTAGAGTTTGTCTCCCAGTCACTTAAGAAGTTGCCATTAAGGTCATAAGGAGCGTTGGTTCTACTCTCAACGAATGTTTTGTTTATACGCTCAGGTTTCTCGTAAAGTAGATAGCGAATTAAACCTAGGAAAACGGCTGCCTCTGAGCCAGATCTGTATCTAGCATAGATATCTGCTTTCGCAGTAGTTCTGTTATACCTTGGGTCAAGGTGGATAATTATGGCATTATTATTTTCTTTCGCTTTTGTCACCCATCTAAATTCCATTGTATGTGATTCAGCAGGGTTGCTCATGATGAGGAAGCATTTCGAGTTTTTGGCATCGACTATATGGTTTGTCATCGCACCGAAGCCAAAGGTATTAGCCAACGCTACTACAGTTGAAGCGTGGCACTTTCTTGCCTGATGCTCTATGTTATTTGAGCCCAGCAAAGCCATAAACTTCCTACCAAGATAGCACTCTTCGTTGTTCCAATAGGAGGATCCAAGCCATGCTACAGGTGAGTCTTTACCTATATAGTAGTAATCATCCTTTCCGGTGGTAGTGTTTGTGCGCTTGTAGGGAACGTTTGTTAAAGCTTCTTTTACCTTTGAAGCTATTATAGAGTATGCTTCATCCCATGAAATTCGAACCCATCCTGGATCTTCATTCTCACCTTTGTTCGGATTTGTTCTCTTCATTGGATATAAAACACGACGGTCACTATTCACTACTTGTAGGTAAGCTGTAGGCTTGCTGCACAAGGCTCCTTCGTTGATAGGAGAGTATGGGTCGCCCTCTACTTCTATGACTCTCCCTCTTGCTGAATAGTCTCTCTCTAAATTCTTGGCGTAGATGTCTCCCTCTCTTAGATCAGCAGAACTCCCTTCTAATGATGTTACTAGAAGACCACAGCCTCCAGCGCAATATGTGCAAATGCTCGGAGTCTTTCTTCCTATTTGATAGTTCAACATCCTCCCTCTTTTAGGTAATACTGTTATCGAGGCGCCTTTGACCTCTGGCACCATTCCCAAAGCAATTGTTGCAATTGTCGCTGCACCACCAAGTTTTAAGAAGTCTCTTCTGCTTATATTAATCGATCTTTCATCTTTTGAAGAATTTAGATGATTTGATAACTCCGTTCACCATCTCATAGCACTATATTTTTCTATATATAAGTTTTAATTGATAAGTTCAATTTCTAGGCTATCCTCATTTTCTCAAAAGATTGATGGAAAAAGTGCATCAATCCTTGTCTTCTAACCTATACACATTTTTTGTTAAAACTGTGGTACTTCAGCAAGTGTTACTTCTACAACTCCTTTTTCATACCCTCTAATCAATTCTACCTCTACTTTATCTCCTACTTTTTTCTTCTGAATAGATTTCTGTAAGTCTTGTATCGTCTTTACAGATGCATCATTGATTCTAACTATCAAGTCTCCTTCTAATATGCCTACTTTATGAGCAGGGCTACCATGAATGACTCTGGCTACTATGACTCCAGCCTTGACAGGTAATTCATAATAAGATGCCATCTCATCTGTAACACTCATGCCTATAACACCTAGCCAAGGCCTTATCACTCGCCCATATGAGATGAGCTCATCGACTATCCTCTTTACAAAATTGATAGGTATGGCAAAGCCTATTCCTTGAGCAAAGGGGACCATGGCAGTACTGATTCCAATGACTCTCCCATCGCTATCCAACAATGGTCCGCCACTATTCCCTGGATTTATGGCTGCATCTGTCTGGATCAAGCTCTCATAAACATGGTTTTCGACTTGTATATTGCGGTTAAGAGCGCTTACAACGCCCGTTGTGACAGTAGGTCCACCTACAAGAGCGAAAGGATTGCCTATAGCGATGACGAATTGTCCTACTTTCAGTCTATCAGAGTCACCCAACTCTGCAGATGGCAAACCTTCTTCATCAACTTTTACTATGGCTATATCTGAGCTAGCATCAGCCCCCATGAGCTTTCCTGATAGTTTTCTTCCATCGGTTAGAGTTACATCGATTCTATCGCTGCCAGCTATAACATGATGATTGGTAACTATGTATCCCTTAGAGTTGATGATGACCCCTGAACCTATACCCTTGACTGGATGCACGTGAAGAAAATAATCTCTAAGAAGGCGAACAGTGCTGATGTTAACCACACTTGGGCTTATTTTCTCAACTGCAGACACAACCCATTCATCAGGCGGTTCTATTGGCATGTTAACACTTTGAATAAGATTATTATTAAAACTTGCTATTCAATAAAACTATCTCAAGCTGATCTAAATTTCTCTTTTAAGCCAAAACGCCTAAAGAACCCATAGAATAAGATGATGGAGATGGCATAGAAGGTGCCACAGATCAAGAAGGGTAGATAAAGAGAGATGTTAGCCATGATGTAACCTCCAAAGGTCGAAGTTATAGAGTAAGGAAGGTTCCATGCTATACCCGTTATGCCTGTAGCGGATCCTCTCTCTTCTGGAGCAACGTTATTCATCAAAAAAGACATAGATATAGGATTGGACACGTTCATCAAGAAGTTTCTGAATACAAATAGGATTGCTACAATACTATAATCGCTTACGAAAGGTATTGTGAACATCAATCCCGTGGCTATACCCATAGTCAAAACTATGCTGTTTATCATGCCAAAAGAATCTGAGAGCTTAGGAGCTGTGAGATAAGACAAAGCCATGACGCCATTTGCAATGGCAAACAATGGACCTAAAACTACTTCATCCAATCCAAACCTCAAGTAAAACCAGAGAGAGAATAGAGGTATTATAAAACCAGCTCCAAGACCTATCAAGGCATCCACAAGGGAGATTTTGGCGATGATGTTCAACGACCCTTTTGGGAGAAGCCTTCTTTTTTCCTTATGAAAACTAACATCTTTGATCAAAGCAAGAGGTAAGAACGAGAGAATCAAAAAGGCGGTGGCAATAGCGAACATAGGTCTGTATGAGAATAATTCAGAAAGGTTGAACCAAACTCGAAAATAGTTTGGTAGACTGCTCAACAAAGCTCCAAAGGTGTAAGAAAAGGTTGACGCAAAGAAGGAAAGACTAAAGGCCAAAGTTCTTTTTTCCTCAGAAGATTTCTCTGCCAATAAAGCGTTACTGGAAGGATAGAACATAGCATTGCCAGTGCCTCCTATTATTCCGGATGTTAGGAGGAGAGGATAGTTTATGGTAAAAATATATACCATGTAGAAGATGGATTGGAGGATTATCCCTAGTGTTAGAAAGAGCTTTCTCCCATATCTATCACTCAATATGCCAAAGGGAAAAACCAGAGTTGAACTTGCTAGACCAAAGGCAGTATAAAGTGCTCCTATCATAGTTCCCTCCATCCCTGCCTTATCAAGATAGATAGGTTGAATGACCAGAAGAAAGCTAAAGGGTAAAGCTACGAGGCTATTTACTATGATGAGTAGTTTAGCATCTTTCTCAATCCCACCGTAATATTTTATGGCGTTTTGGGTTCTTTGTCGAAAGAGTAATCGCATTGCTATGCTCAGACAAAGTGGCTTTAGTGGTATATAAACAAAAGTAAAGAACTAATTTCTATTCGTTTGATGGAATTTACACAAATTCAGTATGGCTTTATGGTAAATTTCAATACTTGAGAGATACTCTGAAATTTCTATGCATTCTTTGTGCGTATGAGACAAATGGGGGTTTCCTGGACCATAGGTAACTACAGGCACTTTAAAGGCATGCCCAAAAGCGTTCATATCTCCTGTACCAGTTTTTCTTAACAACATAGGTCTCTTCTTCGTTATTTCAAATATTGCTATGATTAAGGCTTTTACAAGAAGTGAATTTCTATCAGTCTCAAAGGGCTCTGTCATATCCCCAACTTCTATCTCTATCTTCGGAAAAGATAGATCTGATTGGAATTTTTCAATTATCTTCATTATGTCTTGATAAACAGTTGAGCAAGACATCTGAGGGGGAATTCTTATGTCTGTGGTTATCTTACATGTACCAGGCAAAACATTGTGGGTAGTTCCTCCCCTTATCTTTGTGATGCATGCTGTTAATGAATCAAAGCGATTTTTTTCATCCTTTTTCTCTGTAGCATAGGCACGTATTGCGTTCCAGACCTCAAATGCCTTCTCAACAGCATTTTGTGACATCCAAGGGGCGCTAGCATGAACACTGGCTGTTTTGCATACTATTGTTAAAGAGATTCGACCTTTATAGCCAATGGTTATGTTTTCTATACCACTAGGCTCCCCAAAGATGGCATAATCTGCTTTAACGCCATTCTTTATCAATTCCTTTATGCCTATTCCTGTGCCTTCTTCATCTACGACCCCTGACACTATGATTTTACCGAAATCTCCTTTATCAACGAATTTTGATGCTGCCATGATCATGGCTGCGAGAGAAGACTTGGCATCTACTGCGCCTCTACCAAATATAAGCCCTTCAGATATTCTCACAGGTTGTATACCAGGAACAGTGTCCATATGCCCACATAATAATATTGAAGGGGAGCCAGAGCCTATAGTCCCTATCACATTGTTTACTCTATCGATTATAACATCTTTAAAGCCAAGGCTCTTCATTTTTTCGGCTAAAAATCTAGATAGAGGCTCTTCTTTACCTGAAGGGGCATAGATTCTTAAAATATCTTCTAAAAGACTGATGGCATTTTCCTCCAAGGCTAAACTCCTATTTTCTTAATTTCACAAGATAATCAATTATCAAGCCTGGTATGTCCACGCCCGTAGCAGGAACTGTATTCTTGAACTCAGTGGTATTGTTCACTTCATGAACCAAGAGTCCGTCAGGGCTTTCCATACAATCAACCCCCAATATTCCTCCACCGACCGCCTTCGAAGCTCTAGCACAGATATCCTCAAGCTCTTTCGTTATAGGGCAATTCTCTGCTTTCGCTCCTAAAGCCATGTTAGTTTTCCAGTTTCCCGATGGAGATATTCTGTATATTGCGGCAACAACTCTATCATCTATAACTATGCTTCTTATATCCCTTGGGGGACGTTTAACAAACTCCTGAATGTAGTAAATTTGGTATAGGGGGAACATGTGCTCTCTATCCTCGAATATAGCCTCAGCGGAGTCTCTATCCTTCAATAATGCTACTAGCCTTCCCCAGCTACCTATCGTAGGCTTCAATACTGCAGGATAGCCTAATTTTTCAAGAGATTTTAGGGCGCTCTCAGGGGCAAAAGATAAGACAGTCTGAGGCGTTGGTATACCAGCTTTGAGTAAGGCAAGAGTGGTGAAGAGCTTATTCCCAGCAACAACAGCAACGTTAAAGTTATTTACTACAGACACTCCTTTCGCCTCTAGAGTTGCTGTGAGATGAAGACTTCTGAAATAGCTTAAGCATCTCTGAAGTACAACATCTCCAAACTCCTTCTCATAATCATTATCTAAGAGAAGAGAAACATCTTTTGAGTCTACTAGCTTTAAATCCACTCCTTTCTTCTTCGCTGCATCAGCTATGACTTTCTCTTCCCATCTAACATAATCGTAAACCATAGAAATCTTACTTATTTTTTATTCACCCCAATCCTCGCCTACTACTTGTATTGAACGTATATCGAATCTACCATCTTCCTTTTTGTAAAGCTCAAACGAAGTTCCACAATCTGGACAGGTTACTATCTCTCCTTCTATTGCATCCTTTGGCAAAGGTATTTCTCCATCACACTCTGGGCATTTCATCAGACCTCACCCCTCAAAAGCCATACCAGCATGTAGGCTTAAAACTTATCTTCAACTTTAAGCGCCTCTCCTTCAAGTTCTTCGGACAAGCTTAATTCGAATAGATCACCACAGCGAAGCCTCTTCAAACCTTGGGCAAGCTTCACAGCCTCCTCCATGCTAGAGTTTAAACCCAAAAC
>JARVKD010000046.1 GCA_029775875.1 Nitrososphaeria archaeon
TCTATGGCTTTCACTATTGTAGCGAAGTTATCGTCTGCCAAGACCAAGTCTGAGGCTTCCTTCGTGACATCTGTCCCTGTGACGCCCATGGCAATACCTATGTCTGCGCGTTTTAAGGCTGGAGCATCGTTTACACCATCCCCTGTCATGGCCACTACACGACCTTTCTTCTTCCATGCTTCTACTATTCTTAGCTTATGTAAGGGGGAGACTCGAGCATAGACAGTCACCTTCTCAACAATCTTCTCAAATTCTTCTTCTCTTAATCGCTCGAGCTCCTCACCTGTCAAAACAAGGTCACCATCTTTGTATATACCCATCTCTCTGGCTATGGCTACGGCTGTGAGCTTATGATCTCCCGTAATCATTATGGACGTCATACCGACTTGCTTGGCCACTTCAACTGCCTTCACAGCCTCCTCCCTTGGAGGATCGATCATACCCACCAGTCCTAGAAATGTAAAATCTGTTTCTAGACGCTCACTGTCTGATAGATCTAGACCTTCAGGCAACGTTCTTTCAGCTACCCCTAAGGTCCTTAGAGCATTTCCAGCCATCTCCTCGTTAATCGTCAAAATGAATTTTCTATCTTCCTCGCTCATCTCCCTCATTTGCCCATTCTCAAAGAGATAGTTACAACGCTGCAAGACTATTTCTGGGGCTCCTTTCATATAGGCAATATAAACACCTTCTTGAGAAGAATGGACTGTTGTCATAAATTTTCGCTCAGAGCTGAAGGGCACCTCCGCCACTCTAGGGTGAAGTCCTCTAACTTCATCTTGCTTCAGGCTTGTCTTCTCAGCAAGTACAATCAAGGCACCCTCAGTAGGATCGCCCTTTACCGTCCATTTGCTATCATCTGCCTCCAGCCTTGCATCGTTACAGAGGAGAGCAGCTTTGGCAAGCCTTGTTAAAGCGTCCTTCAAGCTAAGATCGATGGGTCTCCCATCATGAAGTATCTCACCTTTTGGATCGTAGCCAGAGCCAGTAACCTCCAATTTTTTACTATCAGCATAAACTTGCCTTACAGTCATCTCTCCCCTCGTTAGCGTACCCGTTTTATCTGAGCATATTATCTGAGTAGAGCCTAAGGTCTCAACTACAGGCATCCTTCTTACCAAAGCATTCCTTTTCGCCATAATGCGCATACTTATTGCTAAGCTTCCGGTCACAATGGCTGGCAGTGCTTCAGGAACAGCAGCAACAGCTAATGCAACACCAAACAAAAAGACTTCAATAAAGAAGCCAAAACTGATAAACCCAAACATCAGATACTCTTCTGCTACTTCTACCACAGTTATTATCGCAATTATTACTAATACTATTAATCCAAGCTTTCTACCTATCTCACTCATTCGTCTCTCAAGAGGCGATCTCTCCTCTGTTACTGCTGTGACTTCCTTGGCAATCTTTCCAAACTCAGTTCTCATCCCTGATGCAATAACGACTCCCTTCCCCTTACCATAAGTAATCGTAGTTCCAGAAAACACCATGTTAGTTCTGTCCATTACTGAAGTTTTTTCTGGTAAAACCTTCAAAGTCTTCGTAACAGGGGCTGATTCACCCGTTAAGGGCGCTTCATCTACTTGAAGGTTCACTGCCTCAACCAATCTTATATCGGCAGGTACTTTGTCCCCATCTTTTAGAACTACTATGTCACCAGGAACTAATTCTTTTACAAGTATCTCCTTTTCATTACCATCTCGTATTACTGTGCATGTGGGGCTCAGCATCTTCTTCAGCGATTCGAGAGTTCTTTCTGCCCTGTATTCTTGTACGAAACCTAAGATGACGACGAATAATACTATAACGGATATGACTAATGCATCAATTATTTCTCCCAAAAGCGCTGAAATGGCGGTAGCGATCAATAGAATACCTAAAAGTATGTTCGCAAATTGCTTGAGGAAAATCTTTACCGGTGAGATTCTTTTCTCTACCAAAAACTCATTTGGACCATATATGGCAAATCTAGACTTAGCTTCAACATCAGATAATCCTTTCTCCTTACTGGTGCGTAGCGTCTGCAGTAGATCGTCAATCTCCATTGCATGCCAATTCTTCTCGGGAATCATTTCTTGAACTTGCTCAAGCCGTGACATTTTTAGCAACTCTATATAATCCAATATGCAGATTGGTTATAGTAAAAAACTTACGGTAGAACAATAAAAAGGGTTAGTCTCCCTGAGGGAGAGTCTCAGTGCTCTTTATGCCCTTTATTGATGATATCTTCTTCGCCAAGTCCTTGAGCCTTGGGAAGTCTTCAGCCTCTAGGAAGACCACTATATCAAAGCGCCCAAAGACCATGTATGTATCTTTAACTCCTTTTATCCCTTTTGCCTCTTTCAATACGCTAGGTGAAGTTGCGGCTGTAGCCTTTATGAGAATTAAACCATTTATCATAACATCATGCCTCCAAACCTATGAGGGTTTCAGTAGCAGATACGCCATCTATGCTACCTATTTTTAATGCCAAAGCGCTAAGCTCCTTCAAGTTTGCAACCTCTACATTTGCAACTACATCTGTTCTTCCTAGGACTGAAAAGGCAACTTTTATGCCTTTGATTTCTTTTACTTTTTTGGTTACTTGATCATATTTGGCTGGTTGCGTCTTAATAAGTAAGCAAGCCTTCATAAATTAGCAGTAAATGAAGTCTTTAATATGGATTTTGGAATTGAGGCTATATATTATAAAGGTTAAGCAGATTCAGATTGAGCTTCTTTCTTTATTATCTCCTCTATCTCATAAGGGCTAGTTATGACAGTTATTCCTCTCATAGCCTTGAGTTTTCTAAAGTTCATCATATCTACATCCCTCATCGACAAATCAAGCTTCTCTCCTGTAGGTAGAACTGTCGTTCTTTTTCCAGTTTCTGTCTCTTGATCCACAGGGAGTATGTATATAGGTAAATTTCCCTTATGAGCCTGTGCAACTGCGTTGGTTACCAGTGTGTCTGCTATCCCATTGACTATTTTTGCTACAGTATTACCAGTTGCTGGAGCCACTAAAAGAAGTTTGAACTTTCCAGTTTGAAGTGGACCAGCTATAAAGGGGACATTTGCACTTTCTTCTATCATGATCCTTGGCGATATCTTTTCCAATTCATTCCATAGTTTATACCATTTTACGACCATAACAGCTGATTTAGACAAGAATGCTTGTACCTTTACATTCCCTCCTTCAATTATCTTCTTCATGACTTGAAAAATTTCAGGTAAATAGTCCCCGGCGCCTGTTACTCCCCAAGCAATCTTTATAGGCAAACTTTTTTCGCTCAAGCCGAGTTCAAATCTTCTATTTTATAAAAGCACAAATATATTTTTAATGCCATCATATAAAAGAGGCTGAAAAATGGATCGTTTATTAATCTATAAATTCTTAACCAAGGCATTTAGAATAGCCTAGGCGATCATTATGAGAAGCTCAGAATTAAGGGTTTTGGGCATTTCAGGAAGCCCAAGGAAGGCTGCCACTGATTTTGTTGTAAGAAAGGCTTTGGAATACGCTGAAAAGAAATATAAGATTAAGACTGATTATTTTCATTTTTATGGTAAGAAGATAAACTTTTGTTTACATTGTGACTATTGCATCAGAACGAAAAAAGGTTGCATACAGAAAGATGATATGGTAGAAGTTTACACTGAGCTTGAAGAGGCAGATGCCATGCTTTTTGGAACGCCAGTATACAATGGCACCCTTAGTGGACAGCTCAAGACTTTATTTGATAGGTGCAGAGCTTTAGTGGCAAAGAATCCAAAAGCCCTAAAGAATAAGGTTGGTGCAGGGATCGCTGTAGGAGGAGATAGATTAGGAGGTCAAGAGCTTGCTTTGTTAACAATTCACTCTTTCTTACTCATCAACAAAATGATTCCAGTTAGTGGAGGAGCCTTGGGAGCAAACTTGGGTGGAACAGTATGGTCAAAGGACTTAGGTGCAAAAGGAGTGGAAGAAGACGTTGAAGGTTTCAAGAGCGTCTACAAAACAGTTGATAGGTTGGTTGAATTGACCATGCTGTTAAGAAAAACTCGTTGAATGAAAAGGTTTATAGTAAGATGGGAGAGTGCCAGAATGATGTCTCTACAGCTGAAAAACATACAGAAGATGAGGAAGGCTCTGGGTCTGACTCAAAGTGATCTAGCAAGGCTATCTGGAGTCAGCCAATCATTGATAGCGAAGATAGAAGCAGGAAGAATAGACCCTTCCTTCTCCAAGACAATGGCTATCTTTGAAACTTTGCAAAAGTTACAGCTAAAGAATTCTAAAAAGGTAAAGAGCGTGATGACGAGAGAAGTCGTATCTGTAGATGCTGAGTCTAATGTAAGGGAAGTAGTGAAGTTGATGCATAAGCATGCAATATCTCAAATGCCAGTTTTAAGTAAGGATGAGGTTATAGGAAGTGTATCTGAAAAGGCTCTCATAAAGAAGTTAGCAGAAGAAAGTCCAAAATTGCTCTTCATGAAGAAAGTGAAAGAAGTCATGGAACCCTCTTTCCCTACTGTAAATGAAGATACTCCCATAGATCTTCTAATTCCTATCTTGAATTTTTATCCAGCGATTTTAGTGATGAAAGGCAAGATTATAGCAGGAATTGTGACGAGAGCAGACTTACTTAAGCCAGAATAAGATTTAAAAAAGGATTGTTCAGATTTAGGAGGGCAAGGGTAAATTTGAAAAAGAATCAAATAACAGGAATCATAATCCTTATCGCCAGCATATTAGGCGTTATCATCTATGGTTGGCTCCTCTTCTTTACTGCATGGACAACGATGGTTCTACAGATATCCTTCTTCATAGCTGTAGTAGCGATACTAGCCATATTATCTTGGATAGGATGGACTAAGGCAACTGCCCCAACACCGAAGCCCATAGAGCCAAAGGCTTCAACAGAATTCGGTCAGCTTAAAGAAAAGGGGTAAGAAAGGGTTCTGGATTCTTTGACAGGTTCTAGCCTCTGAAAAAATTACTATAAAGAAAGATGAAAAAATTGATCAGAAAACTCATCCTGGTTACAGGCATGCCAGGCTCTGGAAAGTCCATAGTTAGAGAAGTTGCAGAAGAGTTGGGCATACCAGTTCTTATCATGGGCGATGTAATAAGAGATGAAGTGAAAAGAAGAGGTCTAAAAGAGGAGGCAAAGAGTTACGAATTCGTAATGAGGGACATTAGATCAAAACTGGGCGATCAGATAGTGGCTAAGATGATAGCGAAAAAATTGGAACTAATTAAAACAGATATAGCATTTATAGATGGAGTTAGAAGCCTCGAAGAAGTCAGATACTTTAAGACGATAGCCAAACATGTTCATATTCTCGCTTTACTGTCTCCTTTTCAAACTAGATTAAGACGTTTATCATCAAGAAACAGATCGGGAGACCCAAAGAATGAGGAAGAGCTTGAGGAAAGAGACAGGGCGGAGTTGAAGTTAGGATTAGGGGATGTTATAGCTAAAGCAGATTATTACCTTGTGAATGATGATAGACCAAAGGATGTCTTTAAAGAAGATGTTAAAAAGGCCATAATTGGTTTAGTGAGGGCCAATCAGATAGGTTGAAAGGCTTCCCTTCGCTAAGTATCTCCTTTGGAATTCTTTCTTTGTTCTTAATCAAGAAATTTATATCTTGTTTCTTATTTCTTAGTTGATCAGGCAACATATGAGGAATCTCATTTATAATAGGGTACCAACGACTACAATTTTGGCATATCAAGATTCCTTCGACTATTCTAGTTTGAAGACAACTTTTACAATCCAAATTTATTCCTTCGCTCTTTAGGTCTGCCATCTTCTTTTTATTATAGCCACAATAGTCATCACAAGGATTCACCACAACTATCGATGACCCTGTATTTGTTTCGTCATATACTATAAGTTGAAGCGGGAAGGTCTTGCATATGGGGCATGCCAATATGTCCATTAATTTATATTTCAACCCTGTCCACGCATATATTAACGGAAAATGATTAAATTAACATATTGTTTAATACCTTTGGCTTGAAGGACTGGTTAGAATTTCTCATAAATATTTCTAGAGAGGTTTGTAGTGCCATTAGACCCATTATAGGGTCTGCTTCTGCTTCCGAAGTCGTTGGAAAAGGGGCTGGGGGGGACTGGACTTTAAAAATAGACAAATTGGCTGAAGATTTCATAATAAATTCCCTTAAGAAGAAGAATATATCATGCGTAGTAGTTAGCGAGGAGCTTGGTATTATGGAGATTGGGAGCAAGCCAGATGTTTACATTGTAATTGACAGCATAGATGGCACTACGAATGCGATTAGAGGGGTACCGTTTTTCTGCACTTCAATAGCGATGTCGAAAGGTAATTCTATTAAAGATGTTGATGTAGGGGTTGTGTTGAACCTTTCTGATGGCACCATTTTTTATGCCAAAAGAGGTAAGGGAGCACACATGAACGATAGAAAGATAAAGACTTCTGATAGAGCATTACTTGAAGATGCAGTCATAGGAATAGACTTTAGCAAGGCTGATGAGAAGGTCATTGTTAGATTGATGCCCCTTTTCAGGAAGGTTAGGCACATAAGGCACTTCGGTGCCAACGCTCTGGAAATCTGCTACGTAGCATCAGGGTTCATAGATGCTTTTGTGGATGTTAGAAGTATGTTGAGAGTTACAGATATTGCGGCATCTTACATAATATTGAAGGAATCTGGTGGATTAATCCTTACGCCTGATGGTAAAGAACTTGATTATATTCTAGAGCCAACTCAAAGGGTATCCTTCATAGCGGCATCGAACCCAATAATCTATGATAACATTTTGAAGATTATAGAGCTAGGAAAATGATGATGAAAAACATATTTACTTTAAGATTTGCCTTCTGATCAAATCAAGTATCTTCTCAGCACAAGCGTCTGGATTCAGCTTTTCTGTATCAATTCTTAGCTCAGGGTTTAAGGGCTCTTCGTAAGGAACGCCTATGCCTGGCACTGTAGATTTTCCTTCAAGAGCCTTTTTGTAAATATCTTTAGGTGCTTGAAAAGTTTCTATGCGTCTACTTTCTCTTTTTATACAGGTTTCTAAAGGGCAATAAAGATAGACTTCCATGAAATTCTTTATCTCCTCTCTTGCTTTTTCTCTATACCTTCTTCTATTTCCTGTTGCATCTATTATAACATTTACACCATTCTTTGTCAATATCCTTGCAACGTAAACGATTGCTCCATAAACTATCTCTCTTTCCTCCTCTGTATACTTTGGCACCGGTGTTATTACTTTTCTCAGTTCGTCTGAGGATATTATCTGTGCTTTTATACCATTATT